>CALMUT010000124.1 GCA_937872925.1 uncultured Myxococcales bacterium | reverse complement strand
CCCGTGCCGCTCGTTCCACCTGTTCCACCGGTGCCGCCCGTTCCGCCCGCGCCGCCCGTCGCTCCCGTGCCCCCGGCGCTGCCACCACTGCCGCTGCTCCCGCCGGCGCCTGCGCTTGCGCCAGTGCCGGAACTGCCCGCGCTTGCGTCCGTTCCGCCAGTTCCGCCAGTTCCGCCGGTTCCGCCGGCGGTGTCTTCGCAGAATGTGCCGACGCAGATCTGTGACTGCAGACAGTCGGAGGTTTGAGCACAGAAATCATGACACTTGCCCTGCGCACTGCAGACCTGTTTGCCGACGCAGCTCTGGGTGGCGCCGCAGTCGATTTCGTCGTCGAGCTGGCAGACGCCTTTTTCATCCTGCCACTTCACGCACTGCGCGGGGGGAGTGCAGTCGCGATTGTCCGCACATTCTTCGTGACATCGTCCGAAAGCGCAGACGAGCGGATCCGCGCAGTCGGAGTTGATACTGCACCCTTGACCTAGGGCGGCCAGCTTGGCGCGCTCATCTGCAGAGTCCGAGCCGCACGCCCAGACCGTCAACCCCAGCACCGTGCAGGACACCACAAGCTTTCGCCACATCACTATTTCCCCTTCGCGAAGCGCAGAGTCTGCCACAGGGTTGTGATCCAGGTCACCCTGGGGGGACACGGTGCCTCTTTCCTTCCGCGCTTGGCGTATTGTGGCTCCACTTTGCGGAGTGTGCGTAAGGTGTCGCTTCGCGCGGGATGGTTGACGATTCGACGCAAGGTGGTTCACGTGATGACAAGCTGACACCTTGCTGCAGAGCGGATCGACGAAGACACGCGCCGAAGACGTTCACGCGGGTCGGCACTGCCTTTGCAGGTGCCCGGAACCGATGACGCACCCAAGGCCGAACAACGGCGTACCCAACCCTTCGAATACCCACGCCGCGGCGACCAGTGCTCGAGCCGCCCAGGCTTCCGCCGAAGACGCGCGCGCCTTTTGGCGCCGCCTGCTGCACCGCTGGCTTGTGCAATACAACCCGATGTACCTCTTGAGTGCGGCCCTGGTACTGGGCGGGATGTCGCTGTTGTCTCGGGGATTTGTCGCAGCCGGATCGACCGGCGGGCAGGTGGGCGTGGCGGCGATCGCCGAGCTATACGCCTTTGCGCTTATCGGTGGCGCGGCGATCTTGACGCGCATTGGGCTACGTCGCCCCGGAGTGATGCTCGCGTTGCTGGCGGCGCTGTACCAATGCGACCTGACGCTGCATACGGAAACTTCCGCCTATTTGGGGCGGATTGGCGTTGTCGCCAGTGCAGCGTGGGTGCTCCTGTTCTGGGCGAAGCTACGTGCGCTGGCGTGGGCGGTGCACTTGCGCCTTTCCCGGTCCGCGCAGACGCTTCCGCTGATTGCGGCCGTTGGGTTGGGCGTGGCCCCGCACGTGATGGCGCGTGGCGACGCAGAAACGTCGAGCGTTTTGGTGACGGTGTGGCTATTCGCGCTGGCATGTATCGCGCTGTGGACGTCTCGCAAAGTAGAGAGCACCGCCGCGCTGGATGCATGGAGCGAAACGGTCCTGCGACGCGCGGTTCGTGGCACCTGGGTGGCGTGGACCGTGCTCTTGCTGTTCCACGTCGCGTTCTGGAGGGACGAAGCTGCACTGAGGCTCCCGCTCTTGCTGCCCGCGCTGCTCTTACTGTCGACGCGTTTCATGCGGCGTGAAGCGGCGGTGTTTGCAGCGATCTCCGTGGCGCTCGGAGCCGCGGCGCTAGCTTCGCCCGCGTCCCTTTCGTTGTGCGCTGGCATGGCCTCCGTTGTGCTCGTGCTGCACGCCTTTCGGCACGTGAACAAGTTCCGTGAAGACGCAAGCACACGTGTCGACAGTGGACCTTACCGAACGCCCGACACTGATGCGCCGCAGGCGCCGCGTTATCACGTCGTCTTTACCCTGGCGCCTCTTGGCACGCGCGTCCGCATGCTTTCGGCCGCCGTGTTTGGCATGTATCTGGCACTGTGGACGATCAGTTGGTCCGGAGGTGCCTGGCCAGCTCATGTGCTCGCCCTCGATCTGGTGCTTACCGCTGTGGTCGCGCTAATGGTCTACAAAGCGCGCGCGCGCAGTATCCTGGTACCGCTGACGACGACGTACCTGCATTTTGCGGTGCAGATTGGGGTTGTTTCTGCACCTGCAACGGCGCTGCAGTGGGGCGCCACCTGCGTTGGAGTGGGTTTCGCGCTGCTCATCGCATCGGTGCTCGCAAGCGTCCGCCTGCAACGCGTCAGTGATAGCTCGCCGTGAACGTGGCACACTCTGCCCCATGTCAGCACGTTGGAATTCGCTTTGTGTCGTTGTCGCCATCGGTCTTGCAGGTTGTGGAGACTCCTCCGAAGACGGCGCGAACACAGGTGGCAATTCGGGAAGCGCTGGCGCATCCGGTAGTGCCGGAGCATCTGGCGCCGGCGGTACGGCTGGAGGCACAGGCGGTGCCGCTGGCAATGCGGGCGCAGCTGGCACGTCCGGCGCGGCGGGGGCGTCGGGAACCGCCGGTGCGACCGGCTGGACGACGCCAACGTGCACGTCTGTGAAGGGTACTTGGGCCGTGCGGTTCACGTCGGACGAGGGCGCCACCATCGCGCCCGGAGACGGCGCATTGACTGGCGTGGCCTACACCTGGGGGCTTGCGGCCCTCGATACGCCGAATGTGCTCGTCGCCGAACATGCCGGGCGGATCCTACGCTCTGAGGACGCTGGTTGTACGTACAAGGATTTGGGCGCGGCGCCTGCTTCGACAACGCGTCTGCACGCTGCACCTGGCGGACGCGCCTACGGCTATCAGATGAACGCCAGTCCGATGTACCTCGTGAAGGGTCAGGCGATTCAGGTGCTGAAGGGACCGTCGGGTTCCATCATCGGCATGGGAGTCTCGCCCACGGATGGCGCCTGGCTGCGCGTCGCCGACAACGATGGGCAGCTCTGGGATTCCAAGGACGAGGGTGCGAGTTTCCAAAAGATCGGCAGTCCGGCACCAAAGAAGTGTTTTTACACCGTCGCGTTCGATCCCAACGACATCGACCACGCCGTCTGCGGCACGATCACAGACGGCACGTTCACGACCTTCGACGGCGGCAAGCTGTGGGTCGAAGCCAGTGGAGACGCTACCTATGCCAACGCTTTCTCCATCGCCGTATCCCCCGTGGACGGCGGTGTGGTGTGGGTCGAAGGTTTTCAGCTCGGGTGGCACAACGGGCAGCAAATTGGACCCGAAGGACGGCGCATCTGGAAGTCGACCGACGGCGGCAAGACGTTCATCGTTGCGCTGGAGGCCGAGAAAACCACAGCGAAGCTGTTCAACGGCAACTTGCTCGCACCGGATCCGGTCGACCCGGCAGCGCTCTACTTTACTTTCGGAACGCCGCCCGTGGGTGGGTTGACCAGCGAGTCCTTCTTGTACCGCTTGGACGCAACGGGAAAAGTCAGCGAGCAACGGCAGGGCGGCATCGACAGCTATGACGCCATCGTGTTTTCACCTGCGTCGCCCAAGACCATCTACTTGGCTGTGTCTTCAGAACGACCCTGACGCGGCTACCGTTCGGCGGCACGTGGCGCCCCGCTCGCTCAATCCTGAAGCGACTTCGTCAGCAGTAGCACCACATCGTAGGTGGTGAAGATCCCGGACACTTTGGTGCCGTCCATGACCAGTACGGATCCGTACTTGTGCTCAGTCATCTGTTGCAGCACTTCGAGCAAAGTCGTGTCAGACGAAGCCGTATAGGGTACCGGCGTCATCGCCTCTTCGACCTTGGTGTTGTCAGGGTTCACGTCATTCAGGCCCGCAACGAGCCCCAGATCCCGGTCGCTTACCACGCCTACCAGGCGCCCACCGCGAAGCACGGGTAAGTGCCGGATCTTGTTTTCCTGCATGTGCTCCAGGGCAAAGGAAATGGTTTGCTCGGTGCCCACGGTGTGGACCAAGCGGGTCATGCATTCGCCAACAGTCGAGTTTTTGTTCACGGCGCGCAGGCTAGCACCTTGGGCCGAGTCAGCCCAGACTGCCGTTGTCAGCCCGGCGGCGCGTCCTTGGGTGCATCAAGGGGTGCGTCAAGAGGTGCGTCGCTGCTCGCGTCCGACGCGGCGTCACCGCTGTCTGCCCCGGCATCGTCGATACACAGCGGCGGCAACGGTACGCACAGGCATTTGGGCGAACACACGATGTCCCCGGGTTTTACCGCGTCGTCTGTGCAGAGCAGACACGCAAACGGGTTGCCGCAGAAGCCGATCATGAACGGCCCGCTCTGATTGGCGATTTCCGCGTGCGTGACACAGGGCCCAAACCCGCTCGGATTCCCCGCGTCCACGGGACCGTCAGAGGAAGCGTCGCTGCTGCTACCGCCCGTGCTGGCGTCGCTCAGAACGCCGCCACTGCCGCTGGTTCCGCCGGTTCCGCCGGTCGTGCCGCCGGTGCCTCCAGTAAGCGGTGTGCCTCCGGTGCCGTAGCCCCCAACACCGCCGCTGCCGCCGAGCCCGGAGTCTAAGGCAGTGCCGAGGTCATCTTCGGTAGTTGCACAAGCTGCCGCAATGCCACTCGCGGCTATCAATCCGAACGCAACCACGATGCCCCGCATGAGCGAACATTATCACGTCGCACGGGTGCGCGCAGAGATCTGCGAGTCTTTGCCGCAACTCAGTAGCCCAACACGGGATCCACGCTCGGCTTCGGCGCCGGCGCCTGCGGGTCAGCGTACGGGTTGTCGCTCCCTGAGTTGGGGCCCGGACTTGGGCCCGTCGGCGCAGCACTTGGCGTGGGTTTGTCCGGGCCAGGTTCGAGGATGCTCTTGCCATCGATCGGGGACGCGCCTGGACCGCTCGGCGCTTGGACTTCGCGCCCTGCCGAGCGGGGGGCTCGCTTAATGGGCTCCTTCGACCGATCTGGCGACGCATCCTCAGTTGTCGCCGCATCTTCGGCTTCGACTTCGGTGTCCGCGGGGATCAGCGCACTGGGCACCGCGAGGGGCGTCTGCGCGGCTTCCTGCTGCTTCAAGAACGCGAGCACGCCCACCGCCACTGCGCCGGAGAGCATGAGCAGGACGAACACCACAAGACCCCAGCGCCGGCGCACGGGAACTTCGAAGTCGTCGTCAAAAGACGCCGTCACCTCCCCTGGCGTGCTGGGCGCGGCAGAGTGGGGCGTCGGCGCGGGTGCCGTTTGGGGCGATGCTATGTCGACGACCGGGTTGTTCACGTCAGATTTGTGAACCAACAAGAGCGGGGCTGTGCCCATGGGTGCGCGAGGACCTCCCAGCGGCGCGCTGGCGGGCACCTCGACCCGCATGGGCTCCGCGTCGACGTCGACCTCGACGTCGACGTTCAACAGCGAGTCGACGGCCCGGCCCGAGTCTGTCTGTGATTCGCCGGAACTTTCAGCCGGCACGAACGCGGCGAGTCCCATCAACCGTGGAGCCTTGGGAATGACGACCGGGGGTTGTGACTCTAAGCCGTGCATGGTGGGGCGCCAGGAATCCACGGTCACCTGACTCTTCACAATCGATCCACGCTGCGCCTCGAGCACGTCCGTGGCGAGGCTCGTCATGAATCGCACGAGCTCTCCCGTGCCGCGGTCGCGTTGCACCGCCGCCAAGGCGTCAGACAGCGCTTTCACAGTTGGAAAACGGGCACCCGGGTCGGGACGCAAGGCTTGCATGACGACTTCTGTGAGCAGCGCAGGAATGCCTTTGACGACCTGATCGAGTCGTGGCGTGGCGCCGGCAATCACCTTGTTGCGCACTGCGGGCAAGCTCGCGCTGGCCGCGCTTTGATCGAACGCTTCGCGGCCGGCGAGCAGTTCCCACAAGATCACACCGATGGAAAACACCGCCGTACTGCCTGTGGCTTGGGTATGTCCGAGTTCTGGCGCGCGATAGGCCGCAGAACTGGCGCTGTCGAGGGCCGCTTCGAAGCCGACGAGACCCAGGTCGGCGATCAGCGCGTCATCGCCGCTGGAAATGACGATGGTTTCCGGGTGCAGTCCGCCGAAGACCCAGGGTGCGGGGTCTCTGGCGCAGAGTTCTTCGGCGGCCAAGATCGCCCGTGCGAGTTCTTCTCCAATGCGCAATGCCGCCGCCGTGGGCACGCGCAATCGCTTTTGTCGCGCCCGCTGCAGCAAGAGCGAGAGGGGCACGCCCTCGACGTACTCTGTTGCGACGACGAGTTCAGTGTCTTTGCGGTCGACGTCGACAACCGCCAGCAGCCGCGGATGATGGTGCGCTTTGGCACGATTTGCTGAGGCGCTCAACGCATCGAGCAATGCAGAGTTCCAGGGAGGCGCTTGGAGGATCCGACGTAGCAGCACCACGCGCCCCGCACCCTGCGCAACACTTAAGCTACCCAGAGGTCCCGTCGCCAAGTCGGCAACAGGTTTGTATTTGCGGGTCTCGCTCACGACGGGGACGCAATGTACAACCATTTTGTCGCGGTGGCATGACGACCTAGCGTCCTGGTAGCGTTTGGCGCGTGTCTGGCGATGACGACGACGGTGAGGGCCCGCGATTCACGCGAAAGCCGGGCAGTAGCCGCCCGCCCGGCAGGGAGTAGCGCCTAGGAAACGACGCCCAGAGCGTGCGCCGCGCGCCACAGCGAAATGCGCAAGTGACCGTCCACGATCTGTTCTGCACGCGCTACCAGCTCGGCCAAATCGAAGAAGGAGAGTGGCGTCGCTGATGCCGCGATGCTGCGCACTTCGACGGCGAAGGGGTACACCACCTCCGGCGTCAAACCCGCTGACGGAAAGTAGCGTCCTCCCAGAGTCCAGACTTCGCCTAACTCGATGCCGTGCTGTTCCAGCAAGCGCTCTCTCAAGAACTCACGCGCATTCGTCAGGTTGCAAACGTCTCTGGGGAGACGCCATGCGGGCGTGACCCAAACGTCACTGCGCCCTTCGAAGGCCTGCACCGCGGGCAGATCCATATCGTCGACACCCAACAACACGCGGCCGTCTTCCCGGCACAACACTGCCGCACTGACCGTGTTGTGGCTGAGTCGGCTTGGCAGCACTAGCTCGCGAACTACCTTGGCCAGCACGCTTCCGTCGCTGGCAAGTTCTTCGAACTCCACGGCGTGCAGTTCGAGAAACGGAGCGGTGGAGGGACCGCTCTTGCAGAAGAGCCGCCGCGCTTCAGGGCGCAGCAGCGAGTCGATGCTGGCGCACACCTGCGCGTTCGGCGCGGGCCCGAGCGCAACCTCTTCGCCGATCCAAGGCCCGACGCTCTGCCCAAGGTGCGACAAGAGTTCGTAAACGCCGAGTTCGAGTCGTGCGTCCGGTAGGCCACTCACCTGCGCTGCACGTAGGACTTGGTGTGCGTTCACGGCGCGCACATGTCCGCTGGTGCTGCAGCCCGACGTATCGTCCATGGCGCGCTCTACGAACACCGGCGCGATCTCGACGAACGCGGATCGTACCTCCTCTTGGATCCCACCCGGAGAAGGGAAATACACACTGCCCGGGAACATGCGTAGGATACGCTCGGATGACAGATCTGCCACGCTCATGAGGAGTTGTTCGACGCTCTGCCCGAAGGGACGCTCTGCTTGAACGACTGAAAGCGGTTCTGTGACATAGCCAACGGCCGCGCTACCGTCGAGACTCGCACATGCGCTGTCTAGGGAGCATTGCAGGATGGGGCGCGGGTAGCTGCGCCGTGCGAGCACGGAAAGGTCTCCGTCCAGTTCGAAGTACGGCACGACGTCCAACGTGCGGTTTGGACGGAACACCAGATCGTGAACCTTGCCTGAGTTTTGATGCTGGAAGTGTTCGAGCTTCAGGAACCCAGTCGGCGCCGACCGCGTCAGCTCCCGAAAGCGCACGCCTTCTCGCTGGGGCACCTTCTCGCCGGCGATGAGTAGATTCGTCGCGGGAAACTCAAGCGCGGCAACGCCGTCTCCGGCGAAAATCCGGGCCTTGCCCTCGAAACGATTGCGCACGATCCAAGGATTACGGATTGGCACAGAAGCCAGCACGCGGAGCCCCAGCCGCGCGAAAGCCGCCTCGAACTCCTGCTGCGTGAGGAAGGTATATTCCTCCAAAACCTCTGTATCCCAGTCGGCGCGGTAGTCTTTGCGCAATAGAAACTCTGCCGCCAGCTTGTGGCTGAGGGAAAAGCGCGCGAGGCCGTCCGGGGCGGCAGGCAACGCGCGATACGCGAATCCAGGCTGTGGTGAAAGCTTGCGAAACTCCCGTGCAAAACGTCGGAGCAGCGCGGCGCTGGAACAGGTTGCCGGGTCCTCGCTGTCGTCGCCATCACTTTCGGGCAATTCGAGCACGACGACTGCGGGTCCGGGGTCGACAAAGTCTCGCACGACCAGCACGCCGTGCGGCGCCAGTTGCGCAGCCTGCGCCTCCAGGGCGCGTACCGCGGCCGTGTGCTCGTACTCGTTGAAGGAGGTCACATGATGCAACACTGAGGAGTTGAGCAAGCCATCCATGCTCCCTGCCTCGAATACCTGCTCGGCGATGTCACCAACCCGGAAGCTCAGATTCGGCAACTGGAAGCGCTCCCGCGCCATGGCAACCATTTCGTCGTTCACATCGACGCCGACCACTTCGAGTCCGGGGTACAACTGCGCGAATGCATGGCTCCCACTACCGGAGCCCATGCCCAGGTCCGCGATCTTTCCAATGCACAAGAAGTGCGCAGCGGTGAGCGCCACTTTCTGACGCATCGAAACGTCCATGCCAGCCAGGTAGCGTTCGTAAGCACCCCGGTCTCCGCGGTGCTGGTGTTTGTAGTCCTCTCCGGCCATTGGCTCCGTCTCTTCGCGTCGGCTCAGGGCAGCAGAACCAACTTGCCGCGCACCTTTCGCGCTTCCAAGCGCTCCAGTGCCTCCGCAGCGCGCTCTAGGGGCAGCGTCGCGTCGATACTGGGTGCGATCTTGCCTTGGCCGATCCTTTCAAGGACTTCTTGGATGTTCTTGGCATTCCGCTCTGGCTCGCGCATGGCGAAGGCGCCCCAGAACACGCCGACGATCTGACAGCTCTTGAGCAACACAACGTTGAGCGGCACTTCGGGGATGTCTCCCGACGCAAACCCGATCACCAAGTAGCGCCCACCCCACGCCATGGACCGCACGGCGCCTTGGGCGAGTGCTCCTCCAACGGGGTCGTACACCACGTCCACTCCGCCGTTCGAAAGCTCCTTGGCGCGTGCTTTGAGGTCTTCCCGCGAGTAGTTGATGACCGCGTCCGCACCCCGCTCTTTGCACAGCTCAAGCTTTTCGTCGCTGGATGCGGCCGCGATCACACGTGCGCCGAGGTGTTTGCCTAGATCGACTGCAGAGAGTCCGACGCCGCCCGCAGCCCCCAGGACGAGCAGCGTCTCGCCGCGACGCAATTGGGCACGCTCCAGCAGGGCGTAGTGGGTCGTGCCGTAGGTCCACAGGCACGCCGCGGCGTCTTCAAAACTGACCGCGTCGGGTAGCTTGATCACGGCCGGTGCCGGCACCACGGCACGCTCCGCAAACCCGTTGGACAGCATCAGCGCGACCACACGATCTCCGGGTCTTACTGAGCTGACGCCAGCGCCGACGGCAACGACGACACCCGACATTTCGCCACCGGGCACAAAGGGCACGCTTGGCTGAAACTGGTACTTGCCTTGAATCACCAGCAGATCCGGAAAATTAACTCCGATGGCGCGTGCCTCGATCAGCACGTCCCCCGCGCCGACTTCAGGCTCAGCAACGTCGTCGATGCGGAGTCCTTTTGGTCCAGTCAATTCGTGGCAGACAACGGCGCGCATGAACGCCAGCGTAACTGGTTTCGAGTGAGCTGTGCAGGGCAGCTCTACTAGCGGCTCTGCCTTGGCTCTGGCAGGCTGCACCCGCGTGAGCATTCGCTTTGGCCTTTCCGTAGTCATCGTTCTGGTGGCGGTATTCTTCTTTGTTAAGGGGCGCAGGCTGAAACGGGATGACTACGGCGGTTTCATCTTTCTGCTCTTGGTGACGCTGATTCCGTCGGTATGGGCGCCACAGCTGGCCAGGGACATCGTGCTTTCTCTGGGGCTGGCTGTGATGGCGTCCTTCGCCGCGGACAGCACCTTTGGCAAGCTCGTCTGGGCAGGGTGTTTCGGCGGGATCTTGTTCGGACTATCAAGACTGGTCCCGGGGGGCGCTACGGTGATCATTCTGGTCATCACATTGATCGCCCTCTCGGTATTCGGTCATGACGCCTGGAAGCATCTGCGACGTCTCGCGCGGGCGAAGTCGCTAAGGCACGATCAAACGCTCGAACACGAGGTCGAGATCGGTGGAACCGTGCGCGCTGCGGCGCCCGCAGAGGTGCCACCGGGCTTCGATGCGTCCGAAGTTGCGGCCTGGTATGTCGTTGGAAACCAAGAACTGCACGGTCCCAGATACGCGCACTTGGAAACGGAAACCGGGTCAGTGCTGCTCGAAATGGCGACCATCCAGATCGAAGACGCTTCGTACCGCCATACGAACGTCGAAGCGGAGGACGCCTCAAGCATGGCGACCGCCGCAAACGCCGCGGATCCAGAGCACGCCGGGAAACCCGCAGACGCAGAGGAGCACAAGGGTGACGGCGCAGATGCCTTGGACAAAGCCGACATGCTGGTGGTGATTGAGGAAGGCAAGGACGCCTACGTGATCGGCAAGCCGACGTGGGTGCGCGCGGCGGAAGGCGTCGCGGGCTATCGACAAGCGCCCATGGTCCCAGTTTTTGGCGAGGGCTGCACCGTCTACTTAGTCTCCGAAGCCGAGATAGATGCCCGGACGTTGTGGCATTTTTCTCTCGCCGTTGGTTTCTCCGCGGCGTGTGGCTTGGTGGTGCTTGCGCAGGCGCTCGAGGGGTTTCTATAGGAGCCGGGGCGGCGTCACATGCTCGACCCGCGGCGAGCCGGTGTACCTATGTGGGGGCGAAGCAAGAGCTGCGTGAGCTTCTGCCGCAGATCGTAAACAGCCTGCGGGTCTGGCTCCGCGCCCTGCTGGGTGGAAAGGTGCACCATGCCGCCCATCGCCTCGCTGCTTGTCTCCCAGGAAAAGCCGCCGGCCCGGATGCGCACGCGTTCGGCCGTGCTACTTGCTGTGGAAGCGACGCTGAGCAGCATGAACGCGCCCGAGCCACCACCGCGGCCGTGGGCCACAACTCCTCGATGGTGATCGAGAAGCTCAACTTGGATCGGCGCAGAGCTCTGGACTGCGAAACGGTGCACGGATTTGTCGTCTACGTAGTCGACCCCCACGCCGACTACTTTCAAAGCCGGAGCGCGAGGTGCTGGCGCCACGTGACTGGCAAGCCAGGGGGCGATGCGATGTCGTTTCGCGATCTTGTCAACGTCCTTGGGGCGCTTGGCCAGCGGCTGGCGCATCTCGAAGGCGTGGGCGACGGGGCCCACAAAGACTCGTGGTGGGCCGTTTTGATCCACAACGAACAGCCCCAGTCGCGGAGCGACCGCGCCAATCGCGGCCACAGTGCCGGTATTGGAACCAGTCGCCCAATCGGCCACAAAGTTCTCTTCTGCGAAGGCCGTGTCTATGTCCGAGAACAAGTCGAAGTACCAGCCATTGTAGCTGCCCGCGGAGTCGGATGATGGCGGCTCCACTTCGACGATCATGGCCAGCCAACGCTTTTCGGCCTCCGAGAGTGCGCGTCCTGCTAGCTCGTTCTTCGCGATTGCAGTGAGGACCGACAGCGTTTGCTCCAGTCGTGCGAAGTACGTCATTCCCGAGTTGTGTTTGGCGCGGGTCGCCAGCAGATGACCGCGGCGGGCATACTCGGCGAGCCTGGCGTAGACCTCGGGCACCGGGTCAACGTATCCGTCGGGGATTTCGCAGCCACCTTCACTGTAAGGTTGTCCGGCGACCAAGACGGCCCCGTGACGCAGCTGCCCGTATGCCGCAACGGCGCTCGCAATGCGCGCGTCTCGAAAGGCGTCGGTCTTGGTATATGTCGGCACTTGCCCCTGGGGTTCATCGCCAAGGCGACGGATAGCTTCCAGCCAGGCGCCGAACATGCCCGGCGCGACCTCTTGAGCCAGGGTCTTGCGACCCGTATCTAGGTGGGTCCGCAGCGCTGCATGCTGCGCAAAGTCGGCCCGCAAGTAGTGAGCGGCGCGATCGTGACCCAGCAAGAATGCGACATCGGCGGCGCGCGGCAGATCGCGGCCTGCCACATCGGCGTGGGTCACACGAGTTAGCGCGACGGCGTCGGGCAGGATGCGCGGCCCGAGCAGCGTGCTGATGGCGGGCAGCGGCGTGGAACCCTGGGGCATATAGTGAATGCGCGCGGTGCGCGCGTGACCGCCGCCAATAGCGGCACGTAGCGCGTCGGCGCTGTCTGGGATGACCAGCTTCGAGATCTGCGCCTTGCCGCGCAATGCGAGGAGCTGGCGGATGGATACGTCTTCGCGCTTTCCGCCAAGTCCTTCCCAGGCCGATTCGAGTACGTCCAGGTCTGCCAGCACGCCGACTCGTTGCGCGAGTTCCGCCAGGGCGAGAGCGGCAACGGCTTCCCGGGGTGTTTCCGCCGGGTTTGGCACAATGCCGGGCTCTGAACTGCGGCTTGCGCGAGACACGAGATTGAATTCGAGGCGCGAGAGCCACATCGACGCGCGGAAGTACGGGGCCAGCGCGCCCTCAAAGGCGGTGGCGTAGTAGCCCCGGGGAGCAAAGGCGGAAAAGTCGACCACGCGCCGTCGTCCGAACAACGAGACCGTGGTCAGCCCCGTGTTTGCCTGACGTGCGGCTGCGACCAGCGGCGCTGCGACGGCGTCGTGTCCAAGGCTGCTTGCGACCTTCTTGTCCGCCAGCAGACTGCGCGCGACGGTCAAGTACACATCGACGTCTTCGGCCGTCTGCTTGGGCCAGTTGGGCGCTGCCGCGGGTAGGCTGGTGTGCATGGCCGTCAGCAGCGCCCCTTGTCTGTCCGCCAAGTCCATCTCGATGCTCGACACGATCTGTTCGTGGCTCTTGAACACCGCGTGGAAGATCGCGTCCACGGATACGTAGACCGGTAGCTGAGACTGGTGGATTTCGTGAAACGCGCGGGTAAACCCTGGCTGCGCAAGCCGTGCCGCGACGACAAAGCCGTTCTTTCGAAGCAAGCTCTTTTCCGCCGCTGTCAAAGCGAAGCGTTCTTGCATGCGCGCGAGGTGTCGGGGGGCTTGCGCTCGATTCCATGGCTTGGAGATCGTGACGCGCGCCGGCGCTTGCTCGAGCACGGCCCTGGCGGCGCGAGCGACCGTGTCTTCGGCAGCGTCACAGGCGTTAGCGCCAACCTTCTTGCGGACGGATGTGCTCCATAGTTCCTGCATGCCCGGATTCAGCAGAGGCTGTTGCACGCCCCGAGGCGCGTCGGGTCGCGCCGCGGACGCGTCGCTCGACTGGGGTCCCGTTGCGGGACCCGCATCACTCTCTGCAAGGCGCGGCCGGCTAGGAGCCAAGTCCGGCGCACGCGCCATCGTGTCAGTTGGGCGCGCGGGGCACCCTGCCGCTGCCGCAATCAACGTCAGCCCAAACACTGCGTATATTGGCCGCATGCCAGGTCCATCGCGGTAGCTCCCGAAACTGTGACGCGCCCTTGAACGCGCGTAATGCCCGCGGCTAGTGCGGTGTGTCAGAAAGCGGCGCGGCTGGGCGAAGCCCACCGCGCGGGGTCCGAAGGATTGTTCCTCACGAGACAGCCCACTAGGATGCGCGTGATGTGGCGAACTTCGCGGAACCTCTTGAGCGTGCTCCTGTGCGTTGCGGGTGCGTGCGCGCCGGCCAAACCAGATCCGGCACTGCCCGCGGCCCGGCCGGTGGCGGACGAGGCGCCATCAGTTGTGGCGACGACGGCCGCCACTCCGAGTGCGCTGCCAGAAACACCGATTTCCCCGCCGGCGGCACCCGAGGAGTCCCTGCTCACTTTTGAACGCGTGCTCGAAGCGCCGGTGCATTTCGTGGGCTACGGCAAGTCCGGACGTGCTGCGGCCATCGGAGACGATGTGTGGCTGGACGAGGGCGGCGGATTCAAGAAGCTACCGGCGCCGGGCATGGAAACAGAAAGCGTGCAGATCTTCTTCGGTCGCGACGATAAGCCGCGGCTGATGGGCTACGCCGGAAGCGGGGCAACGGCCGAGGGCGTGTACCGACGCTGGCGCGGTGGTAGTTGGCAACGCGGGCTGGACGAAATCGGCAAGCTTGGAGGTGGCAAGACGCCGTTTTTCGGTGTCCTGGGCTACGCGGATCCTGAGGTTGTCTGTCGCGTGGGCGACATCTGCTTGATCAAACGCTTGACCGGTTGGAAGACAGCGCAGCCGCCGCCGGATTTGCCGCAGGTCGTGTTGGCGCATGGGCAAGCCTGGGCCTTGTCGAGCGCCGCACTTTGGCGTCTTCACAACGACGTGAAGTGGGAAGCCTTTGGCGGCAAAGCACCGTTCTCGGCAGCACGCGCCATGTGGGCGACGAGTGATCGCGACGTGTGGGTGGCAGACGCCAACGGGTCGTTGCATCACTTTGATGGCGCAAGCTGGACCGCGGCGCCCGCAATCGTGCGCGCGCCGAGTGGGCTGTGGGCCGCCGACGCCAACAACGTCTGGCTCGTGGGTAGCGACGGGGCGGCGCGCTTCGACGGAAGTACGTGGCGGCGCGCACGGGGACCGACTGGCCCGCTTGCTCATGTGAGCGGCATCAGCGCCACGGATGTGTGGCTTGCGGGTAAGAGTGGACTGTGGCGCGGCAAGGCGGCGAGTCCCGCGAAGTAGCGCGCTGTTGCGCTTGGGCGCGGAGCAACTTTTGTCGTAATGTGTCTGCACGATGCCGCGCACCAACCTGGCGTTCTCGTTGTTCCTGATTCTCGCTTCGGGCTGCGGAGGGGAGGACAATTCAAGTTCGGGTAGCGGTGGCGTCGCTGGGGCGGGGGTCGGCGGTTCGGGTGGCGCTGCGGGAAGCACTGGCGGCAGCGGCGGCGGCGCGGGTGCCGGGGGAGGTGGTGGGCGCGGGGGCGCGTCCGGAGTTGGTGGTGCCGCAGGCGGCGCGGGCGGCGCGGGCGTCGGCGGCGGCGCGGGCACTGCGTGTGGCAAGCCCAAGCCCGGTCCCAGCAACACGGGCGTCCCGGCCGGCGTGCAGTTGAAAGCCAGCGGCTCGATACAAGTGACTCAAGACGGGGCCATAGTGGAAGGGCTGGACATTGCCGGAGCGGTGACCGTCTTGGCGGACAACGTCACGATCCGCAACTGTCGAATCACATCGGGCGACTACTACCCAATCCGCTACTTCGACAACAACAACGTCGGACTGGTGGTCGAGGACACGGAAATAGCCAGCAAGACGGGTGCCACAGCGGGGATTTCCTTCGCGAACTACACGGCGCGCCGGCTGAACGTGCACGGGTCAGCGGATGGTTTCAAAGCGGATTCTAATGTCTTGATCGAAGACTGCTGGGTCCATGATCTTTCGAACGCACCTGGTGAGCACAACGATGCTGTACAGTCGACGGGTGGCAAGGGCGTGACCATCCGTCACAACACTCTCGAAGATGCCAGCAACGCTGCGGTGCAAACAGGAGATCTCGGTGGCGCCACCGAGGACCTGACCATCGAATGCAACTGGCTCTATGGCGGAGGCTACACGCTCAACATTAGGGGCAAAGGCAGCACCGTTCCTAAGAATACCAAGGTCATCGACAACCGCTTCGGCAACGATTCCGCATACGGCCCGTGGGTGATCGACGATCCGAACCCGACCGTGACTGGCAATGTCTGGGACGCAACCGGGCAGGCAATCCCCTACCCGTAATCTCAGCGCGTGCCGTAGTTGTTCGCGGACGCTTCTTCGTTGCGATCCGTCGCAGGCGCTGGCGTCGGCGAGAGCGCGGCGATCTCCGCGTAGAGTTCGGGCGCCATGGGCACGTCCGCAGCCGCCAGGCATGGTTTCAATTGCTCAAGATTGCGAGCGCCAACCAGCGGCGCCGTGACACCGGGGTGCGCGGCGACCCACGCGATGGCCAGGGCTGCCGGGTGATGACCAAGTCGACGCGCAAGGGCCGTGAAGCGCTCCGCTACTTCGTAGTTCTGCTTGTCGGCGTACCGCGTTTGGTACATCGCGTTTTCCATCAGGCGTCCGCCTGCCGGGCGGACAAACGCGCCGTATTTGCCGGAGAGCAGACCACCGGCGAGGGGACTATAGGAGAGCACGGCCAAGTCTTCCGCCTGCGCTAGCGGTAGGATTTCGACCTCGGCTTGGCGCTTGACCAGGTTGTACATCGGCTGCATCGCGACGACCGGCGCGAAGCCGCGTCGCTCCGCAATGCCAACCGCCCGGGCCGCCTGCCAAGCGGAGAAATTACTGACGGCTGGGTACAGGATCTTACCGCTGCGCACCAACAGGTCGAGGGCGTAGAGAGTCTCTTCGAGGGGTGTGGCGTCATCGTGACGGTGAAGGAAGAAGACGTCGATGCGATCGGTATTCAGTCGCGACAAGCTGCGCTCCACCGCACGCACCAAGTGATAGCGTGAGCTGCCACGGGCGTTTTCGTCTTTGCCGGTCGGAAAGTACGCTTTGGTGGCCACAACGACTTCATCGCGACAGCCCGCAACCAAGCGGCCCAAGATCTCTTCGGCGCGGCCCTTATTGTAGACGTCTGCGCAATCGAAGAAGTTAATGCCTGCGTCGCGGCACGCGGTAAAGAGTGCCCGCGAAGTGGACTCGTCGGCGTCGCCGCCAAAAGACATGGTACCAAACGCGAGGCGCGACACACGCACGCCGCTGCGGCCGAGGAAGCGAAACTCCATGCCAGGTAGTTGTCGCCGGCCGCGCGCCAGCGTCAAGGCCGCTCACGGCGTGGGCATGCAGACGTTCCCACTGGCCGAAGCGTCCGGGCGGTCCGCGCTCACGCAGCTGTAGCCAAGGCGGCAGCCAGTGCCCGGATAGATCTTCTGATCGCAGCGGCTGTGGCACTGTCCTGTGGCCTTGCCGCTTTCGCCCACGCAGAATGTCGCGGAGTTCATGCCCGGGCGATCTGGGCAGTACTTGTCACAGGGTAGCGTGCAATACCCCGCTGGATAAGCACTCAGACAGCTCGCCCCTGCGCCGATGCCCGCGCAGTCGGCATCTTCGGTGCAGGGGCCGCCAATGAACATGTCGTTCGGGATCGGTTCCGGGAACTTTTCGCGTTCGCAACTGAGAGCAGAGTCTCCAGCCTGGCAACGCGACAAATACTCTTCCAGGATCAGGCCGGCCTGGAACATTTCCAGCGCCGCCGAAACACCGATGTAGCGAAAGTGCCAGGGCTCGTAGGCGTAGCCGGTCGTGGCTTCCTCACCTTCGGGGTAGCTCAGCGCAAAGCCGAAGCGGTGAGCGTTTGCGGCGAGCCATTGGCCTTCCGCCTTGCCACCCATGCTTTGAGCCAGATCCCAGCCCAGCGCTTCGGCAGTGATGTCCGCAGTGGTTCCGAGCTGGTGCTGGCTACGCCCGGGTTCCGCGCTGAACTGTTTGGCGTGCTCCAGGCCGTTTTGCTGCACCTTATAGTCGAAGGTGATGCATTGCGTGCGGAACGAGCGGTAGGCCGAGCGCACTCCCAGCTTGAGCCCCGCGCTGCTCGCATCGGCGAACATGTCGCGCATCGCTTGCAGCACCGGGCCTCGCAGTTCCCCGGTCCTCCCTGGCATCATCAGAGCCGACTCGATGCCCAGCAAGTCATTGGGGGCCCAACTCGAGGCAAGTTGCTGCTCCACAGATTTGTTCACAAGGACAAGCAGATCGTCGCCGCTCAGCGCTCCGCCTGAGTACTTTGCGCAAACGATGTCATCGGCTTTGCCGTCGTACTGCCCGATCACTCCCGGCGGTTCGTCGATGTCGAAGCCCGACGCCACCTTCGGCGCGGACGGGTCTTCCGCGGCGCTGCAAGATAGCAGCGCCGCAGCCGAGAGCCAAAGGACAGGGAACCGATGCAGCATACGAAACGCAGGCAAGGTACTACGCGAAGGGGCGCGGCACGGGAGCGGAGCTAGCTCGCCACGAGCGCTATCGCGCCGACGACGAAGATCAGGATCAAGATCACTGCACCCAGCAGCATCGAAATGATGAATCCAGCGATCTGGATCATGCCGGCGGCAGTGAGCTTGCCGACCGCTTCCATTAGGTGCTGGATGTCGTTGCCTTGGGTGCTCTGGATCTTCTTGAAGGACGCGCCCGTCAAGCAAAACATGATGCCGATGATGATGAGCGCGAGGGAGATGGGCGCGTTGTACAGCCACTGCCCGAGACCGAAGACCCAACTGGTGGTGCCTTGGCCGAGGCCCCAGATGATCTGCAAGATCCCCGAGAAGACCAAGACGTTGCCCAAGCGGGCGATCTTCGCGTCTTGCTCGGAAGTAAATTCGTAGCTGCCACCAGCGGCCGGCCCCGGGGCTCCTCCGGGTGCCGCGTAACCTGCCGGTGCTCCCGGTGGGCCCTGCGCTCCCTGTGCGCCGCCCCAGCCTGAAGGTCCACCTCCGTAACCACCTTGCATATGATTCGCCTCCTGTTGACGCAGCCAGAGTACACAAACTGCCCGCGGTAGCCACGGAAGAACCGCCGATGTCTAATAGGCGATCATGAGTTGGCGCCCAATTTGGAACTTCTCGTGGGTGCTCCTGGCGGTGAGCTGCGGTGGCGGGGCGAGCGGGCCCCCCGGCGTGGCAAACGCACCGAGTTCGTTGGCACCCGTTGAAAAGCCGGCGCAGTGTCGCCGGGAGCTCTTTGCACTAGTGCAGCGCGTGACAGAACTGCGGGATGCTGGCCGTCTGGAAGACGCGCTACATGCCTCGCAGCATGGGGCAGCTGGCTGCGGTGATGCGCAGATCGCGCTGACCGAAGCGCGCCTGCCCATACTAGAGCAACTTCAGGATGCCGAGGCGCTCTTGGCCGCCGCCAAGCTCGTGCACGCATCCAAAACTGTTTCGAGCCCAGGCCGCCAACATGCAGCTCGCATCCTGCGAACGCCACCGAAGCCGCGGGACGCTCTCGTGATTGCGCGGGAGGCGACGGAAGCGGCAAGGGGCCTGTCCTCCAAGGAGCAGCGCGCGGCACTGGACACGGCGCTGCTCGCCTACGAACGCGCGACGGGCACCAGCGCAGAAGTGGTCGCGCTCCGGGCGACCCAGCAGCTGGAAATGTTGGACTTGTCCACTGTCGTTGCCGTCGCCAACGTGCTTCCTCAGGGTAAGTTTATAGCGACCGTCGTTGGGCTGAACGGGACCCAAGAGCCGTCCCGGATGCCCTCTGGGAGCGCACTGCGCCTGCTACACGGGACAACGTCCGCTCCAGCTGTGTCCGTTGCACCCGGCGGCACCATCGTTACCAGTTCGGATGGCGAGGGCCGCGTGTATCGATCGCCTGACAATCCGTCCCGCGAGTTGCCCAAGGCGTCACACCACGCAGCGCTTGCGGGTGGCCGCGTCGTGGTAGCAGATCAAAACTGGTTGCTGGTGCAGGAAGCGGCGGGCGGTAAAGACGTCGTGCCCAAGACGAACACATCGATCGGCACAGCGGCTCTGCTTCGTGCGCATCGCAGCGTGGATCGACGTTTTTGGACCGCGTGCGCACCGCCGGAAGATGGGCCCGCGGGCGTGGTGGCTGTCGACGCGGTCCGCGGCGCCGTCGTGGTGAACATTCCCCGGGCTGACGGCTGCGCCTTTGATGAGAAGGGCGGCACCGTAGTGGTGCTTTCCGGCTCTAAAGGAGCGCAGCCTGCGACCGTCGAGCTGATCCCACTGCGTGGAGGCACGCCAATTCGGGTGCGGCTGCCGGCGCTTCGGACTCTTACCGACGTCCGGCTATCCGTCAACGCAGCTCGGCGGCTTGCCTTCGTGCAAACGCCCAAGGGGCTAACCACTTTGCACTTGGACACAGGTCGCATATTGCCGCGTGGGCCCCGAGACAAGCCGGTGGGACCGCCCGCATTGCGTGGAGTCAGCGTCGGGACTGCGGGCGAAACGCGCGCGTCCGTGGCCGCTCTCAAACGCCTCGCAGTGCCGCCACGCAAGCTAGTCGAACCAGCTTTCGCGACGCTGCAATCTTGGACTGCCAACGGCGTGATGAGCTTCGACGGCAAGACCGTCGCGGCCTACTCGTCCAATCAAAAAGAAGAAGAGATCAAACTCGTGATCGCCGACGCAGTCGGGTTGAAGGTGCGGCACCGCATCGCCGTGCCATTCGGAAGCAATTGGCTAACCGCGTTCTTCATCGACAACCGCTTGCTCGTGGCGCAATCTTATCCTGCCTACATGGTATTCGACGCAAACACGGGGCAGTACCTGGCAAGCATCGAGGACCAGGGCGTGAAGTTGTGGTTCGAGCGCTACCTTCAGGATCATTCCAGCCTTTGGGATACAGCTCCGGGCAGTTCAGCTACGGATCGCCGGTTGGACTTGGGCCTGCAGCACGACGGATTTTGGAGCGGCACTGCTCCAGAGCGAGAGTGGCGCCCAAAGAAGGAAGCCCCTGAGTACCTGCGTTTCACGGGAGACGGCGGCGTGGTGCTCAAGGACATGGACGCGCCGCGCTGGCTGTACTGTCGCTTCGGCGAATGGTTGGCGCCATTCGCCGTTTGCGAACACCGATTCAAGGGTTGAGCGCGACGCCTTCAGCGCTCGCGCAGCCCAGAGCTTCGGCACATGTGCGCGTGCTGGCCGCCGTGATAACCTCGCGACCATGATGGGGCGAGCAAGTTTGGCAGCAGCGGTCTTCCTAGTTGCGTGTGGTGCGGCGCCGCCCGCGGAACCGGTGACAGCCACGCCGGAGGAAGCAACACCAACGTCGGACGCGCCGTCCGAGCCAAGCGAAGCGCAGGCAGACGATCCGCCGCCCGGGGCAGGCGACGAAGCGCAGGTGGAAGGTACCAGCGCGAGCGGCAACGCGACGCTCAGCGAAGCGGAGCTGCAGCTCGTGATGCAGCAGGTGTTGGACGATCCGGATTTGGATCGCTACTTCCATCTCACGAAGCAAGGTCGCCTCCCGCTCAAGATCCACGCTCCAGATCTGCCTGAGAAGCTGAAGCTGACTAAGGGCGGTCACGACGTGAAATTCGTGGACAAACCGAGTTCGAAGAAGGAAGCAGTGCTTGTATTCACACGCATCGAACGCGACGGTGACTCGGCTCGCTTGCGCTACGAGTATGACGTTGAAGGAATTCGTGGTTCGGCCGTCGTTTATTTGAAGGGTGGCAAGTGGCGCTTGGGCGCCAACCGCGTCATTGAGAAGTAGGTGCTACGTCAGGACTTCATTGGGCGGCTGATCCAGCAACTTGCTGAGGCCCTTGCGCGCATCGCGAAGCTCAATCGCAAAGATGAAGCTGAACAGGTCGAAGCAGAGCTGGCTTCGGCGGAGTCGGCGCTGGGCATCTTTCAGGGGATGGACCGTCTGGACACGCGATCGGTTTCCCTCCTGCTTGGAGGTGGCGACAAAGTCGTGCTTGCGGCCCAGCTCTTGGAGCAGCGCGCTTTGCTCGCTGTGGAGCAATCGGACCTGCCCCGCGCAAGCAAGCTGCGGCAGCGTGCGCGGGAACTCTTGAGCCACGCTCAGCCGAAAGAGTTGGCCGGGGAAGCGAAGGAATTGCACCAGCGGCTGTCGTCCTAACTCGCACGCCTCGCCCCCCCTTTCGGCCGAAGCCCCGGAAATTCCTGTCAGAAGTCCGGGCGTTGACCGAGATCCTTTGCCCCGCGCCCAGGGAAACGTATGTGGATCTCACGATGCCGAACGCATTCATCTCGGGAACTGGGTTCTATGTGCCGCCAGAGGTGGTGACCAACGACGACCTGCGTGAGAAGTACGGCGTCGACACCACGAACGAGTGGATCGTCAAGCGCACCGGCATCGAGCAACGTCGCTTCGCAAAAGAAGGCATCGGCTCCAGCGACCTGGCGCTGCACGCGGCGAAAGACGCCATTGAGAGCGCCGGCATCCAGCCGACGGATCTGGACATGATCCTGTTCGCGACCCTGTCGCCGGATCACGCCTTCCCCGGCTCCGGGGTGTACTTGCAAGAGAAGCTGGGAGTCTGCTCCGGGGAGCAGCCGAAGTTCGTGCCCGCCCTCGACATTCGCAATCAGTGCTCCGGGTTTCTGTACGGCCTAGGGACGGCAACGAGCATGGTGGAGTCCGGCCGCCTCAAGCATGTGCTCTTAGTAGGGGCGGAGACTCACTCGGCAGCACTGGATCTCTCCACCGCGGGCCGAACGGTGTCTTCGCTATTCGGAGACGGCGCCGGCGCGGTTGTTGTGAGCGCAACCGACGAAGACCGTGGTGTGCGTGGTTGGTATCTGGGGGCAGACGGGCGTCACGCCGATGCGCTGTCTCAGAAGGTTTGGGATATCAAGAAGCGCCCATTCATCCCTACGAACGCCGACGGCGTGGGGCAGGTGGAACCCAGCCACATGTGGGCGCAGATGGACGGCAAGTTGGTGTTTCGAAATGCAGTTGAGCGCATGATTGGCGTGCTGATGCAGGCCTGCATGGCGCACAACCTGACCAAGGACGACATCGACCTGTTCTTCTTCCACCAGGCGAATATGCGCATCAACCAGTACGTGGCCCAGCAGATCGGACTGCCTGAAGAGAAAGTGGTGCACAACATCCAGCGTTACGGAAACACCACGGCCGCCACCATTCCGATCCTGCTTGCCGAATCCGTGCGGGACGGCCGCTTGAAGCCTGGCATGAAGGTCGCCATGGTCGCGTTTGGCTCCGGCTTCACCTGGGGCGCGGCCATCGTGGATTGGTGAAGTCGGTCGTGGCGGCACTCCAGCTGCCTGCGTATTGACCGGGTGACGGGGTATCCATAGACTTGGAGTTCGCGTCGGCCTGGGCGAGCGCTGCAACACGAGGTCATCATGAATCGGATGTCGCTCAGAAAAGCCTGGCGCGCCGCCCAGAGCGGACTCATGGCGTTCGCGCTGGTGGCGTGCGGCGCTGCTGAGTCCGACGACGCGGTCACTCCCGGTGAAGATGGCGAAAACGACGCCTTCCTGGACCCAAGCGGAAAGGTCGACGCCTTCGGCGTAGCTGAGGGCACGCCGGAAGCCCTTGGCATCCTGCGCGTAGTCAACGAGTCGGACTTGCCGGCGTTGCAACAAATGGGCGTCAGCACGCGCTCTGCCAACAGCATTGCGGCCAAGCGTGTTGGCAAAGACAAGAAACTAGGCTCTTGGGACGACCGTGAAATCGTAACGCTGAGCAAATTCGACGCCATCCCATATGTGGGTAGGAAGACTTTTGACGCGGTCTTCAAGCATGCGAAGCAGGCGGGGTTCATCGAGCCGTGGTCTTTGCGCCGCGCCAAGGCTCCCCGACTGGTTACCCTCGGCGATTTGCATGGCGATGCGACGGCTGCACGGGACGCGCTGCAGATCGCGGGTGTGCTCGACGGCGGCGAAAACTGGATTGGTGGCGATACCGTAGTCGTGCAACTCGGCGACATATTGGACCGTGGTGACGGCGAAAAAGAGATCTTGGACCTGTTCGAGAAGCTCGCGCCTCAAGCTAAGGCGGCAGGCGGCGAGTTCATTTGGGTGCTCGGCAATCACGAGTTCATGAACGTCTATTGGGACTTCAGCTACGTGACACCTGGAGGATTCAGTGCCTTTGCCGATGTTCCCGGGCTCGATCTGAGCGACCCGCGCCTCGCCGCTGTGGCGGCGAAAGAGAAGCCGCGTGCGGCGGCCTTCTTACAAGGTGGGCCCTACGCGCGGCGTTTGGCCAAGCACAACACCGTCGCGATCGTCGGTGACACGCTCTTTGTGCACGGAGGAGTCGTGCCCGCTTTCACCGACCAGTTGGAAGCGGTCAACTACGATGCCCGCGCTTGGCTGCTATGGGACGAGCTCGAATTTCCGTCGCTGTTGGACGATGACGACAGCGTGGTGTGGACAAGGGCATACGGAGAAGCAGGCGCGACGGACTGCGCCCAACTGGAGCAAGTGTTGCAGAGCGTGGGCGTGAAACGCATGGTTGTGGCTCACACCCCGCAGTTGAACGGAATCACTTGGGACTGCGATGAAAAGCTGTATCGGGTGGATACCGGCATGTCGTCCTATTACGGAGGCCCGGTGGAAGTGCTTGAAATCATCGGTCCCGATGTTTGGACGATCACTGCGCAGTAGTTCCTGACAGTGCGGGCGCCACCTTCTGTGGTAGATTTGGGGCGTGCAGCTACGCAGCCTCATCGCCTTTGTGACGTTCGGACTAACCGTCGCTTGTGGCAGCGATGATTCTCAGAGTAGTCCTGCGTCCGGCGGAGCAGCCGGAGCGGGCGGCATTGGCGCAAGCGGCGCAACAGGCGGCGCGTCCGGCGGAGGGGCTGGAGCAAGCGGAGCGGGCGGTTCAGCGGCCGGCGCGGGGGGCGGCGCTGGCAGCGGAGCGAGCAGTGGCGCTGGCGGAAGCGGCGGCGGCACAGGAGGTGCGAGCGGCACTCCCTGGAGTCCGAAGCCTGGAACCAGTTGGCAGTGGCAGTTGACTGGCACGCTGGATCAAAGCGTTGACGTCGCCATGTACGACATCGATCTGTTCGACAATTCTGCCGCCACCGTGCAGGCGCTGCAGGCCAAGGGGCGCGTCGTGATCTGCTATTTCTCCGCGGGTAGTCGGGAAGACTGGCGGTCCGATGCGGGGCAGTTTCAGAAGTCCGACTACGGCAAGGCACTGGACAACTGGCCGGGAGAGACCTGGCTTGACGTACGTTCGGCCAACGTCCGCAACATCATGAAGGCTCGCCTGGATCTCGCGGTGCAGAAGAAATGCGATGGCGTCGAACCCGACAACGTGGACGGCTACTCGAACGACACGGGCTTTCCCCTGAACAAGAACGATCAGCTCGACTACAACAAATTCCTCGCTCAAGAGTCCCATGCACGTGGATTGAGCGTCGGCTTGAAGAACAACGTCGAACTAGTCGGGGACCTCGTCGCGCACTTCGACTGGGCGCTCAACGAAGAGTGCCTGTCCTTCAGTGAATGCAAGACCCTCACGCCGTTCTTGAACGCAAACAAAGCCGTGTTTCATGTCGAGTACGTGGACAAGTCCTCGCAGGGCGCAGCCAAACAGACCAGCGTGTGTAAAGACACGAGCATCCAGGGCTTCTCCACGTTGATCAAGACATGGGACCTAGACGCCTGGCGTCTTGCTTGCCCCTAGCCCGTCACTCTTCGATCTTGTCAAGATCGAGCAAGTTCGTCGGCGATGCGTCGTCCACGGACGCGCGGAGCTGATTCAGCCATTGAAACGCCTCGTCGTCGCCCTGAGTCGCGGCGTGCAGGACGTAGCCCATGCCCGTCGCTAGCTCACGCCGGGCGTGTTGCTCGCGCCCTTCGCGCAGCATGCCCGCCGCGACCTCTAGGTGGCGGGCCAGATCTACGTGCCAAGACGTCCCCATGTCTTCGATGATAGCCGAGAGTCCCCGGTTCGGTGCAAGGGGTGTGTGTTTCAGGGGAACGCAGCCGAGCCCCGCGCGCTCAGGTCGCCACGGGTTTGCGCGCCAGCACTTGCACCACGGCGCTGCGGCCTTGGTGGTACCTACCTTCTGCCACGTCACGCTCAGTCTCTTGGGCCTGCAGGAACTCTAGCCCTTGCAGCTCGCCGCGCAGCCCTTCCAAAGTCATGCAGAGCGCCGGATCCGGAGGTCCACCGGTGCCGCGGCCGACCTGCGCCGGGGTGTAGGCTTCCAGCAGCAACACGCCGCCGGGCGCAAGCGCACGCACGCAGGCTGAGTGCAATCGTCCGCGGACGTCCGGTGGCACATGCGCCCAGATGGAGATGATGGCGGACCAGGAGTCCTGCCCCAGATCGTAGTCATTCAGATCTGCGACCTCGGTCACGATGCGGACGCCGCGCTCAGTGGCGAATGCCTGCGCCGACTCGAGTCCCACGCGGGATTGGTCGACGGCAGTCACGTCGAAGCCTTGGGTCGCCAAGAAGACAGCGTTTCGACCCTGCCCTTCCGCCAAGCACAGCGCTCTGCCCTTTGGCAGTTGCGCGACTTGAGCCGCCAAGTACTCGTTCGGTTCGCTGCCGTAGGCGTAGCCCGGTTCGGAGTAGCGTTGATCCCACATGTGCCGGCACATGATGGGCGTGCACGGACGCGGAAGTCCAACCGGAACTGCGCCGTGGCTGTGGTTCCGCTGCAAACAAGGCCGTGTGGCGGTGCGGCACCGCCCGGGCACTTCTGACGCACATCAACCGACCCAGTCCATCCTTCTCGCGAACCTGATACTCTCCCCGCAGAGTGATTCCGCCTGAAAATGCGCCGCGCCGAATCGGACGCTACGCGCTGCACGCGCGCTTGGCCGCCGGCGGAATGGCGAGTGTGCATCTTGGCCGCCTGCTTGGGCCGGTCGGCTTTTCACGCACCGTCGCCATCAAGCGATTGCATCCGCAATTGACCCAGGAGCGCTCCTTCGTCTCGATGTTACTGGACGAAGCGCGGATCGCGGCGCGCATCCGCCACCCCAACGTCGTGCCCGTGGTAGACGTAGTCGCGCTCGAAGGTGAGCTGTTCCTCGTGATGGAGTATGTGCACGGTGAAACCTTGGCGCGCTTGCTCATCAACGCAAAGGACCAGGCGCCGCCGCCAGAAGTCATCTCACGGATCGTGGTCGACCTGCTAAACGGTCTGCATGCTGCCCATGTGGCCACGGACGAGCGGGGCGCGCCGCTAGATATCGTACATCGCGACGTTTCACCGCAGAACGTACTGGTCGGGGTCGATGGCGTCGCGCGAGTCACCGACTTCGGCGTCGCAAAAGCGGTCAATCGTCTGCAGTCGACCAACAGCGGTCAAGTCAAAGGCAAGCTTGCGTATATGGCGCCGGAGTACCTTCAGGGGCAGGGGCTTGATCGTCGCTCGGACATCTATTCGACGTCCGTCTTGCTATGGGAAGGGCTCACGCGCCGTCGCCTCTTTGCTCGCAAGAACGCGACTGACAGCATGAAGCTGATCGTTTCCGGCGAAGTGCCCCCACCCAGCCGCTTCGCGCCCTGGCTGAGTCCTGTACTGGACGAAGTTGTGATGCAGGGGTTGGCACGGGACCCGAACAAGCGCTTTTCCACGGCCCAGGCCATGGCGACGGCCCTGCAAGAGTGCGCCACGCTCGCTCTGCCCCGCGCCGTAGGGGATTGGGTGCAGCGGCATGCTGCGACCGAGTTGGAGGACCGCGCGCGGCTGGTCCAAGAGGTGGAGAACCTCCAGTCCGACGACCCCGATGGGTTGGCTCTCGGAGCTGACTTAGTGGATGCCGTCATGTCCACCAAGTCCATGCCCGCTCGAGAACCTGAAAGGCCCAAGAGCCCCGGGCTGGCGAGCACGATGTTGCTGACGGACTACACGGCTCCCGTGGACCCAAACCAGGCTCCCGCCGCAGCACCGGCGCCAGTCCCGCCGGCGCCAGCCGCGCAGCAGCCGCCTGCCGAAGCGCCCAATGGACAGTTCGCGTCAGCGGGCTATCCGGTTCAGCACGCTCACGGGCCGCTCGCGCACAGCGAGCAGTACACTCCGCTATCTCAGGCCGGGCCGCCGCCACAGAAGTCTCGCAAGGTCTTAGTGCTCGCCCTGATGGTGCTTGGCGTCGGGGTCCTCGCCAGCGTTGCGGCGGTGTTCTTCTTTTTCGTCCTACCGCGTCTGCGTTAGCTTCTGCGGCGGTTCACTCGATTTCGAAACGCTCGAGGCTGAGTTTGCCATCACAGATCTCGACGTACGGCGATCCGCGCATCCAGTTGCCGGAGTTCACATACAACTTGCCGGGACTGAGCTCGACGACCTCCGCGTTGTGGGTGTGGCCGAAGACGACGCCGTCAAAACCACGCTTGAGCAGCATTTCCGCGGCCTCGTGATAGACGGAGCGTTGCTCCTCCTGCCCGCGGCGACTGAACTGGTCTTTGACGCGTTGGTAGGACGACCATACGCGGTACACGTCCGGATAAAGGTGCAGGAGCGGGCCAGCTGCTCGCGTCAGGGTGTCATACAGGGCTGGGTACTTGACGTAGAACGGGTCGTAGAGATGCCCGTGTTCCACACGAATACGGCGACCACCGCTCTTGACATTGAGGAACGGGCAGATCCGGATCTCGCTCCAGCTCTCCAAATAGTGTTCCAGGACGATGTCGTGGTTGCCGACCACGTAGTAGACGCTGACCCCGGTATCCACCAACCGGCGGATCCGGTCGATGATTCTCACTGTGTCGTTCGCAAGATTCGCGAAACTCGTCTGCAGGATTTCCAGACCGTCGCCGTTGATGCAGACGCTGCAACGCTGTCGACTGGCCATTTCCAAGAAGCGCCCGAATCGACGGCTGGCCCAGGAAAACGGGTTCCCGACATGCAGATCTGAAACGATCATCAAGCGATCGAGTTCAGTTTCGATGATCATGGATCGGGAGGATCCTCGTTGCTGGTATTGGCGTAGAAGAGCTGTGCCAGCTTCTCTTCGCCGATATCCGTCTGCTCCAACACCTGAACCAGTCGTGCGTTGAGTGTGCGCAGGCGTCCGCTCAGGCGATGCAGCATTTCGAATGCGAAAGTTGGGTCCCTACGCATGCGCACCAAAAGCGCTCCTGCGCTGACCACGAGCAACTGCGTCTCGCCCACGGCATGCGCCGTGGCATCTCGCGGCAGCGACTCAAGTAGGGACATCTCGCCAAAGAAATCCCCCTGACCCAGGCGGGCCAACTCGACATCTTGAGTCTTGACGCGCTTGCTGATTCGCACCTCGCCGCTTTGGATCACGAACATGTCGCGGGTCCGTTCGCCCTCTTCAACGATCACTTCGCCGTCGAAGTACGTTCGCTCCAGCTCCTTCGCGTGAGACTGGGCTTGAGTCACCATTTTTGCACCATGTTCCAGTTTCCGCGCCACGTCGAGAGGACTATGCGCGACGCCCGTGCAGGCCGCAGGCTGCGCGACCGCGTGGTAGCATAGCCCCAAGGGATATGGCGTCCGAGTACCCGCTTACGACGGAGTTGCTTCGAGCGACAGGTGCGGCGCCGCGCCCGGGGATTGAAAGCGATACCGCTGCAGCGATTGAAGCGCGGCTGTCACAGGCCTTGGCCGCGGCACAGTCTGCCTATGAAGGTGTGCAGCTGGAGTGCCGCCCCTGGCTAGAACACGTGGCGCGGGCGCTGCAACCCGAGAGCGAGTTGCTGTCGGAATTGGAGGCTCTGCATTTAGACGAGTTGTGGCTCTGCGCCGCGTGCGTGACTGGCAGTGAAACGGCTGTCGCTGTCTTCGATCGCATGTACATGCCCCGCTCGGCCGCAGTGCTCGCCAAGATCGGAATCGAGGAGTCGCTTCGAGAGGAGCTGATCCAAGAACTACGCTCTTCTCTATTTGTCCCGAAGCCGCCGCGTCGACCCAAGCTTGCGAGTTACAGCGGTCGCGGCTCTCTGGCGGCATGGCTCAAGGTGGTAGTGACAAGGGCCGCGTTGCGGCGCAAACGCCGCGCGCCGCCCCAGCGTCGAGCGGATAGCCTACTTTTGGAGCAGCTCAGCGACGGAACCGACGACGCGGAGCTGGAACAGATCCGCGTTCAGTACAAGGACGACTTCGAGCAAGCTGTGGAGTGGGCGTTCCGACAACTGCGGGGCGATCAACGCACTTTGCTGCGCATGTACGTTACCGATAGGCTCACCCTGGACGACCTGGCGGAACTGCATCGGGTCAACGCTTCGACGATCTCTCGCTGGCTGACGAAGATCCGTGAACAGTTGCTCGAAGAGGCGCGTGCTCGACTAACGGAGCAGCTCCACCTGCGGCCTTCTGAATACGACAGCTTGCACCGCGCATTGCGCAGCCGCCTGCACATCAGCGTCGAACGGCTGCTCGCCGAGGAGGACTGAGGCCAGTTGGGGGCGAACTGTTTGGACGAACTCGAAGCTCTGGCGGTTGCGGAAGGGCAAGCCGCAGGGGAAGTGAGAATACGAGCTGCTCGCCATTTGGACGAGTGCAGCGAGTGCCGACAGCTGGTCGCCGAGCTTGGCCGCCTGCACCTAGGGGACGACACCCGCGCGGATCCGCTACCCCGTCTGGGCGGTCGCTATCGCGCCGTGCGCTGTTTGGGGCGCGGCCCGTTGGGCGCTGTGTACGAGGCTCAGGATCTCTCTTTGGAGACGACCGTCGCTGTCAAAGTGGTACGCCTGGAGTGCTTCGCTAGCGCTTCGGCTCAAGCGGCGCTGAGGCGTGCGGTCGCGGCGCATCGACGCGTGGCGCATCCCGGCGTGTGCCAGCTGTACGACTTGGATCGGTCCGCGGAAGGCTTCTTGATCACCGAAGATCTAGCGCCAGGCAACAATCTCGAGATCGTATCAGCCACAGAGGCCCTGGGGATCCGCGAGTGCGTGTCCATTGTCCTGTCGATCTGTGACGCGCTTTCCGCCGTGCACCGTGCAAACTTGGCGCACGGTGACCTGAAACCAAGGAACGTACTTCTGGATCCGGGAGGCAGCGCCATCATCACGGATGTGGGGTTGGCCGCCGCTAGTGACGCCCCAGATATCATTGCGGCCCTGCGCGACCGGTCCCCGGAGCAGCGCGCTGGTGAGCCCGCCACGTCGCGTTCGGACATTTTTGCACTCGGGCGACTTCTATTCAGACTGATCGACCGAGCGACGACGGGGGACAACGCTCCCGGCCACCTGGCGCAGATGCCCGCGAGTTTGCGCCCGATCCTTGCGCGCTGCTTGTCAGAGGTACCGGCGCAGCGCTTCGAAAGCGCAGACACCTTGGCGAACGTGCTGCGCGAAAGCGTACAGCGCGCGACGACGGCCGTCGGTCAGACGTTGGTCACGAGCGAAGCCACGCGTTCCTGGAGTGGAACGCTCTTGGCGGAGCGCTTTGAGGTGGGCGAACGCGTAGCGCACGGCGGCATGGGCGTGGTGTATCAGGCCAAGGACCTCACGGGCAGCAGCTCGGTTGCCATCAAGGTGCTGCTCAACGAGCAAGTGAATGCGATGCGCTTCGAACGGGAGGCGCGCGCCCTCGCCATGCTGACGCATCCCGCCATCGTCCGGTACATCGCCCACGGCTGCCATCCAGTCCTGGGTCGCTACTTGGTGATGGAGTGGGTGGCCGGTGTGACGCTGGCGAACAGGCTCGCGGAAGGGCCGTTGAATGTTGCCGACGCTCTTGCGGTGATTCGGGCGGTGGCCTCAGCCGTGGCACATGCACATCGCGCAGGTGTCGTGCATCGCGACCTCAAGCCACAGAACATCATGATCGGGGTGGCAGCACCGTCGGACATTAAGGTGCTCGATTTCGGGCTTACCAGACACTCCGGAGTGGATCCAACATTGACGCGTCCAGGCGCCATCATGGGCACCCCCGGCTACATGTCGCCGGAACAGGCTCGCGGCGACGAGGAGGTGGACGCGCGCGCGGACGTCTTTGCGATCGGTGCGATGCTGTACGAATGCGTCGCCGGGAAGCGCCCCTTCGAAGGCAAGAGCCCGATGGCCGTGTTGGCGAAGACTGTTCTGTCGCCGACGCCATCACTATCGGACGCATGCGCCGACGTGCCGCCCCTACTGTCTGAACTCGTGGCTCGCATGTTGTCAAAGGACCGCGAAGGTCGGCCGCGCGACGCCAGCGAAGTCGCCCATCACTTGACGGACCTACTGCACCAAGTCGAAGCCTCGGGGCTGCAAGTGTCGGTGCAGCGTCTGACGCGTGCGGAACGCGCCGTATTTACCGTGTTGATGTTGAAGACCCGGCGACGCAGCAGCGAGACACGTGCAGTCACGGAGACGCGCGTGCGCGCGATTGCCGCGCCATACGGCGCACTGGTCGAATACCTGATGGACGGTACCTTCGTGCTGTCCTGGCGGGTTGGCACGAGAAACCTGGCACAACTGCAGCCAGTCCTACGCTGTGCCCTGGAGCTACGCCAAGGGTTTGAAGGGCTGCCCCTCGCCATCGTCACTGACACTGGCCAGCTGGAGAAGGGATCTTTGGTTGGGGAGGTCTTAGAAGAGTGCGCGCATCTGCTCGAAGCGTGCACGGATTCCGCGCCGATCCTGGTGGACGATACAACTGCGCAACTGGCCACGTCACGGTTTGAACTCGAGCCGCACCCACGCGGGCACGTACTGGTCGGAGAATCGAGCAGCTACTCCGAACCCCGCCGCGTGCTTGGAAAACCGACGCCGATCGTCGGGCGAGACAGCGAGTTACGGATCCTTGAGACTCTCATCGCCGAGTGCATCACTCATCGGCGAGCAAGGGCAGTGGTCATTTCTGGCGTCGCCGGCATCGGAAAGTCTCGCGTACGTCACGAAGCTCTGCGTGCCGCCTCCTCAGCACATCCACGACTGCTCGTGTGGCACGCCCGCGGCGACGCCACCCGAGATGGCTCCGCCTTTGGCATGATTGCCGACGCATTGCGCGGCGCGTCTGGGATTTCTGAAGGCGAACCAGCTATGGCTCAGCGCGCGAAGCTGCTGTCGCTCGCGAGCCGTTTCATCGCCAAGGGCGACCTGCGCCGGATCTGCGAGTTCCTGGCCGAGGCCATCGGCATCGCGCCGGCCGCAAAGGAATCCGTGCAGATGCGCTCCGCGCGTCAAGACGCCGCACTAATGTACGACCAGATCTCAAGGGCGTGGATCGAACTAGTTGGCGCCGCGGCGGCGGCAGGACCGATGCTTCTCGTTCTTGAGGATCTGCATTGGGGTGACCGCGGTTCCGCAAAGCTCATTGACGACGCATTGCGCGCCCTGGGGGATCTGCCGCTTTTTGTCATGGCTGTGGCGCGCCCGGAGCTGCGGGAGCGCTTCGGCGACTTGTGGGCACGACGCGATGTGACCGAACTGAAACTGGCACCCCTGCGCGAAGAGGCGTGTCAAGAGTTGGCGCGGGCGGTGCTCGGTTCGATGGACGACGTTCAGCTGGATGCGCTGGCGAAGCAGGCCGCTGGCAATGCGTTCTTTCTGGAAGAGATCCTGCGGGCGTACGCCCGCGGCGTCGGCGCAGAGATCCCAAAGAGCGTGCTGGCCGTCGTACAGAGCCGCGTTGCGGGACTAGACGCGGACGTCCGTCGGGTGCTGCGCGCGGCGGCCGTATTCGGCGAGTCGTTCTGGGACAGCGGCGTAGCCGCGCTGTTGGGACTGCCCAACGCGCAAGAGCTTGAGCAGTGGCTTCTGGTGTTGGTGGAGCAAGAGGTCGTCACGACGGTGCCGACGTCGAGGCTTGCGGCCCATCAACAGTATGCGTTCCGGCACGTGTTGGTCCGTGACGCCACCTATCAGTTGCTGACAGACGACGACCGGCGACTGGGCCATCGTATCGCCGGCGAGTGGCTGGAAGCGGCCGGCGTCAAGGACGCGGTCATGTTGGCGGACCACTACGAAAAGGGAACGGCCTTGGCGGAGGCACGCCGTTGGTGGCAGCGCGCTGCGGAAGCGGCGCTCGCTGCCACCGACTTGACCGCAACGCTGCGGTACACGGAGCGCGCGCTCGAGTGCGGCGCCACCGGTTCGGTCCGTGGAAACCTGCTATTGCTCTCGGCCGAAGCGCGACAATGGGCCGGGCAGCACCAAGAGGGCGTGGCCCCAGCGCGTGCCGCGGCACAGCTCTTGGAAGTTGGTTCCGCCGAGTGGTGCGACGCACAAACCATCGTTGCGGAGTCCATTGGCGGGCTGAGCGATGCGGAAGGGCTGCGGGAGATTGCCCGCAGCTTGCTCGCCATCCCAAGCAAGGAGGCGTCTCCGCCACTCACCACGGTGTGCGCGCGCGTCGTGACCTGTTTGCGGCGCACCGGCGCCAACGTTGAAGCCGCGGAACTATTGCAGCATCTGCAGGACATGCTTTCTGACGTCGAGGGGCTGGGGCCACGTCGGGAGGCGTTCTTGCACCAGATGCTGGCGCAAGAGGCGTTTCACGCGGGTCACTTCGGCACACTGATTGCGGAACTGGAAAAGAGCGTCCGTGGCTTCGAAAGCGCGGGCGACTTTCGTTGGGCAGCGCGAGACCATGCAAATGTGGGCTACGGCTACATGCTGCTTGGCGTCTACGACGTCGCGGAGTTGGAGCTGTGCGTGGCACGCAATGCGGCAGAACAGATGGGCGTGGATTTCATGGCGCGCGTTGTTGACCACAATCTGGCGATGGTGCGTTTGCGCCAAGGCCGCATTTCCGAAGCACGCGAGCTAGAGGCACTAGCCGCGGCGGCCTTCGAAGGCAGCCGCTCCCTGCGCCTCTTGGGATTCTCCAGGATCTATCAAGCACGCATCGAGTTGGAAGCGAAGCAGCCGACCACGGGGTTGCCATTTGCCCAGGCCGCGGTCGAGATCTTGACGGACGCGGTCCCGACTCTGGAACCCTACGCACTGGCCGTCGCTTCTCAGTGTCACCTTGAGCTGGGTGACGCCGCCGTGGCGCTCACTCTGACGACGCGGGCAACGCAGATCATGGCCGATCGCGGTCGCGCGGACGAGGGGGAACCGTACGTGCACATGGCGCACTTGTTCGCGTTGCTTGCGGGGGGGCAGCGCGAGGCCGCAGCCACAGCTGTAAGCGCGGCCCGCGGACGATTGCTTGAGCGCGCCGGCCGACTGGACGACACCCTGCGTCGGAGCTTCCTGCAGAGCGTGCCCGAAAACGCATGTGTCATGCGCCTCGCCGCCGAGCTCTTGGGCCAGAGCTGAGTCGAAGCGGCATGGCGCTGACGCCACCGGGTTGGCGCGCAGCGACAGCCACTTGCGCGCACGCCGTGCGATGTGCGCAAACGTGACGATGCGCTATGCTGCTCGAGTGCGCCGCAGCATCATCTTGATATCTGTCGCGTGGGCCAGTTCGGGGTTGGCGAGCTGCGCGCGCGGCGAGCCAGCCAAGACGTCTGTTCCCCCCGTCGACCCGGTAGTGGTCCCCGCGCCGACGTTGCAGACCTCCGAGAGTTCGCCGGAACTCCCGCCCCGCGTGGATCATGCCCAGGGCCCGCATGAAGATGCGCCCGAAAGCGGGGCGCGGGCGTCCTTCGAGGTGCGGGTCGACTCCGACGGCGGTAACGTCGTCGTCCGCTCGACTCCGGACTCCGGCGTGCAAGTTTGGGGCACGTTCCAGCGCAAGGACGGTGGCTTCAGCTTTTCTGGCGGGTTCTCTACCCGCAGCGTGGACGCTTCCGCGCCCTAAACCCCGTCAGCTGCGGAGGCACAAATTAACGCGGCGCGCTCAACCTCAAGCGCGCCGCGCAAACATCGCGTGTGCGTGACTGACGTCACCCTTGCGCTACTTCACTGGTTTCTTGAGACCGCCGGGCTTGGGCGCTACCGGCGTCGCGGCGGCCGGTCCGAGGTCTTTGCAGTTGCCGCCGGGGCAACTGACGGAGCACTTGGAGTTTGCCGCGCAAGTGCTGGCGCAGTTGCCTCCCGTGCAATTGATGGCACAGGTGGAGTTTGCCACGCAGGTGGAAGCGCAATTACCGCCGGGGCAGTTGACCGCACAGCTTGCGCCGTCGGCGCAGTGCGTCTTGCAGTTGCCGCCCTCGCAGGTGAACGCGCATTGTGCACCCTTCTCGCAGGTGTAGTCACAGTTGCCGCCGGCACAACTCTCAGTGCAAGTCTTGCCCGCTTCGCAGGTCACCTTGCACCCGCCGTTGGGACAGCCAGCTCCCGTGCTGGCCGTGGCAGTTGTCGCAGCAGCGGGATCCGTTCCCGTCGCGGCAGGATCAGTGGGTGCAGCGGCCGGTGCCGGCTCCGTCGTCGCCGCCGCGGGAGCTGGCGGCGGAGGGGCGTTCGAGCCCGCGGGCGGAGCCTGGTGGACCACACAAGCCGCGAAGCCGGCCAAAGCAAAAAACGGAAAAAGGTGGGAAATCTTCATGGCGGTAAGACGTTCCTTTTCATGTAGGGATTCAGCGCCGCGAAAAGTATCACCTGGCGCAAAGTTGGGGCGAGTCCCTGCGGGCCCGAAGCAAAAGCCTAATACTTTCCGACCTTTGGGAGTGGAGTGGTTGGAGTCCAAGCCCGACGCGGAGTTTGGGGCTTTGGCAGGCTGCCCGGCGCATACTGATCGAGCATGCGTTCAGTCCTGAAACCGCAGCGTTGGAGTAGCCATCGCCTTAGCGCAGCGAGCGTTGCGCTTGCGGCCGTGGTGGCGTCGGGTTGCGGCGAGCACCGGGAGGTGGGGCAACCCGCACCTCTCGTCAGCGCTGCCGTGGCTGTTGTGACTCACGCGTCGCAGGCGCATGTGGTCGATCTGCTCGTCCCGGTGAGCGAAGCGGCACAGCTCCGGGTGGATCTCGACGACCCGATGGCCCAAGGGGAAAGCGTCGAGGCCAGCGCGGCCGGCACGGTACGCGTGCGTCTTCGCGCGTTGCTTGCCGATCGCGATTACGACTGCAAGCTGACGGTTCGGGCGAACGGTGCAGAGGAAGTCGTACCGGTGTCCTTTCGCACGCTGCCGGCGCAGAAGACGGAGCTGTCCCAGTTCGACGTGACGAATACCGACGGCGCGCCGGACTTTCGCCTTTTCGATTTTTCTGCGACGCCCGGAGTGAACGACGGCGCGATCTACCTGATTGATGTTGAGGGTCGGACGCGGTTCTTCGCAGCAAAGCCCGCCGCCGGAAAGCTCGCTGGGCCCTTTCGCGTGCCGTCCGGGCTGAAGCTCCTGGGCGACGGCAGGCTCGTCTTCGTGCAGGACGGCGATCTGCACTTCGTGGACGATCTGGGCGCGACCGTCAAAACGGTGTTCGCAAAGGACGTGGGCAACCCAGGTTTTCACCACGATGTGATCGAATTGCCGAGCGGCAATCTGCTGACTCTTGGCCTTGAATTCGGGACCTTTTCCTTGGACCAAGACGGGCAGGACTACAGCTACGCAGGAGACACCATCACGGAGTTGTCGCCGGGTGGGGACAAGGTTTGGGAATGGAGCAGCTTCGCTCACCTGGACACGCAGCGCGTGCTTGAAGACTTTTTCGTGAACGAATACGTCAACCCGGCGACCCAAGAGCCAGCACGAGACTGGACGCACGCCAACGGCGTGATCCATTCACCGGAGGATGACAGCTTGCTGCTTTCATTGCGCCACCAAGACTGGATCCTCAAGATCGACAGGAGCAGTAGCCAAGTCCTATGGCGCTTGGGGCAGGACGGAGACTTCGCACTCTCGTCAGGTAGCTGGTTCTTTCATCAGCATTCCCCCCAGTGGCAACCGGATGGCAGCCTGCTCGTATACGACAACGGAATCGACAATCCGAATCTGCCGGCGGACGAAGAACGCTCCCGTCCAGTGATCTACGTCTTGAACGAAAAGGACCGAACGGCGCAGCAAATCTGGGCAGACACTGAGAAGAAGTACATGTCGGCGATCATGGGCGATGCCGACCGCACCAGCACCGGGACGATTCTCGTGCTGGACAGTTCTCTGCTGCTCGATCCTAGCAAGCCCTATGTGCTCGACACGTTCTCGAAAATGCGTGAAGTCGACCGCAAGACTGGCGAGTGGGTCTGGACCTTGCGCACTCCGGACCACTCGTTTGCGTACCGCGCAGTGCCCGTGACGCGCGTTCCCGGTCAGGCTGCCGTGGTTGGCGAATAGTCCGCCGCCGGCGCCTAGTAACCGAAGTCTGGAGGCTTCGGACCGGGCTTCGGCGGGGGCTTGGGACCCGGCGTGGGTTTGCTTGCTGGCTGATTGGTCACGGGTTTCACGACTGGCTTCGGTGCGGGCGCAGCGGCCACGGGCTTTGCCGGGTCGGGCGGCGTCGGCGCTGAGGGGGCCTCCACCGGCGTCGCACCTTCCGCCGGCGTGTCTGGCTCCGGTGCCGCTCCCGACGCTTCGGCGGGCGCGCTCGCTGAACCGAGCGGTGCCTCCGTTGCGCTGGCGTCGGTGACTGCCGCGGCGCGTTTCGCGGCGACCATGCGCCAGGCGAACAGGCCCCCACCTGCCAACAGGATCAACAGCCCTCCCAATGCCGCCACTAGCAGGAGCGGCCTGGGACCCCTCTTCAGCCCTGGTACCGCATCGAATTGGGAGCTGGACCATGCTGCAACGCTCGCTGCCGAAGCCCCTGCGGGCACGACGTTGGTGGTCGTTTGGGTGTCGCTCGGGGCGTCGTGTCCAACTGCGGGAGGGATGGTGACTGCCGCCCCGGTCTGCATCCAGTTGTCCAGTGCCGCGATAAAGTCTTGTGCCGATTGGAAGCGGTGCTCCACATCCCGCGCCATGGCTTTCAGAGTCAGGGATTCGAAACCCGGATCGATGTCTGGGCGCACTTGGCGTAGCGGTACCGGCTCTGAAAGGACGATCTTGAACAAGAGCTCACTGAAGGTCTCTGCGTGGAAAGGCACTTGGCCGGTGACAGCCTCGTACAGAATGACACCCATCGAATACAGGTCCGAGCGTGCGTCGATTTCCCGAGAGCCGCGCGCCTGCTCGGGGGACATGTAGTACGGCGTGCCCATCACGGCGCCCGTCCGCGTCATGGACAGCCCGTCGCCACCCAGCTTGTTGAACTTGGATACGCCGAAGTCGATGATCTTCACGAAGTCCGCGTAGCCGGCCTTCTCTTTGCAGACGAAGAGGTTTTCCGGTTTGAGATCTCGATGCACGATGCCTGCAGCGTGCGCGGCTGCGAGTCCAGCCAGGGCCTGTCGCACCAGCGGAATCACTTGCTGTGGCGCCAAGGCCCCCAGGCGCTTGATGCGTTTGCCGAGGGTCTCTCCATCCAGGTACTCCATGACCATGAAGTGTTCACCGGATTCCAGCGTTCCAAGATCCAACACCTCCAGGATGTGATCGCTTCCGACTAGACCCGCAGCTTGTGCTTCACGCTCGAAGCGCTCTACTGCGTCCTTGCTCGCAGCGGCTTTGGCGTGCAGCACCTTGATGGCGACGCGGCGCCGGATGCGTTCGTTCTCGCCTTCGAAGACCGATCCCATACCGCCCACGCCGATCATGTCGACGATGCGATACTTGCCTTCGATGACTTGCCCTTGCTCCAGCAACGCTTTCCTCGGTTCGGAGGCCAGATTCTAGGGCAGAGTGCGCAACGCGGCCAGCATGCTGCCAAGCGCGGCCAATTTGCACGCCTGGGTTCGTGCCGTCGTTGAAACGAAGTGGCTCAAGCCTGCTTGATCACCTCTCGGATCACGTAGGCCGCGTGCACCCGCGCGAAGTCTTTCCAACCTAGCAGATCGGCAGTGCCTTCGACCATCGCAAGCCACGGATCAGACTGCTCGCGCATTTGGCGAACGACCCACACGGCTCGTTCGAGGGGCACCGTCTCCCGCACGCTGCTCGGCAAGCTGGCGTGCAATACTTCACCGCAGCTCCGGATCGTATCCTCGTGGTCTGCGCGGTTACTGCGCCCGAGCGCTTCGTAGGCGCGACGAACAATGTGGGCAACTCGCAACACTTGCTTCGGCGTGGCGCCGCCCAGCGTCCAAGCGTACCAGGCGCGTTCGATCGCTGCCTGCTCCAGGTAGTCTACGCTGCGCCTGGCCAGGCAAGCTTCCAGCGCGTCGGCCATCACCCGTGCCGCACGCATCCACTCCGGCGCGTCCGGCGGTAGCTCCGCGAATGCTTGCGCCGCCGGGTGCAGCGAGGAAACCGCCGCTTCGGATTCCGGAGCTGGGTCGCGAACGGAAAGCTCGACTAGCTCCGCAGCCGGAGGCGCAAACGCCGTCAACATGTGGTTCGGGTCCACGGGGAGCTGCGCTCGATTCCCAGCCTTCGAAGGCATTCGTTCGGTCACCTGCCTGGGGCGAGGCGCGTTCGGCGCATGGGAACCGTACGCTGGGACAGCGACCGTCTTTGGGTCGTCCTGTTTGGGGTCGTGGCCGCTCATGAACAGACTGCCTGTCATCATGACACCGACATTTGCGACTGGAAAGCCATCGCGTGCGGGTCACACGCAAGTCCGAAGCTTGAGCTGCTGTGCTAGGCTCGCGCTCGCCAAAACTGGGGATTCACCATGGACAAAGCAATTGCAGGTTTTCTTGCGTTGGCACTGCTCACGGCTGCGCCATTGGCGGGTGCACAGACCGACACGGAGCGAGCTGGCGCCAGGGCAGCTGCCGGCGAAGGGCTCAAAGCTTTCAACGAGGGTCGCCATGGCGACGCTATTGATCTTTTCACTCGTGCGGAGAGCTTGGTGCATGCGCCGCCACATCTGCTTTACATAGCGCGAGCGAACGAAAAGCTGGGGCGTCTGGTGCGAGCACGAGAAGCGTATATGAAGATTACGCGTGAGAAACTCGCTGCGGACGCACCCGACGCATTTCGACAAGCGCATACGGACGCGCAACAGGAGCTGTCTGCGCTCGAACCGCGTGTGCCGTACTTGACCATCAGCGTGAAGGGTGACGGCGCCTCGCAGGCGGGCGTTACTTTGGACGACAAGGTCGTGCCCCCAGCGCTCGTTGGTGTGCCCTACCCCGTCGACCCTGGCGAATACCGGATCCAAGCGTCCGGCAAAGACGTGAAGAGCGAGGTTGCGACGGTCATGATCGCAGAGGGCAAGCGAGAAACCGTCGAGCTCCTGCTCGCGTCGGCGCCCGGGTCACTTCCGCCCGGCGCGTCCCCGTCGGCGACGGACCCTGCTCCGAACTCTGCGCCCGGTACCCCGGCGCCGGTAGACCCGGGGCCGAAGAGCACAGACTCCGGTCCCGGTGCCATGCGCATTGGAGCCTACGTCGGGCTCGGGGTTGGGGTCGTTGGCTTGGCGGCCGGGACGATCTTTGCACTGCAGAGTTCCAGCAAACGCAGCGAGGCCGACGACTTGTGCGGGGCCAGCGGCTGCCCAAAGAGCAAACAAGACGAAGTGAACGCATTGGATAGCGACGCCGACAGCGCCGCCACCCTCGCCACGGTTGGTTTCATCGTGGGTGGGGTCGGAGTTGCCACTGGCGTCACCCTGTTCATCTTGAGTAGTGGTGAAAAGAGAGACTCAGCGGCGATCCGGCCCTGGGTGGGCTGGGGGTCGGCGGGAGTCAGCGGCCACTTCTGAGGCGCCGGAAGACCGGGCACTGCGGGGCTCGAAATCGCGACAGCCGTGCCCAGATATGTGCCGCCCGCGCCGCTGAAGTGTGTCTTTGGCACATCTCCAGAACGGCTGGATCACGCTGCAGCACAGAGAATCGCCCTAAGGCGCGGGTCTTGCTCAGGTCGGATGCCATGCGCACTTCCATTGCTCTGGTTGCCCTGCTTCTCGTGATCCCCGCCTGCGGAGGATCGTCGGGATCAGACCCCAGCCCAGATGCGGGCAGCGGTGGTTCGGGCGCCAGTAGCGGGAGCGGCGGCTCGGCTACGGGTGGCCAGGGCGCTTCCGCCGGTTCCGGAGCCAGCTCGGGCCAGGGCGGCGGCGGTGGGCACGAGCCCGTCGCCGGGGAATGCAAAACCGACGACGACTGCGAACTCTTGAGCGACTGCTGCAACTGCATTGCGGCGCCCAAGGGCAAAGCGAAGCTTCCCTATTGCGAGCCAACGCCCTGTTTTGCCGATCAGTGCTCAGCAAACCAGATCCAGCAAGCCAGCTGCATTGCAGGTCAGTGCATCAAGGGGTTCAAATGCGACGGCAGCCAGGTGTTGTGCAATGCGCTTCCACCGTTGTGTGAAGGTGGCGAGGTGCCAAGCGTAGACCAGGGCTGTTGGGGTCCCTGTGTGCCTGCGGTGCAGTGTGCTTCCGTCGCCAACTGTAACGAGTGCCCTGGCGGCACGTCCTGCGTGGTGAACCAGGCTTTCACGAGCAGCGCCCACTGTGTCAACGTCCCCGCGGGTTGCGCGGCGGACTGCACGTGTCTTGGCAAAGCAGCGTGCACCGGTGAGTTCGATGCTTGCGTCGACAAAGTTAACGACGGATCAGCTGTGCATTGCGAGTGCACGACCTGCTAACGCGAAACTGATCAGTAGGGTAGCGGGCCGCCGTCCGGAGGCGGCGCGGGGCAGGTGGCCGTTGCGGACGTGTAGCAAACATTCGATTGGGTATCGCAGCAGTTGATGCCGCCGTCCGCACTCGGGCACGAGTTCTGGCACTCGGCGTTCGTGGTGCAGCTCGATACACAGGTCTTCGCAGCGTCGGCTTCCACCGCTGCGTCTGCGGCAGCGTCGGCCCCTGCGTCGCTACCACCGCTCCCGGAGTCGGTCCCCGCGTCCGCTCCGCTATCCTGGGCGTCGCCGCCGGCGTCTTTGGGCTTCGGGCTGGAGTCGCTGTCGCTGTCGCCACCACACGCAGCTACGACCAGCGCAGCCGCGAGGCTCAGGCAAAAGGCAGAGATATGCAGCCGTCGCACGGCGCATTGTGTAGCTTATGCCGGACGGTGCAGCAAGGTTCAGGCATGGCGAGCGGGGATTTCAGTGATTCCAAAGGCGCCGCTGCCTCGGGATCCGTTGGCGGACCCCAGCGCCGCGCGCTGACGCCTCGCGTCGATCGCGTGCTGCTTGCCCTCGTGCTGCTCCTTGGCGCGCTCCTATTTGCGCCCACAGTCAACACGCCGTTTCTATTCGACGACCTGATGCACTCGTCGATGGTCGAGGGCACGTTCGTCGCTGAGCGTGATGCGCTGTCTCTATACGACTTTGTTACAGAGCCAGACCGCGCCGCCTACGTAGAAAAAGGGCACCTACCTTGGTGGTCGCATCCAGAGCTCTCGATTCGCTTCTTGCGACCGCTCGCCAGCGCACTGAGATTTGGAGAACAGCGCCTGTTTGGGCCGAGCGCGCCCCTGATGCATCTGCACTCATTTCTGTGGTGGGTGCTGAGCGTTCTGTCCGCACGCGCGCTCTACCGCCGCATCGCTTCTGCCCGCGCTGCGCTCATCGCGGTCGCGATTTTTGCCCTGGGGCCGTGGCACGTGTTTCCCCTGGCCTGGATCGCCAACCGCGAAATACTGTTGACGCTCGCTTGCGGAGCTTACGCGCTCAATTGGCATGTGCGCTGGCAGCGTAGCGGTCAGAGTCGCGATGCTTTGATCGCACTGCTTCTGTACGTCCTATGCGTAGCGACCGGAGAGTACGCGATGTGCCTGGCGGGTTACGTCGTGGGTCTCGAGTGGGCGCGCTCAGGCGTCGGGGTGCGGAAGCGCGTCATCGGGCTGGCGCTGTACTTTACACCTGCTCTTATCTACCTCGCGCTGCGCGCCACGTTCGGCTACGGCACCGTGGCATCGTCGTTCTACATCGACCCGCTTGCCGCACCCGGCCAGTTTTTGCTGCGCGCACCCGAACGCGCCATCATGCTCTTGGCGGAAGGCTGGCTCACCCTGGGCTCCACACCCTGGGGCACCACGCTTCCCAAGGGGATGGTGGCAATCCTCGTTGCGTGCGCGGCATTGGCGCTACTAGGACCCCTTCGACAAGTGGCTGCGGGCCTCCCACGGGATCGACGCAGGCTGCTGCTTGCTGCGCTCTTCGGCTCCTTGGTGGCGATTGTGCCTGTGCTCTCCGTGGCTCCGGCGCCGCGGCTGCTTGGCGCAAGCGCGCTGGGAATGTCGATCGTGCTGGGGTGTTTGCTGGACCACGCCTGGTTCGGGACTGCTGCGCAGTCCGCGCCGGGCAGCAGGTTTCGCAAAGAGTGGCTCGGCGCCGTTGCGACGCTGTTTGCCTTCGCCCATTTCGTGCACGGTCCGGCGCGGTCCGCGCTCTCCGCGCGGGAGCTGCGCCAGTCTTCCTCCGCATTCGCAGCTAGCACCGCGCGGATCGCCGCCGACGTGCCGAGCCTTACCGGCGCGCAGTTCATGGTGCTACGCGGCATGGGGGGTTCGTTTTTTGGGCCCTTTGCGTTGCATCCACGGGGCATGGCTCCGAAGTCCTGGAACGTGCTTGCGCTGACCGGGCATGTCTTGGTCAAGCGTACCGGCAGACACAGTATTGAGCTGATCACAGGTAGACACGCTGCACTGTACCCATGCGGACGCGACAATCTCTTCCGCGACGAAAGCGAGCCCCTCGCGGTTGGCGACAGCTTGGCCATTCCCGGCGGACGAGTCACCGTACTGGAGCTCGCCCACGGTTGCCCCAGGCGCGCGGCGCTGCATTTCGACGCGCCCGCGGACGACATTATCTGGCTACAGGAAAAGTTCATGGGACTCGAACGCTTGACGCTCCCAGAAGTTGGCTTTGGCATGCCCCTCGACCCCTAGGCTGACGCGGCCCGCGGCCCGCTCGGTCGCTGTGTCTTCCGCGTCGACGCCAGCTGCCGCGACTAGCCGGCCACTCGGGCGCGCAACCAGAGCGCAGGCTTCTCCACCAGCAGGTGGAGCACGTAGGCCGCGGCCAGAGATCCGATCATGAGAACCGTCAGCGACAGGGGCCATACCGCCAGCATCGAAACGCCGCCTTGTTGCAGCGCACGCGCTGCGGGTACGACCAAATGGTCCAGGATCGGGATGTGGAGCAGATACACGCCATAGCCCAGCGTGCCAATGTACCTGAAGTAGCCACGGCCGAGCCAGCGCTGAAGCGCACCGTCGCTATGCAACAACAGCGGTACCCACGCCAGGTACATCAGGCTGGGCAGTGTGCCCCAAGCGAAGACGCGCACGAGCTGCAGGTATTCGATACCAAAGAGCGTCGGTTCGAGCAGCACCCACAAGATCCCCAGCGAAGGCACTAGCAGCAATGCACGGTGAAACGGATCCTTGAGCCACCGTGCCACGGCTTCTGCGTGGCGAAACTCGATGATGGCTAAGATGATGCCGTACAAAAGGGCGTCGAAGCGCGTGTCAGGACGGAAGTAGAGCCGATCGTATAGCGTGTAGTCGGTCCAAGGACCTTGGTTGAAGAACAGGTACAATCGGTGCGCGAGGGCTAGGCCGCACAGGGCCGCGAGCAGTGCGATGCGATAGCGGTCCTTGCGCAGGGCGCGCAAGCCGTAGAAGAGAAAGGGCACAAGCAAGTAGAACTGCTCTTCCAACGCCAAGGACCAGCCCCAGAACATCACCACCTGGTCGCGATGCAGCGGCATCAAGTTGGTGGCGTAGATGTACTCGAACAGCAGGTGCTGTCTCTGATCTGGTGAAAGCGGAAACAGCAGCACCAGCAGGGTCAACACCACCCAGTACGCAGGGAAGGTCCGAAAAATACGGCGAAGATAGAAGCGCCACAGACCTCGGATCCCACTTGTGGACAGGGTGTGGAGCAAAATGGACCCGATCAGGAAACCGCTCAGGAAGAAGAACAGATCCATCCCGAAAAAGAGCGCCAGGGAGCTGCGGACGAAATCTCGGTCCAGGGGGATGGCTTGTTCGCCAGCGAAGACCCAAGTGACATGAAACTGGACGACGCTGACAATCGCGAGCACCCGCATGCCGTGCAGCGCCGGGAAGCGATTGTCGAGCAACTCCAGTTGGAGGAAGCGCCTGCGCCGTTTCGTTCCCGAGCGCACCGCGGCTGCCGTCGTTACTGGTGCGCGCAGAGAAGTGGGCATGGGCGCAAGATCAGATCAGGAAGTTCCGCTGAGCGTGACCGTCATCTTGACCTAGTCGCCGGCGTCAACACAAGCCCACACGGACTGAGCGAGCCATCATGGACGTGCATGGCCATGTCGGGCACGATGCCGCGTGATGAGCGACACCACGTGCCGGCAGTGCGCTGCCCCGTTGCCTCCCGCGTCGCCGGGCGGTGCTGGTGCGTGCGGCGCATGCGGGACACTCTTCGGTCTCCAATCCGAACTGGAGGAATACGCGCGGGCGGTGCTGGAAGGTCGCAGCGACGTGACACGACCGGCCTCGCTGCCCCAATCCCGAATGCGGGTCGAGTGGAAGGGTGGCGGCGAAGATGGGTATCGCGGAAGCGGCGGTGGGCGCCTTCGGATCCGGCTAGGGTACTTCAACTCCTATTCGGCGCTGTTGTGGCCTGTCAGCCTGCTGGCTCTCGGGGCAGTGGGCTACGGTTGGTGGTTTGTTCGCGGGGCCTTCACTTGGATCTTAGTGGTCCCGTCTCTCATCATTGGGCTGCGCGCGCTGAGGCGCACGCTCGCGCTCTTCGATCGCTTCGAGCTGACCCTGGACGAAAAGGAACTGCGCAGCGCAAGCAGCCGCTTTTGGCCGCGTCGCATCGTGCAGATCCCGCGCGCAAGTCTGAAACAGCTCTTCGCGATCAAAGCGGGGCGCGGCTATGCGTTGTTAGCGTCGGCGCAGGAGGGCAAGGGTCGCATCGTCGCGTTCCCCGTCGCCTCCGCGGAGCTCGCTTGGTACCTTGAGCGGCAGGTCGAGCTGGCCGCGGGCATCACGGACGAAGCGGTGAGTGCCGAGCTGGATCGCACCATGCCAGCGCCGAAGGCAAACGTCGGGCGCATGGCAGCGTTCGAGGCGCTCTTCTTGGCGCTACTCGCAGGCGGTGCGGTGTTCGGTGTGCGCTCTTGCGGTGTGCCCCTGGGAACCCTTGCGGTGCGGGACACGCCCCAGGACCTATCCGTCGTGCTGAACAAAGAAGGAGTGCTGTTCTTCTCCGCGGAGTTGGACTTCGCCAAGCGCACTTACCGCAGTCGGGACGCCGTTCCCCGCAGTCTGCGCTACCAGATCGCAGTGCTTCAGGGTGATCAACAGGTGCATGCAATGGACTGCGATCCGGTCAATATGTTCGTTTGGGTATCCAGTACCTCCAACAAGAACTTCTCCAGTATCGAGGGCAGGATGGACGGCTGTTCGGTACGACTGTCCGCCGGCACCTACACGGTGCGAGTTGCGCGTACCTGGCAAGCTGACGTTCCCCGCGTAAGCTACTCGGCGACGAAAATCACGCCCCGGCTGGAGTAACCGCGCGCGCTGGGCAGCTTCGAGCGTGCCGCGCGGCAGACACGCCGTCGGTGCGCTTCGGTGTTACACTTGCCCACTAGCTATGCGGCGCGGAACGATCCTTATCCCAATCATTGCCGGCGTTCTCGCGGCATGTGCGTCGACGGAGGAGCTGGACAAGACCGGTACCCTGGGCGGCGAGTGCTACCCGAACGGCACGTGTGACGCTTCCTACGTGTGTTCCTGGGGGATCTGCAACTTCCCCGACGCAGGCGTCGAAGCGAGTGCGGGCGGGGGCAGTGCTGGGGCTGGGAACACCGGCGCCGTGAGGAGCGGCGGCAGCCCCGGGGGCCCGGCGCCGGGCGGGGGGTACCCGGCACGCGGCCGCCCGCCGGGCGGCCGCACTG
>CALMUT010000123.1 GCA_937872925.1 uncultured Myxococcales bacterium | reverse complement strand
CCGCACCGTCCCGCGCCAGCGTCGACAGATCCGCGCCGGCACGTACGCAAACCGCACCGTCCCGCGCCAGCGCGTACGCAAAGTGGTGCCGCCCCGCGCCAGCGCGTACGCAAATGGACGCGCCAGCGTAAACAGACTCGCGCCGGCGCGTGCGCAAGCCGCACCGCCCGAGGCGGGCCCCATCCAAGGCCCGTCGTCAGGCGTGCCGCGCCCGTGGACCATCTGCGGTTCTGCGTTGCGTCTTCAAGCACAGACTGCAGTGTGCAGGCAGTGCCACGCCGCGGTTTGGACGCTGTGTCGCGCGCGTTGGCAACCGGACCGAATTGAGCCGGGCCGGCTTCGTGCACGACTGGCGGAGTTGGCTACGCCAATATTCGCGAAGCGCTCGTCGATTGCTAGCTTCTCCAAACGCGAAGCCATTTGCGCATGCGAGCGAGAGTCGAGGTCGTCGCTGATCGCGACAGCGCTTTCGGCTGCTGTTGCGCCCGCCACGGTCCGTCTGCGTCACCAGGCCCTGGTACTCACCGGATCCGGCGGGCGCAGGCACGCTCGTCGTGACCTACCGCCCTACGCGCAGCCCCTACGGCAACCGCCACAGCTCCGAGAACCAGCCGCCGCCGGAGTCGTGGGGCTCCACCATGACGAGGCGCGTGCCGTGTTGGCGCACGTAGATACGATGTTTGCTGACCAGAATGGTCGACGCGCTTGAGCTATCCGCCATGGCGCGAAATCCGTTTTCGGGCGCAGCGGTCTTCATGAAGGACACTGCAGGGGATTCCGGGATCGGCTTGCTGCTCATCAGTGCGGCGAGCACCGCGTCCGCGTCCGCGCGCTCGGATGCGTTCTCCGGGATCAGATCCCGGGCACTGCCGTGGACGGGAAGCACGAACTTCAGCTCGTCGAAGCTCAGCGAGGTGCTGGTGTTTTTGCCGGGCTCCACTTGAAAGAAGTACGGCGCGACGTTTTCCGCCTTGCCGCTCACCACGCGATAGGTGCGCCCGTACCACACCGCGCGTCCGCTGCTTGGCCACGCCGCGACGGGCGCGGCGGCGGCGAAGTCCCGGGCGATTCGGCAGGCTTCCGCGCGCGGCGTACCCGCAGCGGCGTCATCACACGCGAGTGCGTCGGTCGGACGCCAGAGCTCGACGTCACTGGGTGCTCCGGGTCGCGTGACGGTGCTCTTGTCTTTGATGCTCTTGTTTTTGCAGGCCAGCAGCGTGCACAGCAGCAGCGCGAGCAGGACCGCGGCGTGTGCCCTTGGAAGGATCGCAGATCGGCCCCTGGGCACGGCCAGCTAGCCCCCGGCGGCGATGCTGCGGGTTGGATCCAGGGTGTGGATCAGCAAGCCGGTCAGCACCTTCGGGTGAAAGAACGTCGACTTTTGCGGCATCACTTCGCCGGCTTCGGCCACTTCGCGAATCACTTGCACGGGGGTCGCGTTCATCATGCACAAAAGCTGCGCTTCACCGGCGGTCAGCGCCGAAAGGCCATCCTGCGCGTCTTGCAGGTAGCGGATGTTGGTCTTCGCTGCTTGAGCTTCCGGCGTGACGCCGAGCAGGTGCTCGATGATGCCGTCGTGCAGTAACGCTGCGGCCGTGCGTTGCACGACCTTCGGGCGCCGGCGGAGCACCGGGTGCGCGTCCAGGTTGGCGCCCTTGCGTGGAGTCAGTAGCACCGCGCGGCTGTCGCCCGCGGCGGCGCACAGGGCATTGTCCCCTGCTTCGGCAAGGGCACGGGTCCACTCGGCGACGCTGCCTTCGAGGCGCCGCACTTCAAACAGTTCCGCGGCGCGGCGGCACAAGGTGTCGAAATCAAATGCTGCCAGTGAGTGGATCAGCCGGTGGGTTGGGAATACAAGTAGATTTGGGTCGTCGCCGTTGGCCAGCAGCGCGGGTGTGTATAGATGCTCACCCACACCGCCGGACAGGCCCTGCGCTCGTGCTTCGGCCTCGATCTCGCCAGAAAGCGCGACGGCGGTTTCGTAGCGGTGGTGTCCGTCCGCGATCAGCAGCTTTCCGCTGGCGAGGGTTTGGGTGATGCGGGCGATGGCGTCCGGGGACGTGATTCGGGAGATCTCGTGCCGGATCGAGTCTTCGGTCGTGAAGTCTGCGAAGAGGTCGCCGGCGTCCAAGCTGGCGTCTAGGGCGCGCTCTGGGTCGGAATACAACATGAACTGCGGAGACAGCGTGGCGCGCGTGGCGCGGGAGAGCTTGATGCGGTCTAGCTTGGGCCCGCTCAGCGTGCGCTCGTGAGGCAGCACGACGCGGTCGCTGAATGGCACAGCGCGCACCAGGGCAAAGAAGCCACGCCGGGTGCAGCGTTGCCCGCCACCCGGCGGGTCGAAGGTCTGTGCGTAGCGCCAGAAGGCAGGCGTTCCCAATCGGCGCAGCACCCCCTCCGCTATCCACTGTTGCAGCAACTCTTTGGCATGCGCGTAGCGGTCGTCGCCAGTGCCTTCAGGCAAATCCAAATGTACGATGTTATGCGCGTGGCGCTCGCCCAACTCGCGTCGTAGGTCAGCGCCGATCACGTCGTAGGGGGGAGCAACGACCTGAGGCAGCAGTGCCGCGTCGAAACACAACGGATCGAGCGGTGCGATCTGCATCCCTATTAGGGGTAACACACTTCCGGGGCTCTAGCCGTCGTCTTGCAGCGGTCGTCCTAGAGCCCACTTACGAACTCCTGCCGCTTGCCACGCCCGCCCCTTGGAAGGACCGGAACGCATCGAGCCGCGCGGGGTTGCAAGCTGGCAACCGCGCGCGGCTATCGGCGGTCAAACCCCCCTCAATTACACGCGGCAGCGTAGTCCGCGCAGCAATCTCCGAATCCCACGCAGGAACCGTCGCAGTAACACGCCGGGGAGCTATTCGGTGCGGGGTTCCCGCTGCCGCAGATCCCCACGCAGGAGCCGCCCGCCGCGCCACCGGCGCCGCCACTGGATCCGCCGGTACCGCCGCTCGCACCACCGGCGCCGCCACTGGAACCTCCCGTTCCACCGCCCGCAGCGCCGCCCGCTCCGCCGCTGGAGCCACCGGTTCCGCCACCTGCGCTGCCACCCGCGCCACCCGCGCCGGTGCACAAGGATCCGTCTGGGGAGAAGCAATTGTCGCGCACGCCGCTGGCGCCGAAGGTGGAATCTCCGACACGGTTGCGGATGGCGAGCAATAGCTCGCGCCAGGACGCGTCGTTGTTGTGATCGAGGGCCCAAGCGATCTTCGCGAACACCGGTCCAGCGATCTCGTTGGCCGGCGCGGTCACTTCGATCACGCTCGAAACGAGATCCAATTTGTCCCAGCCCTTCTTGCCGTCCAAAACGGGCTTGACGTAGTACTCGTAGCCAAGACAGCCGCCGTAGATGAAGATCTGGTAGAAGTCCGGGTAAGTCGGCTTCGACCAAAAATCACTGGCGCCGAGCATGCTGTGTCCGTCGTATACGACGATCTCGTGTTCGCTGATGGCTTTCTGGAAGTTGGGAAAGTTTGCGTGATCACTGAGGCCCGCGAAGTCTTCCGGGCCGTACATGTCGATCTCGAAATCCGTCGAACCGATGTGCTTGCTGAAACGCCGCCCGACAGGCGCGGGGGAAACTTCACTGAATCCGCCGTCTTTGAGCCAGGTTCCCATGCGTTTCATGTTCCGGACGCCGGTTTCCCACTCGTCGATGGGGCCGTCGCCGATCTGACCAAAGAGCACGACCGCCGTGACTTTTCCGTCCGCCGTGAGTTGATCGAACTCGGGATAGGTCTGCTGTGACTCGGCGAACATCTTGCTGACGGTCAGCGTCATGTTCTGGGTTGCCATTTGGCAGCTGGCCTTGTCGGGGTTCCACATATACCAGTACACGCTCTGGCTGAGGGTGATGTGGCCGTCGTGATCCGCGCAGGTTTCGCTGGCTTCAGTCATCACGTTGAAGGGATTGACCGGGACCTCCGCTTGGAAAACCTTGCCCTCCTGCACGCCCTCGCGCGCCTCGTTCAAGAGCACTGCGTTCACTCCACGAATTCGGAAGTGCGTCAGCTTGGTTTTGTCCACGCTTGCGGCGTCGGCAGCGGTGATCCAACTGCCGTCTACCAGCCACTCGACGCGATCTTTGCTTGTCGAGTCCTCCGCCAAGGATTCCAAGTAGAACTCGCCTCGTTTGCGCAGGTAGGTCGTCGCGAACTGACCGATAAAGGTCGGTGACTCCAGCAGACGATAGGCGGGCGCTGACACATCGCCTTCGAGGTCGACTTCGACTTCGATGCCATCCGGATTGAGGTACGCGGTGTCGGCTTTGCCGGAGTTGCTTTGATCTTGCAGGAACGGGTTGTCAGCTGCGTCATCAGCGGGGCCGCGCGGCGACTCACTCGTGGAGCAGGCGAGCATGAGAGCTGGGATCGTGATGGCTGCTGCGAATCGGTTCATGGCGGACCTCCCGTGTAGGAGTTGAGCCTACATTGTCGCACACGTTCCAGCAACAGTGGAATTGCGCCACCGTTAATCTAATGAAATCCAGCGGTTGTGCCGTATCTGCCTCAGCCGCCGGGCATGCAGCCGATGCGTTCGGTGCTCACGACCACGTCGTCGAACCAGATCTGGTTGGAGTGGCCCCCCGCGTCCCCGGTGGTCAGGTAGTGCTGCAGCCGCACCATATTCATCTGCAGGTTGGCGTCGTCCCGCCAATGCATGGTCGTTTCTTCGTGCGCCAGGGTGCCGTCGATCCAATACGCCATCACGCCGTTGTCTTGCCCCAGGTCATTGGGCTTCATCATCATCTCGAAGCAGACCCACTTGTCGAGGGGAAGCTTGACGTCGGCACTTGGTTTGAAGTGATTGCCCCAACAACACTCGGGGCCATTGCTGCACGGCATGTCCTTGCTCGCGCACTCGCTGCATACCTGTGAGGAGTTCGAGTACTTGTCGCAGTTGGCTCCAGTGTCACAATTCATCTTGGGGTAGTAGGTGTAGAAGAACGTCGCATGGTCGCCATCGGTGAAATCCACTGTCGAACCCATGTGGCGCTTCCCGTTCGGTCGGCAGCCGGCATTGCCGTAGGCGGACCAGTAGTCGTCCAGCTGGCTACCCCCCAGTGCTAGGAAGTGATGCACCTTCTGGTGATCCGCTGCCAAGCGCAAGTAGGTCCGAAAATAGAGCTGCGGGTACCCCTTCATGTTGCAGCCGGCTTTGTTGGCGCCGTCGCAGGGGCGATAGATCAAGTCGGCTCCTTGGTAGCCCGCACTTGCGTCGGCGGGCATATGCAGTGCCCACTTGCCCGCATGCGCGGCGGACGAGGATGTCATGCGCCCGGGATCGTCTTTGCCGATGTGATCGGTCCAGCCGGCTGCGCTCCACCAGGCATCCCAACCTCCGTCCATCTTTTCGAAGTCGTCGCAGAAGATCCATGCCGGGTCGGGGTTGGCACAGTCGTAGTTCGAAGTCGCTCCAGCCGTTCCGGAGCCGCCGCCGCCACCACCGGTGCTCACGCCGCCCGTGCTGCTCCCTCCACTGCTCGCTGCGCCGCTGCCGCCAGAACTGGAAGCGCCGCCGCCGTCCGCCCCTCCGCTGCCCGCGTTCGCGGATTCGTCTGAAGAACAGCCGATGAGTCCCGCAAAGGTGATGGAGAATAGGAGCCCGATGATTTGGCGTCGCATGCCGCGAGTGTACCCCATCGCAGCGCTGTTGTTGGGCCCCGCCGCCGTTGCCGGGCTTTGCCGTGTCAACGCTTGAAACGCTCCGAAGGCAGGGGCAACTCCACGAGCTCTCCGTAGAGTAAAGCGTGTGGGCGCACGCCCAAGCGATCCATCAAGCGATCGTGATTGGTGACCACCACCGCCGTGACGCCTTTGTCCTGACAGAAGCGCTCAATGACGTCGTGCATCAGCTGGAGACTTTTCGGATCCATGCCCGTGTCCGGATCGTCAAAGAAGACAAAGTTCGGTTCGAGCGCAAGGGCGCGTGCCACGGCTACGCGCTTCTTTACGCCGTGGGAAAGATGCGCCGGGGACGCGTGAAAGTCGGCCTGGTTGATGCCCACTTCCAGAAGCGCACCCCGGGCGCGCGCGTCGATGCCCTTTTCGTCGAGCCCCAACAGCTCTGCGTGATAGGAAAGCGCCAGAGTGACGTTGGCCAGGGCGCTCATGTTGTGAAGCAACGCTCCGTCTTGAAAGACGAAGCCGACGCGGACGCCCTTATCGAAGAGATCGCTCGGGCGCTCCGGATGCGGCTTGTGCCCTGCGATTCGGGTTTCTCCAGACGTCGGTTGCAGCAGACCCGCGCACAGTTGCAAAAGAGTCGACTTGCCCACACCGTTGGCTCCGGTGAGCACCAGGGCGTCGCCGCGCGGGATGTGGAAAGTCACACTGCGCAGAATCAAGAGCTCACCGAAGTAGAAAGACACGCGGTCGAAGTCGATGCCGCGCCCCTGCTTGTGAGAATCGATACGCGGAGCGGTCATCGGATGGGCGGTCCAACCCAGGCGTAGAATCCAGCCGTCACCACCAGGTTGTAGGCCACGCACGCACCCATGCAGCGCACGACTGCGCGGCTGGCCTGCTGGGGAACCTCCGTTGGAGAACTCTTTACACTCAGGCCGTAGTGGCAGGGGAGCCAGCCGACGAGGGCGCCGAGACCGCCCGCCTTGGCCAGAAAGAGCGGGAGGTCCGCCAGCATCAAGGTGCGCGACGCCCCAGCTTGGATTGCGGTAAAGCTCGGGGATGCGATCAAAAGGCTCACCGCGTAGCCCCCGAGGATGGCGACGAAGGCAAAGTACACCGTGAGCACGAGCACCGAGACGGTGGCGCCGATCAGTCGAGGCAAGACGATGTAGTGAGCAGGGTCGATGCCCATGGATGCCAGGGCCGCGACTTCCGAGTTGGCCTTCATGTTTCCGAGCTCAGTCGCAATCGCGGTTCCAGACCGCCCGGTCACCACGATCGCAGTGACAAGTGGCGCCAGCTCACGCACCACCACGGCCACTAAGATCGTGCCCAGCATTTCCCCGCCGGCAGCAGGTGCCATCAGGTGAGTCTGAATGATCAGCGTCCCGCCGATGAGCAGGCCAATGACACTGATCAGCGTCACGGCGTGCACTCCCGTATAAAGCACCTGTGCCAATGCGATGCGACGCACGACGCGCCGAGCGGCAGCGCCCAGACGTCGGCTTGAGATCAGAGCGGATGCGGCGGTCTGTACCAGGCGGCTGAACCCCAGCGACAGCTCCAGCGTGGCATGGCCAAGACGCGCCAGGCGAGTCGGCTGCGCACGTTTTTGGCTGCGCGCGTCGTAGGGCAGGGTTTCGCGCATCGTGTCACGGCATAACGCGACCTCGCGATGCCGCCAAGACACGCGGGTCGCCCACCGCCCTGGGCTCAAGCACCGAGGGTTTGTAGGCGCGCTTCGGGGAAGCGCACGACTCGGGACTTCAAGAATTCGATGACTTCGGCTTCGGATCGCAGCTTTGCGCCCGGAAGTTGCACAAAGGCTTTGGCGAGTCGCTGCCAGCGCCCCAGCATCAACAACAGCCAGACCTGAAAAAAGTCGAGGCCGTCGAAAATGATGGCGTCCTGGCGGCCATACTCGGCTTTGTTGTCTTCGAACTCCGCCGGGTATTCACTCCAGTGACAGCGCGCATGCACGTGGTGGTGGATGTGGTAGCCGTCGTTGAAGCAGCGTCGGTTGTAGCGAGTGTTGATGCAGGTGATGCTGTTCCGATACGGATTGTCCGGCTCTGCCTGGCATACAAAGGCGTGCTGGCCCCAGTTGCCGATCATCATGAGCGTACGCACCAGCAGCACGGGCAAGACGAAGACCACGAGGGTGGCGCGCCAGTTCAACCAAAACAGCGCAGCGACGCCCAATAGAAACGAGAGTTCACCCAACAGCAGCCGGCGCAGCAGCTTAGTGTTGTTTCGCTGCGCGTGATAAACCCCGAGGTCTACCAAGCCACGCAACATGAAGCGGCTGAAGTAGCTCAGCCAGTCGACGAAACGATCTCGCTGGTGAATCACCGTGGAACTGGTGTCGTTGGGCAGATTGCCCTCGCGGTGGTGCATGCCCATGTGATGCACGAAGTAGCTCTCCGGCGTCTGCCCAAAGAACGGGCCGATTACCCACGGAATCAGTAGGTTCAGCCAGCGCAGCTTGGCCTTGAACAAAGGCCGGTGCGAGGTGCAGTGCAGCATCAGAATAAAGCGATCGAGCACCCAAGCGGCCCAAACGATCAGATACAGCGCGGCCAGCGGCCAGAACTGAGACTGGACGAAGAATAGGCCGACGCCTGCGATGGCCATCACACCGCATTGCAGCATGAGGCTGACGAAGGGCGCATCCCGCGGATCATTTAGCAGGCGCGCGGCGGTGGGCGTGGTGCTCATCGGTCGGCGCTGGAAGCTAGCCGCGACCCGTGGGGCTGTCCACTTTCGCCCGGATCGACGCTATTCAACCGTCGCGCGCCTGCGCGCGGGCAGCATGACCGCAGCTAACGCGCCCTGGGCCGCGGTGAGCAGTTAGCCGCCGTATTCGTTGGGTGTGCCGCGGAACGGCCGGGACGGGATGTTGATCACTTCCTCGGGGAAGTTGTCGACGATAAACGCCAGTACGTCTCGCAGCGAAACAACGAACAGTGGCTCGAGCTTGTCGTTCACAATGGGCACGTGCCGGAAACCGCCCACGCGCATGGCATTGAGCAAATACGCCACCTGGTCGTCAAGCATCAGGTATTCAGGGTTGGGTGTCATCACCGTGGACACCGGGTTTTCACCGACGTCGGTCTTGGCGCCAGTTACTTTGAGCAGGATGTCACGCTCTGTGACGATCCCCGCGAGCTTGCCGTCCTGCACGACCAGGATTGCGCCAATGCGACGGGCTTGCATGCGGCCGATGGCATGGGAAATCGTGGCCGTTGGCGGCACCACTTCCAGCTCTTGGGCCTTGCGCAGGGCAAGGATGGGCTGCAGGAACGCGTCCGACGTCAGCATTTTCGGCGGGCGCGAGCGCTCGTTTTGGATCCGCAGTTCTTCTTCAATGTTCTCGCTGTCGTCCATGGCTCTTCCTAGTCGGCGGCACGCGCGCTCCCCTCCTACCTCGAGCCACAGGCTAGCACAGAGCGCACCCCGGCTAGGGCCGGCGCGCGCGGGCGCTTGCGGGTCCTCCCGGGTGCCGCGCTTTTTCTTTAGTGAATGGCCGGCTTGAGTCTGCCCTCGGCCGCAGTCGGTGCAGCGCGAAGACCATTAGCCCCGATGCGGCACCAAATAGATGTGCGGCCGGCAGGAGTCGCACGTCTGGCCCGAGATCCGGCGCAAGAACTGCGGCACCCGTGGCGAACTCGTATGCCGTCTTGGCCAGGTGCCCCAGGGCGAAGATTGAGACGAGTGCGCGCGAATTCGGCAACGCTCGCACCCACGGCGAGTACCAAAGCACGCCGAGGAGCACGGTTGCGAGCGCGACGTCCACAGCGGAAAGCCCCGCGTAGCGGGACACGTACGGGCACAGCACGAGCACACACAGCCCCACGACGAAAGAAGACACGCACACCGTCGCAGCAAACAGCTTGCGGCTGATGGCCTCGATGACGAGGCCCCAGCCGAAGAACGCCACAATGTCCCCGACCGCGTGGGCGCGCCCGTAGTGCACGAAGTGCCCGGTCAACACGCGCCACCATTGTCCCTGCCAGACCAGCGCGCGGTCGAACTCGAATTCCCGAGACGATCCCAACGCCAGCGCGCAGGCGGTGAACAATAGGGTCAACCATGGACCGCGACGCATCAGCGCCGCGGCCCACTCGACTCGTTGCTCAGCGATCGCGCTCACCCGTCCGAGCCGTCCCGCCGGCGGCGTAGGAAGACCAGCAGCGAAAGCCCGCCGCCCAACAGCAGCAACATGCCCAGGTGGCCGACGTCGACCGCGCCGCCGTAGCTATCGTCGCCGGAGCCGCCCGAGTACGAGCCAGAGCCGCTGCCTCCCGATGGGCCCCCTCCGTTTTCGGCGTCGGTGCGCTCCTCGTTCAAGCGCTCAACTCCAAGTTCTTCGAAGGTAGCGTCGTCAACGACGATCATTGCCGTGTAGTCCGTGACCAGTTGGTATTCGACGCCGAGCTTGATGATCTTGGACTTCGCTTCCTCCCAGGAAATGAGCCCCAGCAGCGCCTGCTTTTCGATGGCGTGGATCATGTCCAGCGCCCACAGCCGCTCGATCTCGGCGTTTTCGGTGTCGACCTCGGGCAAGTGCACGTTCTGGGTCAACACTTGGGACTGGTCGTAGGTCTTGGCGTGCAGGGTCAGTGTGGCCGTGCCTGGGGTGTCGTAGCGTCCGAATACTAAGAGTTGCTGTCCCTTGTAGACCTTAGTCAGACGAAAGTCCGTCGTGTCTGATACGCCAGCGCCCGTGACTTCTACTTTTACATCGTGCAACGCTTCATGGGTTGCCTTGTTGAACGCCAACTGCACCTGCCCCAAGATGTCGTCGCGGTTCGATACCTGGGAGTAGAACCCGCCGGAGGCTTCGCCGATGATCTCCATCAACGGCCAGTTGGCGTTGTTGCCCATCAGCATGCCGAAGATGCGCACGTCGCTTTTGCGTACCAGTTGGTCGAACTCCAGCGGCGCGATCACCCCCGTGTTCGTCTCGGCGTCGGTGATCAAGAAGGTGGATACGACTCGATCCGTGTTCAGTCCGCTCAGTCCCGTGCTCAGACCCAGGTACAAGTCGGTGCCGCCGCCCTCCTGCAGTTGACCGACCTTGGCGACGACGTCGTCGATGTTCTGCGGCGTGGCGTCGCGGAAGCCGCCGCTGACGTCCAGGGTCCCGGTGTCGAAAGCGACCACGCGGAAGCGGTCTTTTGCGCCGAGTTTGTGCAGGGAATCCGCCACCGCCTGCTTGAGGGAAGCCAGCTTACCCGCCATGCTGCCGCTGACGTCGAGCACGAAGACGTAGTCCGTGCCGTGGTCAATGGTCTTGAGATCGATGCCCGGCGTGTAGACCATCATGAAGGTTCCGAGCCCACCGGATTGTGGGCGGTAGCGCACCAACTCCAGGCGCCGGGGCTGGTCGTTTGGGAAGCGATAGTAGAAGACTAGGTCCTGACTGAGATCTGCTGGCGCGGCTTCCAGGCCGATCTTGTAGTGCCCCTCTGCAAGCTTGGTCACCGTCGGTGTGTGCCCAGGCATGCGAACTTCCTCGATGGGCATCGCGCTCTTGAGTTCCAGGTCGAAGCGAAACGTCCCGCTGACGGACTCTTGCCCCTCCCAGAAGGAAGCCGCAGTTCCACCGTCCTCCAGGGGGTAGAGGTAGCGTCCCACTGCGTCATCGATGGCGAGCGGTTCGTAGTACACGAAACTCATCGTTGCTTGTGAGTTGGCTGGGATGTTGGCGATCGAAAAGCGGAAGTTCTGGTGTCCGTCTTTGGTAGCTAGGCCAGCTTGATTGCCTGCCTTCTTTTGGTTGTCGTAGATCTGCTGCGCCTCGCTGCGCTCCAGCACTTCGCCGTTCATGACGCGGTCAGCGAGCACGATGCGCATCTGCGAAAGCGCCGCGTCTTGAGGGATGGGAAACTCATAGATGGCGTCGATGGGCGAAGCGCTATCGTTCTTGAAGACCTGCGTGACCTCAGTGCGCGCGAAGCCGTTGTTCAGCACCACGCCCACGTGGTGGTCGACGATCTGCGCGTACTTTCCGCTGGCACTGTCTTTCAGGGTGCCGGCCGCTTGGGCCGGCGTCGGGCGCACCACGAGCATCGCGACCGCCGCCAAGAGGGCGGTCACCAAAGGTTTCCACTGCATTTTCAGCCTCCTTAAACTGGTTGAACCAGCTGTAAGCAGGCTTCGTGCCGGCGGCGGCTGGCGACTGCATGGGCGCCAGCAAGTAGGCGGAACTCGCGCAGATCCTCGGGGGAGGACCCCGGCGTGGGCTCTCCTTCAGCGCCGCGCCGCTGTGAACGCGCTGCCACAATGTGGCGAAAGTTTCTGCGCCAGTGCGAACTCTTCGACGCGGACGTGCGCGCCCTGCGCTGGGCCGGGTGCTGTGCGATCCGGATCGAAGCAGTCGCGAACGGAAACTGCTGCGCAGTGGTGTTCGCCGCGTCGTTCTCAGCCGCAGATAAACAAGAAATTCTTGGCGCGCCTTGGCGATCTTGGCGCCATGGCGGTTCCCAGAAACGCTTCACTTCGACTCGACCTCACAGGGCCGGCCGCGCGCGTCACACGAGCCGTGCAACCTGGGATAGGCTCCTAGTGCCAGGCGACGGAGAGTGCGAGCGCCAGGTTCCGCGCGAACAGCCGCTGCGTTTGGCTCCGGCTTTCGCCCCGCGCCCAAGCGAAGTCTGCGTGCAAAGCCGTGCCGAAGGAGAAGTCGTCGTTGATCCAAAGATCGTAACCGAGCCACAGTGCCGCGCCCAGGCCTGTAAGACCAGTGCTGCTCCCTTTGCTTTCGACGCGGGTGCCCGACACTTCGAAGGCACCTCCCACGAAGAGGCCACCGCGCTGATCCGGGTAGAACACGAACATCGGACCTGCCGCGACGGTCGTGCGGGCGAAGGGCGCGTTGCCCGTTGCCTCCGGCGCGTGGGTGCCCCGCAGGGAAAGCCCCACGACACCTCCGGGTAGCAGCGTGATGCCAGCAGCGAGGCCCGCACCGACGCCAAAGCCTGCGTGATTCGACGAACTACCCGCGTTGAAGGCGCCCGAGACCAACGTGGGCATCAGACTCAGGCGCAAGTAGAAGCCATCGTGCTGGCGGGGCAGATCCGCGCTCGGCGGGGCGATGGAGAGGCAGACGACGGGTGGGGCCTGCGCCAGCGGCCCCGCTGTCTTGCTCTTGTCCGGAGGCGGGTCTTTCGGCGGCGGCGCAACCAGCTCACCCTCGATATCGATGTCCGAGAGACAGATCTGCGGGGAGCATCGCTCGGAAGCGTCTTTGCCACACTCCAGGGCCTGCGCGTCGTCGTCGCCGGATCCGTCTTCGGGTTTGGCGGCCGCGGGCGAGCCCAACGTGAGTCCGGAGCCGGCCAGGGCCGCTGCGACGAAGCGCGCGCGCCGAGCCAAGACGAGTCGACGCGCTCGCAGTGCCTCGCTGTCTTCCGCCACGCCCAGTGGCGTATCACCTTTTGTAGACCAGCGCCTCCGCTGTGCATCCGCCCGCGATTGTGTCGCTGCGCCTCGGGCAACTCCGGTACTGTGGCAGCATGACGCGCGTGGACTTCGAGGCGCTGGGACGCGCCAACGTGGTGACGGCGGCTGGCCAGGAGATCGCCCTCGCGTCGCTCTTCGGCACAGGGCCGTGCTTGCTGGCTTTCCTGCGCCACTTCGGTTGCGTTGCATGTTCGGAACAGATCACGCGGCTGTCTCCCCGGCTCCGAGAGCTGGCGCAGCTGGGGGTAGCGGTGGTGTGCGTCGGCAACGGAGAAAAGCGCTACCTAGATGGATTCATCGAGCGCCACGCGCTGTCGGACAAGCACGTACACGTCGTCAGCGACGTCGAGCGCGCCAGCTTCCGTGCCGCGGGCATGCTGCGATCTTGGTGGTCCGTGTTCGGTCCGCGGGCGCTTTACGGTGAACTGCGGGGGCGGGGGGCTGGCCATCAGTTCCGAGGCATCGAGGGCGACGCGCTGCAGCAGGGGGGCGTTGTGCTGCTCGACGCAGATCGCCAAGTGGCGCTGCACTACGTAGGCCGCGCGACTGGAGACTACGCGGATCCGAACCTCGTCGTGGGGGCGGCGCTGCAACTGCAAGCCCGCGCCGCGTTGCGGAAGGGAAGCCCTGTGGTGTGAGCGCAGGGAAAGTCAGCAGATAGGAGCAGTCATGAATTACTTCGTCCATGTCGCCAACGTGCTCTTTCTCGCGTCCTATCTGGTGCGCGACATCTTGTGGCTGCGCTTCCTGACCATCGTCGCTGGCACTGCGCTGTTGCCGTACTATTTCGCAAACGACCTGCACGCGCCGATTGCTTGGAATGCAGTGTTCATTCTCATCAACATCTTCCAGGTCAAGGTGCTGCTCTTGGAGCGGCGCCCGGTGACGATGACGGAGCAGCAAGAGCGTATCTATCAGACGGTTTTCCGTGCGCTCAGGCCCCGGGAGTTTCTGAAGTTGTTTCAGCTCGCAACGCCACGCAGGCTCGACGACGGTGCGGAGCTGGTGGCGCAGGGGGAAGCGCTGGATCGCCTGCTCTTGATCGAAGCTGGCACCACCGCCGTGGAAGTGGACGGGCGGGCCATCGCGCGAGTCGGTGCTGGGCGCTTCGTGGGCGAGATGAGCTATCTCACCGGGGAACAAGCGTCGGCCAGCGTGCGTGCCAGCGGCGCGGTGCAGCTCTTCGAGTGGCCCCGCGACACGCTCGAGCAGTTCCTAGCCAAACAGCCGGAGATCCGCAGTGCGCTGCAGTTGGTGATCGGGACGGATCTGGCGTCCAAGCTGAAGACGGCGTGACAGGTGGTTGGGCAACGATTCGGCGCCTAGTGAAGAGGGGGATGCGGCCCGAGGACTCGCGGAGCGGACGCTTTCTGGAATTGCTGTTTGAGGCGCTGCTTGAGCCGCGGAAGCGCGCTATCATCCGAGCGTGGCAGGGCAACGCATGCGTGGAATCGTGAGGATCGCCGTATGCGCAGGCGCAGTCGCTGCGCTAGTGGCATGCGCGGAGAGCGAGAAGCTCTCGGACGGATCCGACGCTGCGGCGGACGGCCCCCTGGGCACTGGCGCGGTTGGCGGTTTCGGCGTGGGTGGCGCCGCAGCAGCGGGCAGCGGCGGCCTGTCGTTTGGTGGCGTTGGGGCGGCAGCCGGCGCGGGCGGCGTGGGCGGCAGCGGTGGTGGCGGCGGGGTCAGCGCCAGCGGCGGGTCGAGCGCGAGCGGCGGCAGCGGCGGTTCGAGTGCAAGTGGAGGCAGCAGCGCGTCGGGTGGCAGCGGAGGCTCCAGCGCGAGCGGCGGTGGCGGCGGCACGGGCGCGCTCGATCCCAACCTGAGCGTTCCGAGCCCCAGCGGCCAGCCGTGCACGACGCCTGGTTACGGCACGGGCTGTCCCAGCCTGCAGGTCTGCCGCATTTCAGGACCGAACCAAGGCACCTGCGAGAGTTGCACCCAGTGCGGCAACTTGGGTGCATCCTGCGGCAGCAGCGCGCAGTGCGACATCCTGTTCCAGTGCTACCTCGGCAAGTGCACCAACATCTGCCCCCTTGGCACCAGCTACTGCGGCCCGCCGCAAGATTGCTTGAACGTGGGGCACGCGACGCACGGCGTGTGCAAGCCGTGAAACCAGGGCTAGGTGACCGTAGGTTCCGCTAGATCTGGTTTGCGGAAGCCAGGCGCCGCGGTTAGCTTTCTGTCGCTGTATTCGCTTTCGCGCAAGCGCTATGCTGTCGACACATGGTGCGGCTGCCGGAAGGCTGGTTCGAAGCGGACGCGGACATCGTGCGGGCGGCTCGCAACGTGCGGTTGCTGTCCTGCCTGACTTGGCCCAGCGCGGTGCAGCAGCAGTTCCTGGCCGATCATCGCAAGGGCGACGCCAAGTTGCCTCACGTCGAGTATCCAATCCCGCCCCTGCATGAAGAGGCGGAACTCTTCGCGGGAGTTGAAAAGCGCGTCGCTGGGCAGCACCCCATCGCTGCGTTTCTGCGCAAGACGGCACATAGCTATCGGCTCGCCTGCGAGTTGCTCCGCGCCGCGGGCACTCCTGCCCTCTGCGCAGTCTCCCAGGAGCTGTACGGTGGCGCGGAAGAAGGACTCAGTGGCAGCTCCGTGGGCAGTCGGGACGCGGCATCGCACTTCTTGCGTGTGAGTGACGAATACGCCCAGGCAGTTGCGTTGCACGAGGCCGACTACTGTCTTTCCGCCGAGCTGCTGCAGCGCGAGATGCAGCCACAGCTGGACGCGGTATTCGGCGCGGGCACGGTACAGGTCGAGATCGACCCGGATCTGGCATCTAAGGCCGCTGCTGGTGCCACGCGGGTTCGGCTGCGGGCCGGTACCTCATTCTCGGAATACGATCTCGAGCAGTTGCTCCAGCACGAGGCCTTCGTGCACAGCCTGACTGCGCTCAACGGGCGCCGGCAGCCGCACCTCAAGAGCCTAGGTCTGGGCGCGCCGCGCACGACGGCCACTCAAGAAGGGCTCGCCACCTTTGCGGAGCTAGTCACCGGCGCCATCGACATTGCGCGCCTGCGCCGGGTGGCGCTTAGGGTGGTGGCAATCGATTCTGCGTTGCAGGGCGCGGACTTTATTCAGGTGTTTCGCTTCTTTCTCGAAGCCGGCCAGTCGGAGGTCGAAAGCTTCAACTCCGCCATGCGCGTCTTTCGCGGCGCTCCGGTCGGCGGAGGCGGGGCGTTCACCAAAGACGCCGTCTACCTGCGGGGTTTGATCGAAGTGCATACCTTTTTCCGTTGGTGCATGCACCACGCCAAGCTCGATCTGGCGCGCGCGCTTTTTTCCGGACGCATGACCTTGGAAGACGTCGAGCAAATGAGTGAATCCTTCGAAGACGGCACCGTGGTGCGCCCCGCGCTGCTGCCCCCTTGGATGACGAAGACCAACGGTCTGGCGGGCTACTTGGCATTCAGCGTCTTTGCATCGAAGATCCACGTCTCGCTGCTGCCCGAAAACCACTACCGCGCCAAATAGCCGGCGGCGCGCCTGGCGATCGCGAGCATCCAGCGCGCGGAGAAGCGTGCCGCCCTTGGCGTCGCCGCCCGCGCGTGCGAACCTCTGGGCGTGGTCGATCGCGACAACCCTGACGACGCCGCGTCGGACTCCGACGCGCCGCGGGCTTCGGAAGCCAAGCGGGACCGCGCCTCGATCCTGGCGCGGCGCAAGTTCTTCATCGCTTCGGCCTTGGCGGGCATCACAGCCGCGAGTTGCAACAACAAGGAGCCACAGGTCTGTCTCAAGGTGATGTCGGAGCACGAGCCCGATGCGGGAGCGCCGCAGCCTTGTCTGGACATCTTAACCGCAGAAGACAAAGACAGCGCCGCGCCCCTGGTCAGTGCGGTGCCCGAGCCAGCGCCCAGTGCGCTGCCGCCCTCGCCCCCGAGTCCGGAGCCGAAAGTGTGCTTGAAAGTCGCACTGCCTCCCAAAGACGAGCCGTCTCCCAAAGTGTGCCTGCGCTTTGCGGCGCCCCCGAAAGAGGACCCAAAGCCCTGAAGTGCGCTCTGGCGCCGCGCGAGTTTGCTATGTTGCCGCGAATGAACTGGGCCCTTGTCTTGGGGATCGTCGGCGCGGCCATGCTCGGCGCTTGTGGTGGCGCGCCCGTTCCGCCCGACGGTCCCGCCCCTGCGCCACCTGCGCCGGCGCTGAAGGCTGCAGCGGTGGACGATTGCGTGCAGCAGCCCGGCAAGAAAGCGCCGGAGCCACTACGCAAGCGTTACGAGGGCGTGGCCGCCAAAGCGCGTTGCCAGCGCGAGGTCTTCACCATCATGGGCGGCCTGACGCACTTCCTAGGGGTCAAGTGTGCCCACTGCCACGAAGAGCCCGACTACGCGAAGATGACTCACAACAAACACGTCGCGAACTGGATGGCCCGGGAGCTGATCCCCAGTTTGGCAAAGAAGAACGGTGGCGGAGAAGTCTGGTGCAACGATTGTCACGTCGTGGACGGCAAGGGCACCGCCAAGATCTTGCAGGCGCCGCGGGATCAGAAGTGGACCATCGAGTGGATGACCGCGCATCTATCCGAAAGCTTTGATGCCGCGGACGGAAAGCCCTTGCGCTGCAAAGCGTGTCACGGCGCGAACCTCGGTGATCCAAACTTCCGTCGCAAGATCATCCTGACGGATCACTTGCCCGTGCCCGCGGATCGGCGGAAGCGCCCTGAGCCGGCCGGCGAGGCTCCCGCGCCTGCCGCGACCCAGCCGCCATCCGCGGACGCCGGCGTCCCGGATGCCGCAGCGGACTAGCGCATGGATTTCCTGCTCGCATGGTCGCGCTCGTTTCTTCGCGCCCCCAGCACCACGAGCTTGCCCAAGCGCCGCGCAATGCGCCCATTTTCGTAGGGTTACACGGGGCAATTGCTGTGCGGGCCTCTCGGGCCTACGACGGGCTGTCTTGGGGGCAGAGGGAACTTTGCTGGAGGGCAGAAGTCAGTGCAGAGGATGGAACTTTCGGCGAAGCACGTGCGGGCCGTCCTGCGCGCGGGGCTTTTGGGTGTTCTTCTTGCCCTGCTGGGCTGTGGCGAGAAGGAAGAATTGGCGCCACGCGGCCAAACCTTCGCGGAGCTCCGGGAGATCCGTGCTGGTGTGAGCGTGGAACTGCCTGGGGACGCCGCGCGGAGCCCGTACCCACGGGAGCGCCTCGTGGATGGCAGCGTCGTACAGCTGGAGCCTTCGGCGCTGGTGTGGCTCCGGCGCGACAGCGGCGCACGGCTGCTCATCGCGGGCCCCGCGAAGTTCAGCTTGCGCGCAGACGCCGTGAAATTCGAGACGGGTCGCGTGTTCGTCGATGCGCCCCCGGGGGTGGCCGTCGCTCTCGACACGCCCAGCGGAAGGCTCACGCCGAGCGACGTGCGTGCCAGCATCGAGATTGGCAAGACCACCCGTGCATACGTTCTGCGGGGCGAACTTGCCCTCAAAGACGTGCGCGTTCGTGCTGGGGAAGAGCTGAGCCTCGCGGGAGACAAGGCCAGCGTTGCGGCGGTCACCGCGTGGAACGACTGGACGGGCGGTCCCGCGACGGCGGACGAGAGCGCGTCACCTTCGCCTTTTGGCGTGGGCACCGTGGGCGCGCGAGATCCGGGAGAGCGTGGCACGCCCCGCTTTGCGCTCACGATCCAGCGGCTTGATGTGTCCGTGCGAGTCGACGGCGACTTTGTCGTCACTGAAGTGGACCAACGCTTTTTCAACCCCGCTTCTAAGAAAGTGGAGGGCATCTACCGTTTCCGCGCGCCCGAAGGCGCATCCATCCAGCGTTTCGGTGTGGATCGGGACGACAAGATCGCCTGGGGGCGAGTCAAGGAGAGCGCCGCCGCGAGCGTGCAGTACCAAGCCAATGTGTACGCCGGGTCAACAGAAGACCCGGCATTGCTCGAGTGGGACGGTCCCGGTTCCTATCGGGCCCGGCTGTACCCGATCGGGCCCGGCGAAACGCGCCGCGTGGTGGTGCGCTACACCGAGTGGCTCTCGCGCACCGGAGACAAGGGACAGCGCCGTCTCTACGTTTACCCGATGGCTGCAAGCGGCGCCGAGGCGTCGCTGCCGCGTATCGAGAACTTTTCGTTGAATGTGCAGTTCGGCTTGGCACGAGCCAAGGACGTGCGAGTCGGGATGAAGGCGGAGCGGCGAGGCAATGAAATCGTTGTCAGCGAGCACGACTTCATTCCGCGCTCGGACTTCTTCTTGGAGTTGTTCGACGACGGCCTGCAGCACCTGACGGCCTATCGCGCGAAACACGATCCCGACCTGCTGGTGCTGCCTCCAAACGATCGCGGCCGGGCTCGAGAGTCGAAGACGAAAGAAGCTCCCTATGTCTTGATTCCGGTGCGCGGGCAGGACTTGCCGAAGCCCGAAGGTGGCCTGGACTTGGCAGTCGTGGTGGACGCTTCTGCTGCCAACGACGCCGGCGCCATGGCGCTTTCGAAGGCAGCAACCAACGCGTTACTCAGCCACCTTTCGTCGGATGATCGCGCCATGGTCTGGGCAGGCGCCGACGGGTTGCGGCCGTTGCTGCCGGAAATGAAGACGGCCGTGGCCGTGGACGAACCACTGCGTCGCAGTGTGTCTATCGCGCTGTCCTCCTTGGAGCGCGGCGGCGCTACAGATCTGGGCAGCATGCTGGCAGAGGCGGCGCGCACCCTGGATCCGAAGCGGCGCGGCGCGGTGGTCTACATCGGTGACGGCCGTCCGACAGTCGGAGAGCTGGCACTGACGGAGCTAAACGAAAAGCTCGCTGCGCTGCCTCGGCCCGTGCGCGTGTTTTCTCTTGGCATTGGCGGCGAGACGAATATGGCGCTCTTGAAGGGCCTGGCCCGAGGCGGCTTCGCCGAACGCGTGGACGACGCGCATCAGGCCGCGCAAGTGGCGCTCTCCGTATTCGAGCACGCGGAACGGCCCGCGTGGCTGGGGGTCGCGCTGGACCTCGGTCCGAATGTGGAGCGCGTCCTGCCCAAGGACGCCAGCACGCTGGTGGCCGGAGAGACGACGTGGGTCGTCGCGCGTGTCACCGGCACGCTGCCGGAAAAAGTGAAGTTGACACGGGTCGGGGGCGAAGCACGCGAACACCGTCTTGAGCTGCGTAGCTTGGACGACGAGGGCGATCTGCGGCGCCGCTGGGCGGATATGCGCCTCTCCGAGCTCTTGGAGCAAGGCGTTGGGCGCGCCGCACTCGTTGACCTCGGCATGCGCTACGGCATCGTCACACCGGTCACGTCGTTCTACGTGCCAACGACTCGGGAGCTGAAGCAGGAAGCTGAAGAGCGGCGGTTTCAGAAGCGCGGAAAGCTCGACGACGAGGACCAAGACGAAATCGAAGAACTCGAAGCAGAAGCCGAAGCAGACAACAAAGAGGGCGGCACCGGCACGCGTGCCAAGGGTGAAGAAGGCTCCATGGGGCGGCCGACGTCTGGGGGCAGCAATAAGCGCTACGCGGTGCGCGGGCCTGCCGACAACCCGGAGCCACACGCGGCGCGCCAGGCCGCCCTCAGCGAAGCCCAAGAGTTCGGCATGATCGGCCTCTTGAACACCGGCGCCGGGGGCGACACGCGTGCTCCAGCCGCGGCTGCTACGGCTGCGGCTGCTCCGGCCGCTGCGCCAGAGCCCGCCAAAGACCAGGCGCCCGCCGACAGACCGGCTGAACCAAAGCCGAACCCCAGCACGGTGACGGACTCGACCACTGCACCATGGGCCCGCGATGACTCCGTGGACGGAGCAGGCAATTTGTGGGGCGAAGAAATCGGGGACAGCTTTGGCTCTGGCGGCCTCGGCCTTGACGGTACCGGGGAAGGCGGCGGCGGTCGCGGCGAAGGGATCGGCCTCGGTGACGTGGGCACCCTGGGCCACGGCGCCGGCACGGGTACGGGTCAGGGGTTTGGTTCCGGCCATGGGCGCCTCGGCGGTAGTCATCGCGGCGCAGCGCCTCGCGTGGGCACGAGCACCGTGACGGTCGTCCCCGAACGTTTGCCGCCAGAGGTGGTGCAGCGGATCATGCGACAGAACTTCGGGCGCTATCGGCTCTGCTACGAAAAAGGGTTGTCGAACAATCCGAATCTCCAGGGGCACGTGCAGGTGTCATTCCAGATCGGAGCGGGGGGTAACGTCAGCAACGTGTCGACGGCCGGCTCTTCGCTGCCCGACGCTGCGGTGACCCAGTGCGTCAAGCAAGCGCTCTCCGCGCTCAGCTTCCCCCAGCCCGAGATCGGCGTCGTGCGCGCGCGGACCCGCCTGTCGTTCGAACCAGGAGGGGCCCCCGCTGCTGCCGCGGTTGTGGCGAACATGCCGACGAGCTTCATCGCGGTGGACTTCCTCCCGCGCACCGTTCGGTTCTGTAGCGCAGCGGCAAACCAACCGCTGTTCGAGCGCATGACCCTGTGGCGCGAACGCCTGGGCCAGAATACGTCCGCGTCGCAGGCACTCCTGGTCTACCGGCGTGCGCTTTCGATGTGCGAGGCGCCAACCTGGCGTGAGCGGCGCATCCTGCTTTCTTTGATGCTTGACGCTTTGGACAGCGTCGAAAAGCGCGTGGCTGCTTGGCGGCAGTTGTCGCGAGACGCAAAGGCCCAGGACACGTTCTATCGCGGACTGGTGGCCCGTGTGCGCACGCCAGAGGAGCGCCGACGCCTGTATGCCGCGCTGGGGCTGAAGAGTGCGGATCCCGGCGCCATCGATGCCATCGTCGAAAAGACGCCCGACGCGAAGGCCCGCGTCGACAAGCTCAGGAACATGCGCAAAGAGTTCCCCGGAGACTTCCCCCTCGCACTGCGATTGCTCGAAGCGCTCGAAGATGCAGGCGACTTCACCGCGGCGCGCGGCCTGGCGGACAGCTTGCGAAAACGAGCGGACGCGGATTCGAGCGTGCGCACTGCGGTAGGCGAATTCTATTTACGACTTTCGAAGCAAGACGCCTCGCAGAAGCTGAATCACTTGGGCATGGCGAAGCGGGCCTTCGGAGAAATCGTCGAGTTCGCCCCGGACGATCCTGTTGCGAGACGACTCTTGGGTGATTTGCTGCGCGCGCATGGCTGGTACTCCGAGGCCCGGCGACAATACGAAACCCTCCAGCGCTTGACGCCAGACGACGCGAGTGTGCCGTTGCTGCTTGCCCTTGCTGCGCAAGGCGAAGGCCAACTCGAAGCCGCCGTGCGCTTCACGGAACAAGGCACCGGGGCGGGCGCGCCGGATGCGTCCCAAGGTCCGGCAGCCACCAGTCGCGCATTCGCTCAGCTGTTTCTGGCGTGGGGGCGCGCAGACGCCAAGTCGAAGCGCAACGACAAGGAGCACGCCACGCTTTTTGCGCGCGCCAAGACCCTGTACAGCGCCGGGGGCCACAACAAAGGCCAGGTGCGCGTGATGCTGTCTTGGGCCCATCCGGAGCTGCATCCAATGTTGCTGTCCGGTCGTGAAAAGGCCACAGCGCCTGCGCCAGAAGGTGATGTGACTCTCGGCGTGGCCCAAGCCTTCGTCAGCAGTTCCTCGGCGCACCAGCTCGAAGTGCGCCTCGAAAGCAAAGACGCCCGGCACGCGGCGCGCCTCGGGGCAGAGCTCGTTTTGACTGTGATCTTTGACGAACTGGGTGCCAAAGAGCGCATCGTCGTGGTGCCGTTTCGGTTCGAACCTGGAGGAGACTCCACGCTACGCTTCAACATTTCCGCCGGGGAGGTGACCCGTGGCTAAGCGCGTCTTACGCATGCTGGTGGCGCTGGCGGTCGTTGTTGGGATCGCGTTTGGTGTCTATCGCTTAACGCGGCAGCACGTAGCGGCGCTGCCGCAGACCGTAGCGGATGTAGAAGTGGTGCATGCTGGGGTATCCGTTGGCGGCGTGGACGCTCGCGGCCGCGTGCGTGCCAGCACTGGCAACGTAGTCGCAACGGACGCGGACGGGCGCGCTCGCGTGCGCTTGGACGAAGGCACGATCGTACTTTTGGATCGCGCCAGCTCCGTGGAGCTTGCGCCCGACAAGGTGACCCTGCAGAAGGGACGCCTGTTTTCTCTCGCCCGTGGGCAAAGCTCGGCGCACGTTGTCGTTGGCGCTGCGGAGGTATTCGGTAAGAACGCCAATGTAGGCATTGAAGCTCAGGCGGATGGCGCTCGTATTTACTCGGCGAATGAAGAGATCACGGTTACCGCCGGGGGCAAGGAGCACAAAGTGCGGCCCGGGGAGTCCGCGGTCGTCGTTGCCAGCGAAGTGAAGGTCGTTCCCGAGAAGGCCTTTGATGATTGGACGGGAGGCCTCGGGGCACCGTTCGCGTCCGCCAAGAGCACCGTCGGTGAGCTGTGGGGGCGTGCGACGGGCGCTGCGCTAACAGAGCCGGCCACGCCGTTGACTTTGCGATCTCAAGAGGTAAGCGTCGAGATCCTCGGCGAGGCGGCCGAGACCAAAGTGATCACCACCTATTTCAACGGTGGTAGCGCGGCGGTCAAGGGCGACTTTCGCATGGCCGTTCCCGACGAGGCCATCGTCTCCGGCGTGAGCTGGGGGCGCGGCGAGGAACGTGAAGCGCTCAGTATCGCTCTGGCCGCACGCGAGGGTGTGACTCTGTCCGCCAGTGGGCCATTGGTGGAGTGGGCCGGGCGAGGTTTCATTCGCGGGACGCTGCCGGTCATCGCGAGCGGCGATACGGTGACCATCGAGGTGACGTACGTGGAGTGGCTGCCCTTGCGCTACGACGCAGACGGGCAGGGCCGCATGCAATACCGCTATCCCCTTGCTGGACCGGCGGAGGCGCCGCCCATTGCTGAGTTGGGCATCCGCTTGGATGCATCTGCGGCGAAGCCAGTTGCTATCGCCGCGGGGCTCGGCGCGAAGGTGTCCGGCGCGCAGGTGTTGCTGCGGCGGCCAGACTACCGACCCACTGCAGACTTCGTAGTGGATCTAGTGGTCCCGCCCTTCGAGTCGAAAGCGCGCATGTACGTTGCCGCTGGCAACGGTCCCGGGGAGCCGCGCACGGTCTTGGTGCGCGTGGATCTACCGGAACCCACTCCGGCGGAAGGCGCGACTCTGGTGCTCGTACTCGATACGTCGGGCAGCTCCGAGCCCGGCCAGCTTGAAGTTGCTCGCGGCTTCGTTCGCGCCGTGATGGACGCGCTCGGTCCACGGGACAAGTTGGCAGTCGTTGCTGGGGATCAAAGCACGCGCGCCGTGGGGCCCAAGGAAGCGGGGGCGGTGACTCCGGAGCGGCGCGCCGCGATCCAAAAGGCGCTGGACGAGCTTTCCCCGGGCGGCGCGACGGATCTTTCGGACATGCTCGATCACGCCGCGGGCCTGGTGGCAAACGAGCCTTCTGCGACCGTGGTGTACGTCGGCGATGGCTACGCGACGGCCGGCGAGTCTGACGCCGAAAAGATCGTTGAAACCCTCGCGGCGCGACCGGCGGGTCTGCCTCGGATGTCGGCTGTTGGCATTGGTCCCGTGGTCAATGTACGAGCGTTGGCCACCCTGGCCCGCAGCGCTGGGCGCTACTTCGCGGTGCAGGACTCCGTAGAAGCTGCCGGTGCGGCGACGGCGCTGATTGAACATGCGCTGGTGCCGGCGGTTTCCAACGTGGAGGTAGACCTTGGTCCGGATGTGGAGCAGGTCTATCCTCGCACGCGTCGCTCCGTTCCTCTGGGCGAACCCATGCTCCTGGTGGGCAAGCTGCGCGGCATGGCGCCTAGCGCCGCGAAGGTCCGCTTCCGCCACGACGGCGAGATGAAAGAGGAGCGACGGCTTCTGGCGTGGCGCACGGCGCCGCGGACCGACGACGTGGCGCGACGCTGGGCCCAGGCACGGGTGGACGACGTGCTGCGCACGGGCAAAGGCCGCGAAGCGGTGACTGATGTCGCGCTTTCTGTCGGCTTGCTCACTCCCTGGACGGCATTCCATCACTCAACAGCGTCCTACACCGCAACACACCCAGCGGTGCGGCTGCTTACCCCAGAGCACGAAGCCGACTTCAGTTTTGGCGCTCACGCGGTGCGCGGCGCCGTGCTCAGTGACGCGCTGTCTGGGGACTCGGAAAGCAGCAGTGGCAATCTGTCTTCCCTCGTGTCCACACGGGTCGGTGCGCGGCTGGAGGAGGCGTATCGAGAAATCGGTGCGTGTCGCGATTCGCGGGCGGCGGGGCGCTCGGAGCTGAGCGGCAATCTGCAGGTGCAGCTGGAGGTGGACGGCGACGGCCGCGCGAAGAACGTGCGGGTTCGCGGCGAAGACCGCTTCTCCGAAGACGCATCGATGAACCAGTGCATCGAGCTAGCGCTCGCCGCGCTGTCGTATCCTGAGAGCGGGCTCTCGGTGGTTGTGAACTACGAATTGGTGTTGCCCGCGCCGAAACGCACTCGCGCCGCAAAGTGCTCGGAGGTGTCCAAGACGGCGCTGCCCTATCGGCGTGGAGTCTGGCATGTGCGCCTGGCTTCCGAGGATCCCCTTGCCGTCTACATGTCCGCCAAGAACTCCTGCGAGCTACGCACCTGGGCAGACCGCCGCTCGCTGCTTGAACTCATGCTCCAGGCCCGTCCCGACGGCGTGGCGCGCGTCGCGCTTTCCGTACAACTACGCCGAGAAGGGGAGGCAGACGCCGCCGACTTCGTGCGCAAAGAGACCGTGCGTCGCGCACGTTCTCCCCAAGAGCTTGTCGCGATCCGCTCGGCTTTGCTTGGCGCGGAGCAATTGCCCTGGCCAGCGTTCGTGAAAGCGTACAAGGCAGCGAAGGGCGACGCGGGACGGCTCCTTGTGGTGCGTCGCTTCCTCACGGTCGCACCCCACGACCCAAGACTGCGTGCGCGCTTCGTCGCGCTGTTGGAGAGCACCGGCGACAAGACTGCGCTCTTGGACGAAGCACGCCGCGCCCGCAGCGACGCGTTTGCGCCGGTAGAGCTGCTTGCGGAGATCGCTTCCGCGCTGCATCGAGTCAAAGCCGAGGACCACGCGCGCCGCACTTTCGGTGAGATAGCCGAACGGGCGCCCTACGACCCTTGGGCGCGAGCGTTTCTGGGCGACCGGCTGATGAACGAGGGCTACAGTGAAGCCGCCACCGCCCACTACGCGGTGCTCGAAACGCTGGCGCCGGATGACCCGGCTGTGATCGTGCGTCTGGCGCGAGCGAACGCTGATGCGGGTCGTGTGGACGTCGCGCGGCGCTTGCTGCTGCGCGTCGTCGAGACCGGTGGTCGCGACGGCAATGCAGACGTTGCGCATCTTGCGGGTCAGCTGGCTTCGGTGCTCCTTGCAGAAGCGCGCGCAGGCAAGCACTCCCCGGAAACCCTCACCACCCTCAAGGCGCATTCCCTCGAGTTGCCGCGGGAACTCGGAAAAGTGGCGCTTTTGGTGCGCGCACCGGGAGGCATGTCGGCGTTGAAACTCAGCCTGGCGCGCACGGGGCCTGCAGGCAAAGAAGTGGTGCCAGCTGACGTCTCAGCTGCGAGCGCCGGGCTCTATCTGTTCTCCTTCGATTCCAGTGCCGAGGAGGTTACCCTCGAAGTCGAGCGTCCTGAGGAGCTGGAGCCGACACAACCGCTGTCCGTCGTCGTGACCGCGCTGGCGTTCGGGAACAAGAGCGACGGCTTGCCGGAGGTTGTGAGTGTGCCCGCGCAGCTTGGCGCTGGCGGCAAACCCAAGGAAGTGCAGTGGAAGCAGGGCGCGCTGACGCTCTAGGGAAGCTGGCGCGGCGCTAACACGCATTCTGGCAGCTGCTGGACGCGCCACAGTCCGCGCAGGGGTGCCAGTCGCAGGTTGCCGAGTTGCAGAACTGCCACTTGTTAGTGCCACAGCACTGCCACTCACTGCCGCTGTTGTACTTGCACTTGGCGCCGGACTTGAGCCCGCAGGCCCCCCAGCTGCAATCGTTCTTGCAGGTCTTGGCTTCACAGGTGTCGCTGCAGGCCGCGGTGTCCTCGTCTCCCGGGTTGCAGGCGCCTTGGTCTTCGCATTGCTCCGGGCCCCACTGGCCGGAAGCGTCGCAAGTCTGGCGCTTGGTGCCGCACTTGGCGCAGCTGCCCACGTCCTGTTTCTGGCCCGGTGTGCATGCCCCCGTCGTGCCGCCGGTCCCGGCGCCCGAAGCGCCGCCCGTGCCGCTGCCCGCACTGCCCGCAGTGCCCGCACTGCCCGCGCTGCCCGCAAACCCGCCGCCGCCCGAGCCCGCGGTGCCGGCATCGTCCAAGAGCTCGTTAGTTGCCACATAAGTGTCGTCAGAGCAGCCGAAGACGGTCAAAGCGGCCAACATGCCCAAGAGACTGAAATGCAGGGGAAGGTTCAACATGCGCTTAGACATCCGGAGGATCCATTACATGACTGACACGGGAACCACTGGCAACTGGAACTGCAAAATTGCCACTTGTCCGTACCACAGCACTGAAAGTTCGTGCCGGAGTTGTAGTTGCATTGGTTCCCCGACTTGAGCTGGCACGCGCCCCAGGTGCAGTTGTTTTGGCAGACTTTCTGGGAGCAGGCGTCACAGCCGCCGGCCTGGGTCGTGCCCGCTTTGCAGGGGCCTTCTCCGGAGCACGCGCCGAAACTGTCCCAGGTGCAGTCGTTGCGACACGTGCGCGTCTTCTGCCCGCAGTTGCCGCACGTCTGAACGTCAGTCTTGCCGGGCGAGCACACGCCGCCGGAGGTGCATGTGGACCAAGTGCCCCAGTTACAGCTGGTGTCACATGTGCGACTGCGTGCGCCGCACGCCGTGCCGCAGGCCTCCGTTGCTTGCTCCCCGGAATTGCAAACGCCCTGACTTTCGCAGGTAGGCGCGTTCCACTGTCCCGCGGAGGAACACACGCGCTCACTGGTGCCGCACTTTTCGCAGGGGCCCAGGCTCTGCTTCTCGCCAGGAGTGCACGGGCCGCCCGGCAGCGCTCCGGTGCCCCCCGTTCCGCTACCGGCGCTACCTGCAAACCCAGCGCCTCCGGCTAGCCCGCCCGCTCCGGCGTACCCCCCATACCCGCTATTGCCGCCGACACCCCAGCCCGAGTCCGCGACGGTCACGCCGGAGTCCGCGCCCGCGTCGGTCGGCTTCTTGATGTCGAGATCTTCGTTGCCGAAGGCGCAGCCGATCACGGAACTCGCGAAGAGCCCAACGCAGACTGGATCCCAGAGCCGGAACACGGACCAGTATTTTAGCGCATTTCCGCTGGCCGCGCGGCGCGACGCCGCTTCCGGGTGGTCTGCGTGAAATATTCTCCCGCCGTCGGACGAATGCCCATCGTCCCCGGGGATTTTGCCGGGGCCTTTTCGGAGACATCCTCATGTTCCATCGCCACACACTGCTTCTTGGTTCTTGCGCCGTCCTCACGCCCTTGCTCTTGGGTTGTTCGCCTGTGGACCACGGCCTATTCGACGCCACGCTCGGTCTCTGGGAAGCAGCGACCGAAGCCGTCAGTCGCATGATCGTCATGTTTGTGATCGGCGTCGTGCTGGTAGCACTGGCGCCGGCGCCCATGGAAAAGCTCGAGGCAGAGATCGCCCGACGGCCGATGCGTTGTTTTGCGTTGGGGCTGGTTGCGACCCTAGTGGGCTCTGTGCTGGTGATCGCCCTGTGCGTGACCGTGCTCGGCATTCCCCTCGCGCTTGCGGGCGTTGTTTGTGCTGCGCTGTTCGGCTATGCCGGGGTGTGCGCCGTGCTTGCCACGGTGGGCGGCGCTCTGATTGGGAACCGCACGGGCAACGTCTACGTGCACCTGGCAGTCGGCTGCGCGCTGTGGTTGGTGCTGGGCGCGCTGCCGTGGCTAGGGGACGCGCTGAGCTTTGGCTTGTGTATGGTCGGATTTGGCACCGTACTGGCGACGCGCGGTGCCGGTTTGATCGACGAAAAGCACTTTGCTGCTTCGACTTGACTCGACCTCCGGCGCCGCGCCCCGTACTCTGGGCGCATGCGACGCGAGCTTTTGGCATGTGCGTTCAGCTTGGTATGCGCCGGTTGTGGCGGCGACGAGTCAAGCGCGACGAGCGGTGGTGGTGGCAGCGCAGCAACAGCGGGTGCTTCCGGTGGCGGGGGGCAGGCGGCTTCGGGGGGCGGCGGCACGGCGGGCACAGCGGCAACCGTCGGTAGCGGCGCAAGCGGTGGCACCGGTGCTGTGCCGCCCACGGACGGCGGCGGCGGCACACCCAGCCAAGTGCCAAGCTACGACGTCAATGCCGCCAAGCGCTCCGGGTGCCAGTTTGGTTCGGGCCTGAAGACCACCGACACCGTCGGACCACAGGTGCCCCACGGCGACGCGCTGCCTTTCGAACACATCGTGGTGCTCATGATGGAGAACCGCAGTTTTGATCACTACTTTTCGAGCTTGCCGGCATACGGTGTTACGGACGTCGATGTTGCGAGCCCCACGGACAGCAACCCAGACCCGACTTCCGGCAAGCCCGTGCAGCGCTATCACGAGACGCGTTATTGCATCGAAGACGTCAATCACGAGTGGGACGGCACCCACACCCAATACAACGCCGGCTCGATGGACGGTTTCGTCACGACTAACAATCCCGGCGGCGCGCGCGCGATGGGCTACTACACCGACAAGGACCTGCCGTTCTACTACTGGGCTTCGAAGACGTTCTCGATGAGCGACCGTCACTTCTGCTCGCTACTTGGCCCCACTTGGCCCAATCGCTTCTTTTTCTACGGCGCAACGTCCTGGGGCAATATTCACACGGGCAGCATCGATCCGATCACCTCGGACACCTTCTACAAGGCACCGAAGATCACGGATCAGCTGAAGCAAGCCGGGCGCAGTTGGAAGATCTATCGCGACGGCGCTACGTCTTTTGCAGTGGTGTGGGGTTTGAGCTCAGAGAATATCGGCGTGCACACCACGGAGTTCTACAAGGACGTACAGGCTGACACCCTGCCGCATGTGTCCATCATCGATCCGAACTTCTTGGGCGCCGGGCAGAACGACGAGCACCCGCCCGCCAACATCCAGCTTGGGCAGCAATTCGTCAGCAACATCTATCAGGCCATTGCTGGCAACCCGACAGTTTGGAAAAAGACTGTGTTGATCGTGTTCTACGATGAACACGGAGGCTTCTACGATCACGTGCCCCCTCCCGAGGCTTGCGAACCCGACAACCTATTGCCACCCACGAACCGCTTCGACCGCCTAGGGATCCGCACCCCCTTGTTCATCATGTCGCCCTTCAACAAGGCGGGCTATGTCAGTCACTTGGTCACGGACATCACCAGCGTGACGCGCTTCATACAGAACCGATTCGACTTGCCCTCGCTTACCAAACGCGACTCCAATGCTTGGCCCATGCTCGATATGTTCGACTTTGCCAACCCGCCGTTTGTAACGCCCCCAAGCGGCGCGCCGTCCGCCGCGCCGGATCCCGCGGGGGTGACCTGGTGTAGCCAAAACCCGCCGGGGACTGGCCTGCCGTAGTCGACCATTCAACCAGCGAATCAGATCATGGGAGCCCCGCGTGCGTGTATATGAGGCCCAGGACGTTATCGAGGCGCAGCTCGTGCTCGACGTGCTGCTCGAAGCCGGTTTGAAGGCGGAGCTGCGCAATGTGAACTTGGTGGGATCCTATCCTGAGGTGCCAGTGCATCCAGAAGTGTGGCTCGCGAAAGCAACGGATTTCGACGCTGCCCGTGCGATCATCGACAAGTTTGAGTCCAATCGGAAGACCATCATCGACAACGTGCGTTGTCCGAAGTGCAAAGAGACGAATCCCGGCAACTTCGAGCTGTGCTGGAATTGTCGCGCAGACCTAGGCTGAAGACGGCTCCGGGTAGAGCGCTGCTAGGACGCCAGCGAGCGCCGGCGCTTCGGGCGACAGCAGCTCCCGCAAAGAATCGGCCAAGGCGCCTGCGGTCGAAAAGCGCCGCCTTGGGTCGCGCTGCAATGCTCTAAGCACTGCTTCATCGAACGCTTCTAGCTTCGGGCGTAGCTGGGAGACTTTGGGCACATCGGCTTCGACCACGGCGAGCATGGTTTGATGATCTGAGTCGCGCCGGAAGAGTCGCTTGCCGGTGAGCAGTTCGTGTAGCAGCACGCCGAGACTGAATACATCCGCGCGCGCGTCCAGCGGCGCCCCCAACAGTTGCTCCGGGCTGCAATAGGCGGCAGTGCCGACAAGCCGCCCACTCGGAGCGCCCTCGCTGAAGGGCGGGTCATCGCTGCCCCGCGCTGAGACCCATGCCACACCGAAGTCCAATACTTTCACCGCACCGGAGTACGTGAGCATCACGTTCTGCGGGCAGACATCCCGATGCACCACCGCGGGGGTCGCGCCGTGGGCGTGGTGTAGTGCGTCGGCGACCGCCGCCACGATTTGCAGCGCAACGTCTGGCAACAAGCCTGGGCTGCGCTTCCACGCGCGCTCGGCCACCGCGCCGAGATCCTTGCCCTGCACGAATTCCAACGCCAAGTAGTGCCGTCCGTCGGCCTGCCCGTAGCTATGGCCCCGCGCGAGGTTCGGATGGCGCAGCGTGCACGCGAGGCGCGCTTCGTTCAAGAACTGGGCGACGTGCGCGTCGCTCGCTTCCAAATGTGGCAACAGCACTTTGACAGCAACGGCGCCGTCAATGCCCGTGGGGGCGTCGTCCCCGTGCCTTTGAGCTAAGAACACCTCTGCCATCGTGCCGAACGCCAGGCGCCGCTCAAGGACGAAGCTGCCGAGGCGAGTGGGCGTTGCGGGGAGCACTCATGGGATGCTACCGAAAAAGTCACGGCGGCGCCTTCCATCCCGCCCGTGCCGGCTCCATGCTACTCGGCATGTCCGAATCCGAGTGGAAGCCCACTGCGTGCATCTTATGTGAGTGCAACTGTGGATTGCAGGTGCAGTTAGGCGGGAAAGACAGTCAGCACCTGGTGCGACTCCGGGGCGATCGCGCGCATCCGTCGTCTCAGGGATACGCCTGCGAAAAAGCGCATCGGCTCGACCACTATCAACACAATGCGGATCGCGTCACACAGCCGCTGCGGCGTCGCGCCGACGGAGGCTTCGACGTCATCGACTGGAACACGGCGATTCGCGAAGTGGCCGAGCGGCTCGCGAAGGTGCGCGACAGCTTCGGCGGTGAAAGCATCTTCTACTACGGCGGCGGAGGGCAGGGGAATCATCTCCCGGGCGCGTATTCTACGGCGACGCGTCGTGCGCTAGGTGCCAAGTACCGCTCAAGTGCCTTGGCTCAGGAAAAGACAGGCGAGTTCTGGGTGAGCCAGCAAATGCTCGGCACCTACACTCGCGGCGACTTCGAGCACTGCGAAGTTGGGATCTTCCTCGGCAAGAATCCGTGGCACTCGCATTCAATCGCCCGTGCGCGGGTGATCCTGAAGGCCATGAGTAAGGATCCGAATCGCACGCTGATCGTCATTGATCCGCGACGAACCGAGACTGCGGCGCTAGCGGATATCCACCTGCAGGTGCGCCCAGGACAAGACGCGTTCCTGGTTGCCGCACTGGGCGCGGTGTTAGTGAAAGAGCGTCTGCTGGACGACTCATTCTTGGCTGAACACGCGACTGGTCTTTCCGCCGTGACAGCCGCCCTTGGTGCAGTGCCGATCCCGGACTACTGCGAGCGAGCCGGGGTGCCGGAGGCGTTGGTGCGCCAAACCGCACGTCGGATCGCCGCTGCAAAGAGCGTGGCAAGCTTCGAGGATTTGGGCGTGCAGATGAATCGCCACTCCACTTTGGTGAGCTATCTGCATCGCATGCTCTGGCTGTTGACCGGCAATTTCGGCAAGCCCGGCACGCAGTATGTGCCGACCACCTTGGTGAATTTGGCCCAGGGTTCGACCGGGCGCGTGAGTCCGGTGGTCGGCGCGCCGATCATCAGTGGTCTGGTGCCCTGCAACGTCATCGCAGACGAAATCCTGACGGATCACGAGAAACGGTATCGCGCGATGATCGTGGAAGCCGCCAACCCGGCACACTCTCTGGCGGACAGCAAGCGCATGCGGGAGGCGCTTTCGGCCCTCGACACACTAGTCGTCATTGACGTGGCCATGAGCGAGACTGCTCAGCTTGCCGACTACGTCTTGCCCGCGTCGACTCAGTTCGAAAAGGCTGAGGCGACGTTCTTCAACTTCGAGTTCCCGCACAACTATTTCCACCTGCGCCCGCGTCTCTTTTCGCCGCCACCCGGCCCGCTGCCGGAAGCAGAGATCCACAGTCGCCTGGCGGAAGCACTGGGTGTGCTGCGGGCCGAAGACCTCGCGCCGCTTTCCGCGGCTGCGGAGCAGGGGCGCACGGCATACGCGCAAGCAATGATGGCGCAAGTGCTTCCGGATCCGCGCCTCGCGCCCTTGGCGCCGGTGATCCTATATCGCACCCTTGGACCCACGCTGCCTGAGGAGCTCCGCGAAGGCGCGGTTGTGTTCGGACTTGCTCTGAAGGCAGCCCTTGAGAGTGGTCCGTCCCTCGCTCGCGCCGGTTTTTCTGGCACTCCGCTGGAAGTAGCGGATCGATTGTTCCAAGCGGTGCTCGACAATCCTAGCGGCGTGGTCTTCGCCGTAGACGAGTGGTCAAGCGTGCAGGAGCGGATCGCCACTAGCGACCGCAAGATCCATTTGGAGATCCCCGAGTTATTACAGGCGCTTGCTGGGCTCGCCTCGGAAACGCCCGGGACAGATCCAGAGTTCCCGTTGATTCTCTCTGCGGGCGAGCGGCGCTCGTTCACAGCGAACACCATCATTCGCGACCCAGCTTGGCGCCAGAAGGATGCCGGCGGCGCTTTGCGCATGAGCCCTACGGACGCCCAAAGCCTCGGCGTGCATGACGGCGATGATGTGCGACTGTGCACCAAGCGCGACACTGCCATCGTGAGCGTGGAGGTATCCGACACCATGCTGCCCGGGCATATGTCGCTGCCGAACGGCTTCGGACTTTCTTATCCGGAGGGGGACCACAGGCACACCACCGGCGTCGCGCCCAATGAGCTAACGGCGTCGGAAGATCGCGACCCCATCGCGGGCACGCCGTGGCACAAACACGTCAAGGCACGCGTGGAGCGCATCGGATCCTGACTGCGGCCCCTGAAAGGGCGCCATTCCCGTTGTGCGTGGGCCCCGTGGAGCACACCGGATCCGTTCCCGTTGGCGGCATAAACCCGCGATATTCCAAGATTGTCGACTTCGGGGGGCGTGGCGGCCGCCGAAGCGATGAAAATCCCTCGGCGGCCGGGTAGGCTGCGGCGTCATGTCCGACGGCGCACCGAAAGCGGGCGGGAGAAAAACGCTCCCGAACGTCATGACGACGCTGCCAGAAGACGCGTACCGCCCGGAGGATCGCCCCGCATCACGACCGCCGGGTCCAGACTCGGACGCACTGCGCCGCCTTGAAGCCTGGAGTCGGCAGGAGCCGGTGGTCGTGCTGGTTGCGTCGGATACCCTAGGTGGGACCCTGCGCCCCGCACTGGAACTCAAAGACTTGCGCGTGCACTTGGCGCAACCAGACGAGGTCTTGGGCCGAGTATCCGGGCTTGTGCCCGATCTGGTGGTGCTTGAAGAGACGGTTGCTGGGCTTGAGCTCTTGCGCCAACTGAGCGCAGATCCCCGTGCCGGGGTCAGTCCGGTCGTGATGCTATCTGACAAGGCGGCGCTGGCGGAACGGCTTCAAGCGTTTCGCCATGGCGCAGCCGTCGTGCTCGGCGTCGAAGACGACGTCGGCGAGCTGGCTCGAAAGATCGACGCTGCCGCCCGGGGTGCAGCTAGCCGCGAAGCGCACGAGTTGTCCGGTGCCGCCGGTGAGGCCACCCTCGACGAGCTCGTGAAGACGCTAGAGAAGGAGCTGCGCACGGGCATTCTCTCGGTGTGGCCTTCCGGCGAGCAAGACGCACACGCCACGCGCTTGGTCCTCGGTGGAGGACGCCCGCTGACCGCGGCCATCGACGCCTTCGTGCGCACCATTCGCGAGAACGTGGTTTCCGCAGAAGCCTTGCGCTTCGAGTTCGAGGAGCATACCGGTGGCGAGGTCGAGGAAGTCTCCGAAGAAGAACTAGAAGAATACGCGCCTGAAGCGGAGTTGTTCGGCTTGCGCGTGCTCTTAGTGGATTCGGATGCGCCGCGCATGGACGCCGTGGCCACGGCCCTTCGGGAAAAAGGCGTAGAAGTCATCGTTTCGGATCTGGCTCCGAGCGAAAGTCGCTTTCAGCGCCTGCGCACCACAGACGTGGCCGCCGTGCTGATCTCCCGGTACGACGCGGAACGAGCGGGCTACGACTTCATTCGGGAGATCCGTCGGGATGTGCGCCTTCGCTGGGCGCGCCTTCTGCTCGTGAATTGGGCTGGGGTCTGGGACGAGGAGTCCGGCGCGTCTCTCGACACCTTGCTACCGGTGCTCACGCGGCTTCACCAAAAGGAGACCGAGCTGCTACCGGGGCCGGAGGACTCGCAGCCGCTGCAGACGCGCGTAGAACTGCTCGGTCCGGCAAGGCTGCTGCGCGTGCTGGCGTCCGGATCGGGCCTGCGCCGCGCCACCGTGCATTCCCGGCGCGTGCTCGTGGAAATTGACTTTGACGCCGGCAAGGTACTCGGGGCGCGCGCAACCCTGGGCAACGTAGACGGCCCGCCCCTCGAGGACGCGGCGGCCATCGCAGCATTTCTCGTCATCGCCTCCGGGAGCGTGCGCGTAGCACCTGTTGAGACGCCGCTGTCGACTGCCTTGATGGACACGCCCGTCGCCGTCATGGGGCTCGCAGAGCGGCAGCCCGAGCCCCTGCACCCCTCCGTCTATGCGCCGCCGATCAGCGAGCGCTTGCGCCGACTCGCGCCCCCCAAGCCGCCGAGCGACAAGCCGCCTCCGATGCCCCCCGCCGCAGCGGTCGTGCAGCTGACGGACAGCGACGTATTCGAAATGGTCGAAGGATTGGGTTCGCATCCGTCAAAGCCGGCAAAGGCTTCGAGCCCATCGGCGCCTGCGCTGAGCCAGCGCAAGAGCGACGTGCCCTCCACGACGCGTTCTGCGCAGCCCCCAGCGGCGCGTGGCGTCGACGCGCCTTCGTCTGCGGACCAGCGGGAGTCGCGGCCGTCCTTGGCTGATGGCGAACGCGAGGCCCAGCTGCCGGCGCTCGACTTGTCGAAGGCCACCCGGGACTCCGTGCCCGTGACAGAGGCCGCGGAGAAGGCGACAACTGTTTCATGGACGTCGAGTAGTTGGTGGTGGCTGGTCGCCGCAGTTCTCGCCATTGGGGGGGGCGTGGCATGGTACCGATCCGTTCCGAGCCGCGCGCCGGGCACCGCCGCAACGACAGGGGTTGGTACGGCGACGCCCACCACGCCCACCCTGGCTACGGGGCCGCAGGCGCCGGAATCCACGCCGACACCTCTTGTGGTGCCAGCCCTGCCGAAAAAGAAGCTTGCGACCTGCGAAGAACTGCTGAGTTCGGTTCCACCGCCTCAGGGCGTGTACCCCGGAGCTGCCCTGGCGAAGTTGGCACAGGCCCGTGAAGCGCTCGCCCGCAAGAGCGTGGAGGAGGCGCGGATCCTGTTCTGCCACGGCTTGCGTTTCGATCCCGAGAGCGCCGGCGGAAGAGCGGCGCTCGCGCGACTGCTCCTGGATCAGCGCGACGGGGAGCAGGCGTTGCAGTACGCGCTCGCGGCATTGCCCGGGGACACCTCGGAAGCGGAAGCGCACTGGCTGGTGGCGGATGCTCACGCACTGTCTGGCAAGTACGATGAAGCGCGCAAGATCCTGGCGCAGCCGGGACCGATCGGTGTCGATGTGTCCGTCACGCAAAAGGACGCCGCCGCCGCCCTTTCGGCTGGCAAGGCGACCCTGGCTGAGCGTCTGTATATGCGCGCGCTGCTTCTGAAGCCGGATAGCGCGGTGGCGGCCAAAGGAGTGGCCGCGGCGCTTCGCGCTCAGGAATTGCCGGAAGCGACGGCTTGGGATGCGTTCGCGACTGCCGTAGCCAAGCGAAAGGCGCCGTGAGCGCTCGCGAAGCGTTGCGATTGCGGCTGCAGGGCTTCGAGCGCAAAGCACTGGCGCTCGGGGAAATGCGCTCTGCGGCTGTGGCCTTCGCCATTGTGGCGGATCCGGAACCGGCGTTCTTGCTCACGCGCAGGCCGATGCACGCTCCCCGGCACCCCAATCAGTTTGCACTGCCCGGGGGTCGCGCGGAATCAGGTGAGAGCGCGGCAGATACCGCGCGTCGCGAACTCAGCGAGGAGCTTGGCATCGACTTGCCGAAAACTGAGGTGCTCGGCGTGCTGGACGACTACGCGACACGCTCCGGCTTCGTGATCACGCCCGTGGTGCTGTGGTGTGGCGCAGGCACAGAGCCGGAGCCAGATCCCGGCGAAGTGGCGGCAGTGTATCGGGTGCCGTTCTCCGCACTGGCGGAGGAAGACCTCGCGGTCGAAGAGCCCGGGCCCGAGCAGACGCGGCCGATCCTATCCCTGGCATTGGTCGGCACCCGGGTGTTCGCCCCAACCGCCGCATTGATCCTTCAGTTCCGCGAGATCGCGCTGTTCGGACGTACCCTGCGCGTCGCCCACTACGACCAGCCGCGTTTTGCGTGGCAATGAAGACCCGCTCAGCGCCACTTCTTTAGGATCAGCCGAGACTCCATCGCTGTGCGTGTGATCGGCAGTTGCCCCCACACCGGCGAGTAGAACGCACCGACCAACATCACGTTCAAGAAGAGCACGAACGCCGTCGTGGGTCGGCTGCGAAAGAGCTGACCTAGTGCAAGTGCTGCGATGATCACGCCGAAGACGTAGGCCGGTAAGTAGTGATTGATGTAGGAATCTCGGTTGCTGAAGATCCACGGCAGGATCGGTGTCACAAAACAAAGCATCAAAAACGCGATCCGAAGGGAATTCCCCTGGGCCGGTCCTTCCGCTGCTGGCCGCGCCAGAAACCAGTGCCAGGCAGCGATCCCAAGACTGATCGCTGTCGCCACGACGGTCACATTCACCAACCACCACAGTGCGGGATTACCCACCCCGCTCATTACGCGGAGGAATCCCTCCGGCGTCACGTCCGAGCGCATGACGATGGGATGCGTGGGCAGAAACCATTCGTACCAATGAGATAAGTAGGGGTGAGTCCAGTCCGTGAGATTTGCGTGGTGCTTGTATAGCCGAAACGTGTCGGTCAGGACGGCGCGCGGGGAGTGCGGCTGCCGGGCCATCCATAGCCCCAGCGAGTACCAGCCGAAGTACACCGCAGGCGCTGCAGACAGGCTCAGTAGTCCGCGCCAGTGGCGGCGAGCGACCACGAGCACCACGATCGGCGCGAGGAAGGCGATCCCGCTGAACTTGACCGTACATGCCGACCCGGCCACCAGCGCTGCCAGCACATATTGAAAAGTGCGACGAGCCGTGCACGCTAGCCATACGGCCGCGACGCCCATGCAGACCAAGATCCCGTCAAGAAGTGCGGCCCGGGAGTAGGCGATGAAGAACCCGTCCAGGCTCACCATCGCAGCGGCCAGCCAGCCCACGCGGGTGTCGCCACTGGCCCAGGCGGCGACGCGATTGACCAGTGGGATGAGAAGCAGTCCAAAACACAGCTGCACGATGCGCCAGGCTTGCGCGGTGTCCCCCAAGGCGCGCAGTGCGCCCGCCATCATCAACTTGCCCAGCGGCGGGTGATCGTTCAAGTCTGGTCGGTGCGCCAAGTAGTTGCGGGCGTTTTCTACGAAGTGATGCTCGTCCCAGGTGAAGACGCCGGGAAACTCAAGCGCCTGCGCACGCAACCACACCCCGACGACCACGCAGAGAGCGCAGGCGAAGAACAGCGGGCGATCGTAGTTCGTCGCGGCTTTCATCACGGCACCACGCATCCGACGACTTCGATGGCCCGGGCCCGTTCCGGCGCGGACCATGCAGCATCGCGCCGGAAGCGCGTGCGCACGTCCCGGGGCGTGCCGGCCGTTTTGACCGTGCACTCCACGGTCAGGCGCTTGTCCTCCGCGACCACTCCCGGTTCAGCGAGCTTTGCCGCGAGTGCCGGGGTCTGGAAGATCCCCGCCACGAGCAGCAACTCCCTGTCCAGAGTCATGACCGGGATCAGGCGCGTACTGGAGCCTTCCGTGTCTGGCTCTCCGCTCGCGTCGTATTCGCAGCGTGCGCCGCCGATCGTGCCTGCCCACGCGCATGCCAGCTGCGCCGCGTCACTGGGCACGAGGGTGATGGCAACGCGCTGCATCGGCAGTTCCTTTGTGCCGGCTCGCATCAGCAGAAAACCGAAGCCAACGAAGCAGAAAACCAGGAGCCAGCCATGTGCTGGCCCGGCCGCAGAAAGCAGACGGCGCGCGGAGCGCAAGAACGGAAGACCCATATGCCGTAAGAAAGCGCCGGAAGCGCCGGGCGCAGCCTACGACAAAGGGCGTCAGATACAAGCCTTCTGAGGCGGCCTCGGATTCTCCAGAAGAAGATGTCGGAAGTCCCGTAGCGTCACCGCCCGCGCGACATGGAGCTCGTTTCGGTTCTAAGCTGCGGGACAGCGATGACCAAGCTGGCCAGGCGTCTTGTCCCTTCGCTCGCGCGCGTCGCGTTGCTCGTCGTTGCTTCCGTCGTTCTGTACCGACAAACGCTGGACTACCACGCGTTCTTCGTGGACGACGCGTTCATCAGTCTGCGCTATTCCGAGCGATTGCTGAACGGCCAAGGCTTGACTTGGACGGATGGCGAGCGCGTCGAGGGATATACGAACTTCTTGTGGGTGTTGCTGGTCGCTGGCGTCGGTGCGTTTCAGCCCACCGCGTTGGTCGGCAGCGCCAAGATCCTAGGCGTTTCTGCGTCCCTGCTGACTCTGGCGGCCGTGCTGTGGGCGCAGCGCGGGCCAGGCCTTCGCAGCTGCATCCCTGGCGCATATGGGGCGGCTGCGCTTGCCGTGAGCGGGCCCCTCGCTGCGTGGTCGGTCGCCGGGCTTGAGCAGCCGTTACTGCTGGCCGCGCTTGCCTGGGGCGTAGTTCTGTCCAGCCCGTTGTTGGACGTTCGGCGGGTCAGCTTGCGACAGGCTTGGCCCGCGGGGGTGTGCTTCGCGCTCGCGGTACTCACTCGGCCCGATGGGATCTTGATGCCGGCAATGGCGTGCTTTGGGCTGCTCTTAGCGCGCACCTTCGTTCCGCCAACCCAAGCTGGGCGCACGGGCTGGCTGAAGCGCCTGGTGCATGACGGTCTGCCCAGTGCGCTTGTGCTTGGCGCATTGCCGTTGCTCGTGCTGGCGGCGCACCTGGTCTTTCGCAAGGGGTACTATGGCGAGTGGGTTCCGAACACTTATCACGCCAAAGTCGCGTTCACTGCCGAGCGCCTGGCCCTTGGCGTCCACTATCTTTCGAAGGGTGCGTTGTTTTGGGTGTTGGGGCTGCCTTGCTTGGCGACCGCTGTCGCCTTTGCAAAAGACCGGCATCGCCGACGCCGCGTGCTGGTCTTGCTGCCGATGCTATTGGCTTGGGTCAGCTACGTGGTGGCGATTGGCGGCGACATCATGCCCCAGCGCCGGCACTTGCTCGTTGCGTTGGTGCTGACCGTGCTACTCGGAGCAGAAGGACTCGCGTGGCTAGTTGCGCGCGGCGGGCGGACGAGTCTCTTCGCCTACGTGGTCGCGGTCGTCAGCGTAGCGGCGCTGGTGGTGCAGCAGCGGGACGATCCGGAAAAGACTTGGGCGCTGCGGGACCTGTGGCACTGGCCGGCGCGCCCCATCGGTAGCTTCTTTCGCGCCAGCTTTGGGGACAAAGATCCGCTCTTGGCGGTGGACGCGGCTGGGGCGCTTCCCTACTTCTGGAAGGGCCGCGCCCTGGACATGCTCGGCTTGAACGATGCATGGCTGGCCAAGCACCCACCGAGTCGATTCGGGACTGGGCCGCTGGCGCATGAGCTTGGAGACGGCGACTATGTGTGGCGCCGCAAGCCAGACATCATCGTATTTCACCTTCCCACTGGGCTCGAGGCCGCAGAGTGGCGTGGCGGCCGGGAACTTCAAGCCAAAGCGGAGTTCGGAGCCTTCTACCAATTCGTGACCTTTGAGACGCCATTGCCGACGCGTGAAACGGGCCACGCCTGGTTTCGAAAAGAAGACTCCAGTCTTGGCGTGCAGCGTAGTGCCACCCAGATCGTGGTGCCCGGTCACTTGCTGAGCAGCGATCGACGTGGGCGTATTCGACTCGATCCGGAAGGTTGGGTAGGCGCAGACGTCTGGCCAGAGGCTCCAGCGCGCCTGGACTTTCTGACCCTGAAGCCCGGGCGCTGGCTCGTCGCAGCAGAGGGCCGCGGTCACGTGACGCTGAGCATTTCCGACGGGCCGGGCCGGCAGCCCTTCGCGCGAGGCGTGGACCGCGTCGTGGCGGTGGTTCCACGCTCCACTTCCGCGGTGACGATTGCGGCCGAGCTGGCCTGGGGAGACATGGCGCGAGTACGCAGCGTGACGCTGACGCGGCAGTGATTGGCGCGGCGTTGACTTTTGATGGGGTGGGCTGCTAGCCCGAAGCGATAGATGACACCCGCAAACCTGCACGCCGAGGGCGTTGAGCTGCTTGCCGCGCTGCGAGCGTCGCGGGAGCGCTTTCGCGAGGTGCTCTACGAAGAAGTGACGGGCGCCCACGGCGCGACCTCGGACGCGCACGGTTTGCTCCGCTTCAAGCTGATGCTCGCACTGCAATACGACTCGGCTCCGGAGGATCACGATCTGGCCCGTGCTGTGTTCGAGCAGGAAGTCGTGAGCCACGAGCGTTCCACGTTCCAGGGTTTGGACGACTCGCTTCGGCTCGGCGCCTACTTGCTGTGCGGATACCGTGATCCACAGGACGTGTGGCTGCTGTGGCGCGCGAAGACCGCGAACTTCGACACGGAATGTGGCTTTGACGGCGAGTATCTCGTGAGTTGCGGCGTGCAGGACACCTTTGGCTATTTGGCCGGACAAACCCACCCGGACAAAGACGACTTGCTCGAATACCTCGGTGGCAGCATTGAGGGCTGTCCGTTCGACGCAAGCGGTGTCGAGCGTTGGTGGGAAGCCCAGCGACGCTACTTCCCGGCGACGCCGGAGCAGGAGAATCCCGTCACGCTTCTATATCGCGCCATCAGTTTCGGGGCGATCGAGCTCGGGCGTCAACTGCTAGACGCCTGGGAAGCCGCGCAACGGATCCGCGACGTGGCCATGCTCGACCACCTGCGTCGCCGTCGCGAAGATCTGGCGCAGCCCGAACTGGCTATCGCCGCACAGCGCGAGCTACTGGCGCAGAAGGATCTTAGCGACCATTGGGAAGTCACATCCGCAACCAGAGATCTGGCGCAGATCCTCTTGCGGGCTGAGCAGCCCGCATCCGCCTGGGCCACGATACTTTCTTTGCAGGACCGACTGACCCAGTTCGACGACTGGAAGCCCTGTGGCCTGGGTCGCATGGTGGTGGAAACGGCCATCGACGCGAGTCTGGCGCTGCCCGCCGGGCATGCGGACAAAGCGACTGCACTGAATTGGGCGAAAGCACGACTCCAAGAGGGCTGTTCCCACTCCCCGTTGATCTTGGAGCGGGGCATGCAGGCCGCGCGCGAACTGCGAGACGAGGCCACGGAGCGCTTCTTTTCGAAGCTACGGCTGACGCCCTAAGCGCGGGACGCGGGCGAAGGGGGCGCGCCAGGGCGCGACCCACAAACCGACATCAACGCACGGGCAACCCAAAGTGCCAGCCAAGGCTGCGGGAGATGTGTCCCAATATCGAGTGTCCGCGCACGCTGCCACCCTTGGCGTTCACTCGGGGGCTCGATACGGCAATGCCGGCGCGTCCCGGAGCCACGGCTACGATCACACCGCTGACGCCGCTCTTGGCGGGGAGCCCGGTCGCGGCAAGGTGCGCTCCGGATTCGTCGTACATGCCGCAGGTGGCCATCAGGGAGACGACCGCGGACACCGTTTCGTCGCGCAGCACGCGATAGCCCGCGCCCGGCGCGTGTCCGCCGCTGGCCAACACTGCCGTCAATTGCGAGGCTTGGCGCACGCGTGCATTGAGCGAGCACAGCGAAAAGTACACTTCCAGGGTGTCGTTCACGTCGCCGCGAATCACGCCGTTGTGTTTCAAGAAGTACGCGATGGAGCGATTGCGATCGCCGGTGCTGCGCTCCGAGGCCAACACCTTGTCGTCGATGGGGATACTTTCGCCGTATAGCCGTTCTGCCCAGCCCTGGATCCAGCCAAGGCGTTCCGAAAGGCTTCCGACGAGCTGTCCGCACAGGGCAATGGCGCCAGCGTTGACCAAGGGATTGGCTGGGCCGGGGCCATGGGTTTCAAGCCGCGCCAAGGATGCAAAGCTGGAGCCGGACGGCTCTTTGCCCACGACCCGAAACACTGCGTCCGCGCCACGCTCTTCGAGCAGGCCAGCGAGCACGACCAGCTTGGCCGAGCTTTGTAGCGTGAAGGCATGCGTCGCCGCGTCGCCAGCTTCGAACAGCTGCCCGTCGATGGTGCGGACGGCGACGCTCGTGGCGTCAAGATCCACATTGGCAAGCTCTGGGATGTACTGAGCCGGCCCGCCGTCCATCAGCGGGCGAGCCTCGGCAACGGCATGATTGAGCGCGGCTTGGATCGGATGCATCACCGCAAGCGGTGTACGCGCGGCGGCAATAGAAGTCGAGAGCCCCGCCGCAGCGCAGCGGGGCAAGCCTGCAACTCAGCGACCGCGTGGGCGGAAGCTGCGGGTGCGTCGCGGGCCCGAGTTTTGACTCTGCGCGGGCTTCGCGACTTCGCCATGCCACGGGACTTCGGCTGCAGCCCCCCGCGGTGCTTCACGCTGCCGATCGGCAGGCGCGCTCGCCGCACGCGAAGCGCTTGTGCCCGTCGCCTGCGAAGCGGGTCGTGGACCGCCAGCGTTGCGTCCGCCACTATTGCGACCGCCGCCATTGCGTCCGCCGCCATTGCGTCCGCCACTATTGCGACCGCCGCCATTGCGTCCGCCACCGCTGCGACCACCATCGTTGCGTCCGCGATCGTTGTCCCGCGCTTCGCTCTGACGGCGATCCAAATCCGCCTGGACCCGCTCCGGTGCGGGGGGCAGCTTGCTCTCGTCGCCCTCAGGCACTTTGAGTCGGATCAGGCGCTCGATGTCGCGCAAGAAAGCGCGCTCTTCGCCGTCGCAGAACGAAACGGCGATGCCACTGGCGCCCGCGCGGCCTGTGCGGCCAATGCGATGCACGTAGCTTTCGGGGATGTTCGGCAAGTCGAAGTTCACCACGTGGGTGATGCCGTCGATATCGATGCCGCGCGCTGCGATATCCGTCGCGACCAGCACGGCAATGCGTCCGTCCTTGAAGTCGCGCAGAGCGCGCTCGCGTGCACCTTGACTCTTGTTGCCGTGGATAGCAGCGGCCCCGATGCCGCCGCGGCTGACTTGCTCCGCAACGCGGTTGGCGCCGTGCTTCGTGCGGGTGAAGACGAGCGTGCGCTCTACGCCCTCGGCGCGCAGCACACGCTCGAGCAGAGCGCGCTTGCCGATGCGATCCACGAAGTACACGGATTGCGTCACCAGCTCTGTGGTGGAGGCGACGGGCGTGACTGCCACGCGGACGGGGTCGATCAAGATGGTCTTGGAGAGCGCCGCGATGTCGCTGGGCATGGTGGCCGAGAACAGCAGCGTTTGACGCTGTTTCGGTAGCTCGCGGATCACGCGGCGCACGTCGTGGATGAAGCCCATGTCGAGCATGCGGTCCGCTTCGTCCAGCACAAAGACCTCAAGGGCATCGAGTTTGACGAAGCCTTGCGCGATCAGATCGAGCAAGCGACCCGGAGTGGCAACAACGATGGCCGGTCCACGGCGCAGTGCCTGCTCTTGGGGACGCTGGCCCACACCACCGTAAATCACAGTGTGGCCAAGGCCGAGGTTTTGCCCGTAGGCGCCCGCTCGCTCGCCGATCTGCGCGGCGAGTTCTCGGGTGGGCGTCAAGATCAACGCGCGGATGGGTCTGCCTCCTGCTTGCTTGGGGGCACCCTGGGAGAGCTGTTGCAGGATCGGTAGCACGAAGGCCGCGGTCTTGCCGGTGCCGGTCTGCGCGCAGCCGAGCAGATCTCGCCCCTGAAGTAATGGGGGTATGGATTGGGTCTGGATCGGCGTGGGCTGTTCGTAACCTTCGGCGAGCACAGCTCGCACCAGGGCGGGGATCAGACCAAGCTTGGTAAAGGGCGAGGCTAGGACCTCGGGGGAAGGGGACGTGACCGGCCGCGCGACGGCACCCTCTTTTTGGGCGTTGCGCTGGCTCTTGTCTTGGGTACTGCGGACGGGCGCGTGCCCAAGCCGCTCGGGACTAAAGGAATTCATCTGAAAATATACTCTTTCTGGGCGGCGAACCTGCCGCAGGAGTCACGTTTTCGGAGCGCCGGGGTACCAGGCACCACAGGCCAATGGGGGCCACACGATTCGTGAACGGCGCTTAACTAGCGCGAAGCGGCTGGCTTGGCAAGCGGGGCGTGCTTTCGGAAGCTCCGAGGAGGCCGCGGCCTGAGTCCTGCGGGGTGGCCTGCGCGTCGGCCTTGGCCTTGAAAAGCGCGCGCGAAGCTGACAGTTTCCGCCCCCGTGCTCCGGCTCGACTCCGTTTCCAAGCAACACGGCAAGCAAATCTTGTTCATGGAGGCCTCCATGAGCGTGAACGCGGGCGAAAAGGTCGGTTTGGTCGGTCCCAACGGCGCCGGCAAGTCCACGATCTTTCGCATGGTCGTCAAAGAAGAAGAGCCCGACGGCGGCAACGTGAACATCGATCGCGGCGTGACCGTCGGCTACTTCAGCCAAGACGTCGGCGAGATGTCCGGCCAAACCGTGGTCGAAGAAACCATGGCCGGCGCTGGCGAGGTGAGTGAAGTCAAAAAGGAGCTGTTCGAGCTTGAGCAAGCCATGGCGGATCCTGCGCGCGCCGACGAGCTCGAAGCCATCATTGAGCGTTTTGGCACGGTGCAGGCGCGCTTCGACGAACTCGACGGCTACGCCCTCGAAGCGCGTGCTCGCGAGATCCTTGCCGGTCTCGGCTTTCGCCCAGCGGTCGTCGACGACGACGTCGGCAAGCTCAGCGGCGGTTGGAAAATGCGCGTGGCCTTGGCCCGCATTCTGTTGATGCGTCCCGACTTGCTGCTACTCGACGAACCGACGAACCATCTCGACATTGAGAGCATCATCTGGCTCGAAAGCTTCTTGCGTGCTTTCGAAGGCGCTCTGGTGATCACGTCTCACGATCGCGAGTTGCTCAATCGCCTGGTCACCAAGATCGTGGAGATTGACGGCGGTGACCTGACGACCTTTTCCGGCAACTACGATTTCTACGAGCAGCAGCGCGAGATCGCAGCGGCCCAGGCAGAGGCTCAGTATGCGCGACAGCAGGCCATGCTCGCCAAAGAAAAGGCGTTCATTGCACGCTTCAAGGCCCGCGCCAGCCACGCCGCGCAAGTGCAGTCCCGGGTCAAGAAGCTGGAAAAGATTGACGTCGTCGAGCCGCCGAAGAAACGCCGCGTCATCGAGTTCGACTTCCGACAGCCAGAGCGCTCCGGGGAAGACGTGGCCAAGTTCGAAGGCGTGTACAAAGCCTACGGCGACCACGTAGTGTACGCGGGCTTAGACTTCTTGATCCGCCGCAAAGAGCGCTGGTGCGTGATGGGTGTCAACGGCGCCGGCAAGAGCACCTTGCTCAAGTTGGTCGCGAAGGCTTCCAAACCTGACAAGGGCGAAGTGACGGTCGGCGCTAGCGTGAAGCTCGGCTACTTCGCCCAGCACGCCATGGAGCTGCTGGACGAAAAAGACACCGTCATCGAGCACCTGCAGCGCAACTTCGCCCACGCGAACATCGGCACCCTGCGCACCCTGGCGGGCGCATTCGGCTTCACCGGCGACGACATCGACAAGAGCTGCCGCGTGCTGTCTGGCGGGGAAAAGGCGCGGCTGGTCTTGGCGACGATGCTCTTCGACCCTCCGAATTTCCTGGTGCTAGACGAACCCACGAACCATCTGGACATGGACACCAAGGACATCTTGGTCAAAGCGCTGTCCAACTTCGAAGGCACGATGCTCTTCGTATCCCACGACCGCAAGTTTCTCGGCGCCCTGAGCAATCGCGTGCTCGAGCTCTCCGACGGAGACGTGCGCACCTACGGCGGCGGCTACACCGAGTACGTCGCCGAGAGCGGCCACGAAGCTCCCGGCGTGGGCTGAGCGGCGCGCGCTACTTCTGCCGCAGCTTCTGGCAGGCGCCGGTCTTCGGGTTCTTGTCGTAGCCGTCCGCGCAGAGGGAGCACTTGCCCTGGGAGTCGTGGGCGTAGCCTGTTGGGCACTGGTCGAAGCACTTGCCCAGGACGAGGACCTTGCCCGGCGGGCACGAGGGGGGCTTTTCGCAAGCCCCGGTCTTTGGGTTCTTTTGGTAGCCGTCAGCGCACAGCGAGCACCTGCCGTGGC
>CALMUT010000122.1 GCA_937872925.1 uncultured Myxococcales bacterium | reverse complement strand
CCGGCAACTTGGAGGACCCCTCGAAACTCGGCTTCGCCAAATGGCATACGGCCCTAGTCGGCGCGGTGAGTCTTCAGTTGCGGAAAAAGCCACACGTTGTTCTTTCGCGCTGCGAACTGACGGAACGCCGCACGGGCCGGAAGGTGCCAATTCCGCCGAACCCTCCGCGCAGCAGAACGCTGCTCACTGCCCCACGAGCAGCAACGCCTTGATCGCCGGACGCCCCTGCTCGTCTTTGGCCGGGGCGGTGGCGAGGCCGTAGCCACGAGCACCCGGGTCGGTGACGAGACCGCTGGGTTCGTACATCTGAGGCGCCAGGAACACCGTCGTGCCGACAGACACGCCGGTCATTCCACTGTTCTGGAGCTCGCCGGCGATGGCGTCGCCAATGCGCTGGTTGGCGGACGCATCTGCGCCGTTCGGCACATCGGCAATGTGCTTTTTGGCGAGTTTCTCCAGGAGTGCGTGCGACGGCAGCGCACGCACTCCTGCCGCGCGACGCGCCTCGGCGATGCGTCGCAGCATGACGCCGCGAGCGGCGACTGGGTCCTGGTTCTTGATAGGCGTCGCGAAGACCTGGGTCACGAGCAGCTTGGGCTGTTGCTTGGTACCAACGTCGAGGATGCCGATGCCGATGTGGGTCACTTCCTTGGCCATGATGTTGGCGTAGTGCCCCGGGCTCTTGAGCAGCAGCTCTTGTGCGTGATCGATGGTCGCGCCCTCCCCCAAGTTCTCCCGAGCGGTTTGCATCAGGTAGCCGGCGCGGTCGAGCCGGTCTTGCAAAGAACCCGTAAACGGTGAGTCGTGGGCGAAGAATTTGCGATCGTGCATGTCCTTGGAGTGTGCACGCGCTATGTCAGCGAGCGCATCGTCGTAGACCAGTGCGGGCAGCGAGTTCTTGGCGCGGTCGCGATTGAGGCGTGCGGCCATCTTCCGCTCTAAGGCCACGATTGCCGGCGTCGCTTTCGCAACGATCATTGGCCCTTTTCCGAACTCAGCACTCGGAGTCCGTTTGGCGCATGAAAGCGATAGCAGCAGCGCAACGAGCAAGACAGAGAAGCGAGCCATGGCAGGCGCACGATAGCAGCGCACGGGAGCAGGTGCGAACCATGAGCTGCTTGCTTGGGTTGTCCAGTGAGCTAGCGTGCTTCGGCGGCGACAGTTGGTTCACCACGCAGCCCGCGGTCCAGACCGCTACGAAGCGAGCAGGCCCAAGGGCGCGCGCGACAACGATGGGATCGTTCCCAGGAGCCCCACAGATGTTCAGCCGGGCTCCCGACTCAGTCGGCGACCAAGTGCTTTTCCAACAAGTCGACGAAGAAGACGCTGAAGCGTTCGCGATCCGCGAGATCCGAATCTCCCAGCCACTGAGGCCGCTGCTGGGAAGTGAGATACCAGGTTGGCAACGCCGTGATCAGCAACACGACAGCGCCCCGCAAGTCCACGGGGCGCACGATGCCGCGCTTTCGCAAATGCGCGAGGGCAACCTCGACGAGTGCAATCGCGTCTCCCTGCAGTCGCGCTTCTTGTTCGATCACGGACGCGGGGTTCTCGAGGAGGCGGAATAGGGTGATTCGCAAGAATGCCGTATTGCTCGACATGTAGTCGTACACGTCGTCGACCAAGGTATGCAGCTGCGTGCGGAGCTCTGCAGCCGTTTGCACGCGGCTCAGCGCAGCAACGAGGGGCGCGACGGCGCGTACGAACGCCTGTTGGCCCTCGCGGTAGACCTCTGCAAACAAGCTGGGCTTGTCACCGAAGTGGTACTTGAGGGTCGCCAGATCGATGCCGGCAGCGCTGGCGATCTGGCGCAAGGAGCTGCCTTCGTAGCCCGCCGTTGAGAAGGCGTCGCGAGCCACCTGGAGCGCGCGGGTGCGGGTCGCGGCACCATTCGCACGGGTGGCTTTTCGGGGCCGCTGGGTGCGTCGAATCGTTTCCATACCTCTTTTTCCCTGGATTTTGGCGCGTTGCCTATTCCATCGGTTGGTGGAATAATAATCCATCAGTTGATGGAGAACAAGCGATGAAGATCCAAAAACTCGACGTCAATGCCCGGGTGGCCCGACTGAATACTGGCCTGGAAAAGAACCTCAACACCGCCGTTCGGCGCGTCGACGGCCTGCTGGCGCGCGCGCACCTGGGCGGACGCAAGGCTCTCTACGACGACGAGGCGTACGAGTTCGTCGGTGGAGCGCGCGACTCCCTACGACGCAAGCACTACGACAAGAGTCTGCGCTTGCTGTGGAAGGCAGAGCAACACGCTCCGTGGCTCAGCTTCCAAGACGCCAACAAGCACGAACGTTCGCTTTTGGACATGGCGGAGCGTTCACTCACGGACGAAGAGAAGGCTGCACGTCAGCGCCTGAGCCTGCCAGAGTTCCGAGCACTGCTAAACCGCGAGTACAGCGAGCGTGAAAAGCGTGCGATCGTTTCGGTGCTCAGCGCGATTGGCCACGGCGAAGCCTACGCTTGGATCGTCTCGGCGGAGCTTTTGGGAGAAGTGAAGAGCACCGGAGCTCGCGCGGCCCTGACGATGCAAGTGGTAGAAGAGGCCAAGCACTTCGTCGTCCTGCGCGAACTGCTGCAAGCGTTCGACGTGCCCATCCCGCGCCAATCGGCCTGGGAGTACATGCTGCTTGAGGGGGTTCTCAAGGCCAAGGGCCTGGAGAAGTTCTTTGGCATGAACGTTGTGGTCGAAGGCATCGCGCTCAGCCTGTTCGGGTTGATGAGTCATATGCCGGGCTTGGAGGTTTTGCGCCTGTTTCACCTGGACGAGTCTCGGCACACCGGATTGCCGAGCAACTATTTCAAAGAGTTCCCTCTCAGCCGCTGGCAGAAGCTGAATCCAGCGTCCCAGCTCAGGCGCCTGAACCTGATCCTGCCCGCCCTTGGCTTGATTCCGTATCTGGAAGAGGACCTGGCGGAGCTCGGCATCGACGCCTTCGAGTTCGGCGGCTCCGTATTGCGCAAGGTCTCGCACCTGGCCGAACGCAACGGCTTCCACTTCGGCCTACCGCGGAGCGTGCTGTTGGCGGAGCTAAACCTGCTATTCAACGGCTACTGCAAGCTGACCCGACGCCGGCACACCTACCGGGACTTCATGGCGTCCGACACCACTCGCGGAGAACATGAACGCGCCGTGGAGCGCGAGATCTTCTTCGACGACCCGGCGGCTGTCGTCTCGCAGAGGCCACGCTCCCCAATGCCGCCCGCCGCAGTCAGAGCATAGCTCCCAGGCGACCTGCACCACGTCGGCGGTCCTATGCGGCCCGACCTTCGCTCGGTGCTTGATCGACGCGCAGCGGCAGCCGGACTACGAAGGTGGCTCCCTTGCCGACTTCGGAGAGGATTTCGATCGTGCCGCCGTGTTTGTCTACGACGATCGAGCGGGCAATGGCGAGCCCCTGGCCCGTGCCCTTGCCGACGTCCTTGGTGGTGAAGAAGGGATCGAAGACCTTATCCAAAAACGCTGCCGGAATTCCGGTCCCAGTGTCGCTAATGCGCAATTCTGCCCACTCTCCGTCGCGTGTCGTGCTGATGGTGATCGTGCCCTTGCCGTCGCGCCCGCCGTCGGTGACGTCCGAAATCGAATGCGCGGCGTTCACGATGATGTTGAGCACGACCTGGCTCATCTCGTCGCGCAAGCAGGGAACCGCCGGCAGGGCAGGGTCGAAGTTGGTCACCACTTCCGCCACGTACTTCCACTCATTGCGCGCCACGGTGACCGTGGTCTCGATTGCGGCCCGCAGATCAACGGCCTGCTTGACCCCTTGACTCGGGTGCGAGAACTCCTTCATTGCAGCCACGATGCCAGCCACCCGGGTCAGCCCCTCGAGGGACTGGTCGATGGCGCTGGGCACCTGCTGCACCAAGAATTTCACCTTGGCTTTCTTCAACGCGGCTTCTGTTTCCGCGACGGCTTCGGAGCAAACGCCCTCCTGCTTCGCGGCGGCTAGCAGCCGGTCACAGGCCCCGAGCGCGGTCACAAGACCAGAAAATGCGCGCCGCAAGAAATCCGTGTTGTCGCTGACAAATTGCACCGGGGTGTTGATCTCGTGGGCGATGCCCGCGGCGAGCTGCCCGATGGCTTCGAGCTTTTGCCCCTGACGCGCCCGAGTCTCCAGGGCGATCTGCTCGGTGACGTCCTTATTGACCGCGACGAAGTTCATGACCACGCCGCATTCGTCCAGAATAGGCGAGATGGTCGCTTCCTGGACGATGATACCGCCGTCCTTCTTCTTGTTGCTGAACCGACCCGACCAGACCTGTCCCGCTTTGATGGTGCTCCACAGCGCGGCATAAAACTCTGCTGACTGGATGCCGCTATTCATCATTCGGGTGTGTTGCCCCACGGCTTCTTCTGCGCTGTAGCCGGTCACGCGCTCGAACGCGGGATTCACGTACTGGATGATTCCGTTGGCGTCGGTGATCACGATGCTCTCATTTGCATGCCGCACCGCGGCGGAGAGGCGCTTCTCTTGCTCCTGGGCTGTCACGTCACGGAGCACGAGAATCGACCCGAGATACCTGCCCATCGCGTCGTGTGCCGGAGAGAGGCGTACCGACAGGTGCGCGCCGCAGTGATCGAGATCTCCGACGAATTGGCGTTCTTCGGTGACCGGAGCGGCAAGCGCGGAGCTAAGTCGGGCGTGGAGCACGCCGCTCGCAAAAGCAAGTAGCTGCTGCCCCGAAACGTCGAGCTTGTGAACACCGGGTGCGGTCCCCGGCCGGACAAGCTCGACGAACTGCGGGTTGTACTCGACGATGACTCCGTCGGAGTCGCACAAAGCAATACCGTCCGCAGAGTCGCGGATCACCGCAGCGCAGTGACGCTGTCGGTCCAGCGCCAGTTCCAGAGGGGTTCCGTCGATGCGTTCGACCCGGACGATCCAAGGGCCGGCATTCCGTTGCCACATGTGCAGGCGCACGTGGTGCGTCCTGTCGCCGATGCACAGGTTGAGAATGACCTCGTTGGGACCGACATTCGGTCCGTTGACGCTTCGAAAGTAGTCGGATCTACCCCTGTGGTTGCGCGTATGCACTAGGTCGTCGAAGACGCTTCCGAGGACGTCTTCGGGCGAACAGGCGAAAGCGTCACAAAAGCCGTCGTCAGCTCGTACGATCAGGCGACGCTCATCGAGGACGAGCGAGCCACAAGGAACACGTCGCTCCGCTGCGGTGGGCTCCGCAGACGCCGGCTGGCTTCCGCTCATCGCGCGCCTCGGGCGAAAACCCGGAGCCATGGGGCTGAGCCCTGTCCTGCTCTCTTTAGCCGTGCTGCGGAGGCCGCAGGATCCAGGTAGATCTCGCCCAGCGGCTGACGCGGGGCGTCCTGGTCAGCATCCTGCGGCGATGGGTACATGGGGAGCCTGACTGCCCGAAAGCGGGCGTCTTTCATGGACGAACGGCTAGATCCGCCAACTCTTTAGGCCGGCCCTGCCACCGAGCGCGCCGTATTTTCCCTCGCGCCCAGCGACCGCTACAATTCGCGAGGTCTTCCTGCTTCGGAAGCTCGAGCCCCATGTCGCCCCCCAACGAGCCGCCCCGCGACGCATTGCCGAAGGGAATGACCGAACGTCCCGACATGATTGGGCGCGTGCTTTCGGACCGCTATCGGATAGACGCCCTGATCGCGGGCGGCGCCTTCGGTGCAGTGTATCGCGGGGCGCATCTACACATGCACAA
>CALMUT010000121.1 GCA_937872925.1 uncultured Myxococcales bacterium | reverse complement strand
TCGATCACACTAGCCTTTATCCGTTACGACCGGCCCGACTTCCGAGCGAGGGTGCGAGCGGGGCCCGGCCCGCTCGCTTCTGCTCGTGTAGCTTGCTGCTGAAGAGCAGACGCTTCGCAACAGCGCGGCGCGCGACGCCCGCGTCAGCCTCAGCGTCATGCGTCAGCGTCCGCGTCTGCGCCATGCGTCATGCGTCCGCGTGTACCCAACGCCGCGACGCCTCGTCCGCCGGAAAGTAGCTCTCAATGCGGATCTCTTCCGTGGTGATGTCCAGCGGTGTTCCCAAGGTCGTCAGCGTCGTAAACAGCCGTATTTCCAAGTCGCCGCGCCGCAGATGCACCGGGATCACCAACTCCGGAGGAGTCGACAGCATGGGCTGCCGCAGGGCGTGAGGAACTCCCGGATAGGTCAGCACGTCCGCGAGCGCGCGACGCGCCACGCCACGCTCACTCTCCGCAGCCGCGTCGCGCTGCAGCCGGTGCACGATGTGACGCACCACTTCGTCCCAGTTCGCGATACAAGGTTTCAGTCCCTTCGGGTCGAAGAGCAGGCGCATCAGACTAGTGCCGAGCTCCGGCAAGTTAGTCGCATCGGGACAAAACGTGGTCAGCATGCGCATGGCGCCAGCGTTGACCTGCAAGACCTGCCACTGGCCGCCTAGCAGCACCGCGCCATTCGGCTCCAAGGAATCCAGGATGCACTGCGCCGCCGCACGCACATGCGCCATCTCGGGAGCTTCCAGCGGCGTCTCCCCGTATACCGGCGCGAAACCCGCAGATACGAGCAGCGTGTTGCGTTCGCGCAAGGGCAGCTCCAACGCGGCGGACAGCGTCAAGAGCATCTCGCGGCTGGGCTTGGCTTTGCCGTTTTCGACGTAGCTGATGTGCCGAGTCGAAACGTCCGCCATGCCGCTCAGGGACAACTGCGACAGCCCGCGGGCTTGTCGGTAGTGTCGGAGCAAGCGGCCTGCGGGGGCATGGGAGGGCATGGGTTTCGAGTGTAAGCGCTGGCCGGGCAAAGAACATGACCTCGGAGGTAATGGCGCCCATGACCTTTGGGGCCCAAGTTCAGGCCCAGGAGGAACGTGATGGCAAGAAAAGCAGCAATTTCCGGGGTGGTTCTTGGGGTGTTCGGGATCTTCAGCGGCTGGGTCGTCATGCAGAAGGGCTACTTCGGATTCCTGACCCTGGCGCTGCAGGAGCCCTGGGGCGGACAGCTCTTCATCGACCTGTGCATCGCACTCGTATTCGTTACGGGTTGGCTGATCCGGGACGCCAAGGCCCGCGGCATCAACCCCTGGCCCTATGTGATTGCGACGCCCTTCGTTGGGTCCATGGCGCCGCTCTTGTACTTGGTCGTGCGTGGTTTGGGAGCTCGCGGGCAGGCGTCCACCACGGACGCGCAAGTCAGCGTTGGCTGAGCGCGGCTCACCACATAGGCCACTCCGCTATGGAGTCCTGCACACCGCACGAACGTCCGCGTTTGCATCATGCGTCCACGGCGCGAAGGTGGCAACCCGCGGGCCTGTCGGTCGCGCCGGAGCAAGCGGCCTGCGAGGGCATGAGATGGTTCGAATGTCCGGTCAGTCTAGGAGGGCCTGCACGTAGCGCTTGCCCGTTGCACGGTCGACGTAGGCCAGGGCTTCGAGCACGCCGTCCGCTCCCGCCAAGATGAGCCACACATAATCCCGCGCCACTGCGCGGCCCGTCCACCATTCTACGGAATCCAAACGCTCCGCAAAACGCACCTGCTCGATGGTGTACAAACGTTGGTCAAAACCCAATGTCGCGCCGCGACGCAGGGGCGCTTCAATGGGTACGGGGTCCGGCAATAGACGCGTGGGCTCTCCCCGATAGCCCTCGACGCTCTTTACGCTGACCAGGGGCACTTGTTGGTTTCGTCGCTTGCGGGACTGTCTTGGCTTTTTACGCTGGAATACCGGGTTCAAACGCGTCTTCGCCTCCGGACGATGGGCGTCCTCGACACTCAGAATGCCGACGCGACTCGGGCCAATGTCTTGGGCGAGCTCCGCCACGAGAGCCGGCAAGAGCTCCGCGCCCGTCGTTTTGCTGATCACCCGGGCCAAGTCGAGCTGCCGGCCCAAAGCGCGCACCACACTCGGAGCGCTGAGAGTCAGCCCCAGGCAAGGCGCTGCAAGCGCGGTGCGCTCCAGACGCGCCGTCAATACGCGGAAGAGTTCTTCTTCGCGCCACAGCGGCGACGCCAACTGCAGCTCGATATTGTGATACGGCTGCACTGCAGCCAAACGCGCCAGACTTCGATCGTACGCCAGGCACAACTCGAGGCTCTGCGCGGATTCCCCTCGACCCGCCAGGCGCGCGCTCAAGCGTGCAGTCAGCCCGCGAAGCACGAATTTGAGCGGCTGCGTGCCCGTAACGGGCTCGTCCCATTCCGTGCTTTCACTGGGGATCACCGCGGGACGGTAGGCATCTAAGGGCGACGGATCGTGCCCGCTAGCCAAAGCCAGCACCCAAGTAGCGCCCTCCCCGATGCGCGCGGTGACTTCAGCGCGCGATAGTTCGGTCAGTTGCCCAAACGTCAGCACGCCAAGCTGCACCAGCCAAGCGCGCAACTCAGCCGCAATCGGCAGAGCCATCGTGGGCAGCGTTTTGACGCGCCTGGCTTCATCGGATCGCGAAATGACATGCACTCCGCGCGTCTTTCCTAGTGGTAGCCAGCGTGCGAATGCTTGCGCCAACTTAGGCCCGGATGCCATGGCCACACGCACTCGGTGACCAAGCTCTTGCATCAAGTTCGCCAGCTCTAGTGCCAGGGCTTCTTCTCCACCCACCAGATGCGCTGCACCGCTGGTGTCGACCCAAAGCGTATCCGGCGTTTCGTACGCTACCGCGATCCCAAAAGCCAACGCGGCTTCTGCTAGATGGCCGAGCTCCTCCCCCACACTGCCGCGCTCGAGTTCGACAACTCTGAGTGCAGCCGACAGCACGTGGGCTTCGGCAATACTCTGCCCCACCTGCACCCCGTGGGAGGCTGCCAGTGGGCTGATCGCGTCCAATACCACACTGGCTTTGGTCTCTTCGGCGCTGACTTCGTCCAAGAGCACGACCCCAAACGCCTCTCCCCGCAGCGCTTCTTGTCGACGCAGTGCAAGCTCGAGCAGCAAATCCGGCAGCACGATGGCAGCGATGGGTCGCCAGTCACTAGGCCCTCGCTTGCAGCGGCACGGGCTCTGCACTGCGCTCGCGTGCGGGTCGAATACAATGTGCCTCGGTATTGGCTCGGAAAGCTACCGTACGTGGAGCACTGACTCGTCCATGACGATCTTTTGTTAGCTGTACGCGCATCATATCCGGTGCGGGTCGACTGAGTACAACGCGTTGTGCCACGGGCAGTGCGGTGCCCGATCGAGCCATGTGCTCGGTTAATAGCAACACTACGCTGGCTGTGCCTTCGGTAGATAACGCCAGGCGCCGTACGGCCCGCACCCAAGCGCTACCCCGAGCCACTAGGGATGCGCCGGGCACGCCACTGGTATCGACCACCAACACGGCAAAGGCCCGCGACTCCGCCAAACGCACCGCAACTCGTGCCAGAGCATCCAGGTTCGGACGCACGACTAGCAAGCGCTTCAGCTCCACACCGGCTTTGGCAACCCCAGGGGCATATAGACTGCCTGAGGGATCCAAGAAGGCACACCAGGGCAACTCGCCACCATGGACCAAGGCTTCTTGTTGCACGGCGCGGCATGTCGACAAGGCAATGCTCGTTGCCAGTGCCGCCCCTCCTGCCGCTGCCAATTCCACGACGCTGCCGCGCAAAAGCCCGCCTCCCGGCAATACGGAGCCGAGCTGCCCTAGCTCGATGGGCAGCACCTCCCCGGGACTGGAGAGCTGGGCCACCCCAACGCCCCGGGGCAGGTTTTGCAGTAGTTCCGCCGGCAAAGCCATGTACTGAACATATACTCAGTTCGTCTAGAAGCAAGCTCGGCCAGGCCCTCGCTATGACGAAGAATGTCCCGGCTTGGCCGGATCCTGAACAGATCCCAATACCTAGATGCACAGGCGCGCACAGCCGAAACCCAACCAAAAGTTTGGGACGCTTCCCAGCCCCATGCGCCACCCCGGCAACCAGCGCTGCTTTTCAACGGGCAAGCTGCCGGGCTAGGCTGGCCGCGTGAAACGCGCCCTGAGTCTCGTCGCCGCACTGCTGACCCTGAGCTGCGGCGCGCGATCCTTCGAGAGTCGTTCCACGCCCCAAGGCTCACCGACGAAGGGAACGTCCGGCGCCGCCGCCGAAGCTGGAAGCGGGACCTGGTCCGAGTGTTACGCCAGCTTCACGCCAAGCGGTGACGCCCGCGCCGATCTCAACCGCATGACCCGTGCTTGCGGAAAGGTGGGCAAAATGCGCGCTGTCACCCCCGTGACCCACGCGAAGCAGGCCGAACAAGATCCTGTCGATCGCTACACCTTCTATGTACCGAAGGCGGGCGCCTGCTACCGCGTCTATGCCGTCGGCAACCGCGGCGTGGCGGATTTGGATTTGCTCGTGCGCGATCCACGGGGACAAGACGTGGTTGCGGATCTAACCCACGACGCATTCCCCGTACTGCCCCCAAACGGCCCGCTCTGCTTCGATGCCCCCGGACTGTATCTACTTGAGGTCAGCGTGCATCAGGGAGAGGGCGGCTACGCCATTCAGGTCTGGGGCAACCCGGACGGCGTGGGCAATTCCCCGGCGAAATGAGCGCAACACTGGCAATGCAGGCGCCAGGTGTTATCTGTACTCCGCATGTCTTCCCCACCGAACGCCGAAGAAAAGCTGGCCCAACTGCGAACCGTCCTGCGGGAAATGGGCTCGGTACTCGTGTGTTTCTCTGGCGGCATCGACAGCGCGTTCGTGCTGGCCGTCGCGACCGAGGAGCTTGGGCCGCGCGCCATTGGGATGACCGCTGTCAGTCCGAGTCTAGCGCCCAGTGAAAAAGCAGACGCAGCGCGCATCGCTCAGGCCTTAGGTGCAAACCATCGCTTCGTGGAGTCCAAAGAGATCGAACGCGCCGGATACGTGGCCAACGCACCGGATCGCTGTTTCCATTGCAAGACGGAACTCTACGAGATCGCTGAAGCAAAGCGTCAAGAATGGGATCTCGATGCAGTCGCCAACGGAACCAATACCGATGACCTCGGCGACTATCGCCCCGGACTGGTGGCCGCCGACAACGCCGCCGCACGTAGCCCACTGGTCGAAGTCGGTATGAATAAGGCGGACGTCCGCAGCGCCGCCAAGTTGATCGGTATGGACGTGTGGGACAAGCCGGCAAGCGCGTGCCTCTCCAGTCGCATTCCCTACGGCACCAGCGTGACGACGGAACGCCTGGCGCAAATCGGCGGCTTCGAAGCAGATCTCAAGGCTCTCGGCTTCAAGCAACTGCGCGTACGCTGGCACGACAAGATCGCGAGAATCGAAGTCGCCCTCGACGAATTGGAGACGATGCTCGCCCCAGGCGTCCGCACCAGCATGGTGGCAGCGGGCAAGCGACACGGCTTCCAGTACATCACCGTCGACTTGGCGGGCTACCGCCAGGGTTCCCACAACGAAGTGCTCGTGGGCAAGAGCCTGCGCCTGGTCTGAGCCAGCCCCGGGCCCGCAACGAAAAAACGGGGCGCCTCTTTCGGAGGCACCCCGCATTTGCTTTGTCACACGCGCGTCTAGCGAGCGCGCGGACCGCCACGATCGCGACCACCGCGATCACCGCCGCGTCCACGGCCGCCACCGCCACCTCGGTTGGGCGGGCCGGCTTCGCGTGCCTTCTGGATACGCTCACGGGCGCGGTCGCCTTCTTCACCTTCGGGGAAGGGCAACAGCTCACGCCGCGTCAACCGGGTCTTGCCTTCGCGATCGACGCTGATCACCTTGACCTCGATCTCGTCGCCTTCCTTGAGCACATCTCCGGGGCTCTCGACGCGATCGTGAGAGATTTCCGACACATGCAACAGCGCTTCGTTATTCGGTAGGATTTCGACGAACGCGCCGAAGTCCACGATGCGCCTGACCGTGCCCTTGTAGACCGTGCCGACCTCAGGCTCCGCAGTAAGACCCTTGATGATGTCGATAGCGCGCTGCACCGCTTCAGCATCCGCGCTCGCAACGTTCACGGTGCCGTCGTCCTTCACATCCACCTGTGCGCCGGTCTGGTCGACGATGCCTTTGATCGTCTTGCCACCGGGACCGATGATGATGCGGATCTGATCCGGCTTGACCTTGATGCTGGTGATGCGCGGCGCCCATTTGTTGATCTCGGGGCGAGCGGCGGGCAGCGTGGCCAGCATCTTTTCCAGGATGTGCAGGCGGCCAGCGCGGGCTTGGTCGAGGGCGCGGGTCAGGATCGAGCGCTCCAGACCTTTGATCTTGATGTCCATCTGGATGGCCGTGATGCCCTGGTCGGTGCCACAGACCTTGAAGTCCATGTCGCCCAGGTGATCTTCGTCGCCAAGGATGTCCGAGAGGATCGCAACTTCTTTGCCCTCTTGAATCAGCCCCATCGCGATACCCGCGACGGGCTTACGGAGTGGAACTCCGCAGTCCATCATCGAAAGCGTGGCGCCGCAGACGCTCGCCATCGAACTCGAGCCGTTCGACTCGAGGGTCTCGCTGACGATTCGGATCGTGTAGGGAAACTGCTCGTGAGTCGGGATCATGCGTATCACTGCGCGCTCGGCCAGAGCGCCGTGACCAATTTCACGACGGCCGGGGCCGCGCAGGGGCTTCGTCTCGCCGGTGCTGAAGGGCGGGAAGTTGTAGTGCAACATGAACGCCTTCCAACTCTCACCGGTCAGCGCGTCGATCTTCTGCTCGTCGCCAGACGTCCCCAAAGTGGCCGTCACGATGGCCTGGGTTTCTCCGCGCTGGAATAGCGCAGAACCGTGCGTGCGGGGCAACAGGCCCACTTGGCACATGATGGCGCGGATGTCCGGCTCCGTGCGGCCGTCGATGCGCTTGCGCTCGCCCACAACCATCTTGCGGACGACGTGATACTTGCGGTCTTCGATCTCCGCCTTGATCAGCTTTTCCGCTGCCGCAAAGGCCTCTTCACCGAGCTCTGCTTTGAGCGTCGTGGTGATTTCCGTCTTGATGGCGCCGTATGCTTCGTAGCGGGCTTTCTTCTCTTTGACGACGCAGGCTTCGCGCAGCTTGGCGTCTGCCATCTGCTGGATGCGCGTGGCGATGCTCTCATCAAGCTTTGCGACCTTGAACTCGCGCTTGGGTTTGCCCACCGCAGCACGCAGCTTCTCGATCAGTGCGATGACCTTCTGGCCTTCGCTGTGCGCGTGATACAGCGCGTCGACAACGTCCGCCTCTAGGGCCTCGTCGGCTCCGCCTTCCACCATGACGATAGCGTCTTTGGTGATGGCGACCACCAGGTCGATGTCCGCCTTTTCGATTTGCTCGAAGGTCGGATACACCACCAGGCGACCGTCGACCCGAGCCACCCGAATGCCCACGACGGGGCCATCCCAGGGGATGTCAGAGATGTGCAGCGCGGCGCTGGCACCGGTGAGCGCCAGGACGTCCGTGGGGTTTTCCTTGTCCGTGGACATCACCGTCGCGATGATCTGCGTGTCCTTCTTGTACCCTTCCGGGAACAGCGGACGCAGCGGGCGGTCCATCTGACGCGAGGACAGGATCTCGTAGTCTCGCTGCCGCGCTTCCCGTTTGAAGAAACCCCCAGGGATCTTGCCTGCGGCGTAGGTCTTCTCGATGTAGTCGCAAGTCAGTGGGAAAAAGTCCAGGAAAGGGCGCTCTTCGGTCGAGGTGGCCGTGACGAGCACGACGCTCTCCCCGTAGGTGATGAGCACGGCGCCGTGGGCTTGTTTTGCCAGGCGACCCGTTTCGATGGTGAGCTGCTTGTCGCCAATGGTAATGGATTCAGTTACGTACATATTCAATGCGCCCCCTTGGACGCGACACCGCTGCGTGCGGCTTTACGCCGTCTGCGATCGCGTCGAACTTCAGCCTCGGTTCCTAGGCCGGAACGCGACAAAGCGCTCTGGCCCACGAAGCGAAGATGAAGCGAACGAAACGCGCCGCAAGCGGAAAATCTAGAATCGTCGCTTCAAAGTCTCACTTACGGAGACTGAGGGAGGCGACGATGTTCCGATAGCGCTCGACGTCCTTCTTCTTCAGGTAGTCGAGCAAACGCCGACGCTGACCCACCAACTTCAACAGACCACGGCGCGAATGGTGGTCCTTCTTGTGGGTTTGAAAATGGTCGGTGAGGTACTGGATGCGCTGGCTCAGCAATGCGACCTGGACCTCGGGCGAACCCGTGTCTTTTTCGTGCGTGCGAAAGCCAGTGATGACGCTCTGCTTGGCGCCCGGTGCTAGGGGCATGTCGGTATCTTTCCTTCTAAAAAGTCGCGCGAGTATACGCGCGGCCGCCCCCCGGTCAACTGGATCCGCCCATCGAATTTCCAGTCCCACTAGAACAGCGAATCGCGGCTTCTCCCTCAGGCGCCTCGGGAGGCCTCAGGTCAGATTGTCTAGGGCCCCGGTGCCGGCCTTCGTCGTCCCAATGCTGTCCTTTTGGATGCCAAAGGCCTGCATCAAGGACACCAGTAGCTTGGAGTGAGCCGTGCCGGAAGCGTACTTCAGGAAGCGCCCCGTCTTGAAGTGCCCGCCCAGGCCGCCGGCTAGCACGATGGGGAGCTTCTTGCGGCTGTGGGTGTTTCCAGACCCGAGCTCGTTGCACCACAGCACCACCGAGTTGTCGAGCAGCGTGCCGTCGCCTTCTGGAACCTCGCTCATCTTCTGCAGCAGGTACGCAAACTGCTCGGCGTACCAGGTATTGATCTTGATCAGTGGCGGGATGTCGGGCTGGCCGTTGTCTTCGTGGGACAGCGAGTGATGGTTGCTGTCCACCCCTAGCCACTTCATCTGCGTGCCACCGACGCTCTTGCTGCATTGAATACCGACCACCTGGGTGACGTTGCAAGCGAGGGCCATCACAGCCTGGTCCGTCATCAGCTCGACCATCTTCGGAAAATTGTCGTTCGCCTTGTGGTCGATCTTATTTCCCGGGGACACCGGCGCGCAAAAACCGCCCAACTGTCCCGACGGGTCTAGCTTGGTTTCCAGGACGCGCACTGCCTCAAGGTGCGCCTGTAGCTTGGACTTCTCCGCCGTGGGCAACCGCGTTTCCAGGCGCGTCAGATCTTCACGCACGTGATCGAGCACGCTCTGCCGCAAGAAGCGCACACGGTCCGCTTCCTTCGGATCCTTCAGCAGCCCGCCGAAGAGCTTGTCGAAAACCGTGTACGGGTCTTCGTAAGGGTCCCGCGGTGCGTCACCGCCGTCGTAAGACATGCGGCTCCAGTTCGTCTTGCCGCCGGGCTGGATCGCCAAATCCAGGGACTCGACGCCCAAGTGCTTGGCGATGAGTTGATCCACGGAGGCGCCGCTGGCCCATCCCGCCGTGCCTGCGTCGCCCCCGCCCTGAAACGGACCGGGATTGAGCTCCGACCCGGTTAGCATATGCACCATGCCGCGCTGGTGTCCGTCGCCAATGCCGAAGTTGCTGCTGACCATGTCCAGCCCGTCCAAGATGAGCAACTTGTCGCGGTGCGGCTCCAGGGGCTTGAGAATGGTGCTGAGGGTGAATCCAGTCTCGCCTCCGCTAGGCAGCCAGCTGTCGTAGATGGTGCCATTCGGGGAGAAGAACACGACCAAGCGCTTTGGGAACGCGGGGTCGGCCGCGCGCGCGTCGAGCAATCGCGTGAAAGGTAGCGACATGGCGGCCGCGCCGACTGCCGCGTTGCGCAGAAAGTTTCGACGTTTCATTACAAAGTCTCCTGGCTGCGGTAGCGGAATCCGTGAGCGGTGGTCAGTGCAATCATCAACTCTCGAATGTCGTAGCCGGAGTCTTTGAAGCGGATGTTCGCCTGCGCGATGGTGTATTCATCGGCGTCTTCGCCGCGCTTCAGCGCGAAACGAAACCAGTGGCGAGTCATGCAATCTTTCGCCAAGTCGCTCCCAGCGAGCTTTTGCGCCAATTCGACAGCGCCCAGAAACGGTCCGTCCACATCGGACTCGAGCAACTCGCCGGAGTCATCGATGCTCTTGCCTTCTTCAGTTTCGCGAAACGCTCCAATGCCATCGTAGCGTTCGAACCCGAAGCCAATGGGATCCATCAGTTTGTGGCACTGAGCGCAAGCTGGGTCCGACGAATGCTGCGCAAACCGGTCTTTCGTGCTCAGTCCTGGCTCGGGCTTGGGCACGACGATCTCAACATTGGGCGGAGGGGGCGAAATCAGCTGACACAGTACCGCTTCGCGCACGAACTTGCCGCGCAAGATGGGCGACGTCTGATTGGGGTGCGCATGGGCGGATAGAAAGCTGGCTTGGGTGAATAGCCCCGCGCGTTTGTCCTTGGGTAGGGAGACTTTCGCCCAACCCGAACTCGGAGGTGCGACGCCGTACAGCTGCGCCAACTCGGCGTTCACGAAGGTGTAGTCCGCGGTGAACAGCCCGGCGAAGGAGCCTTCCTTGAGCACCGCGTGCTCGACGAAACGCTCAGTCTCCTCGGCCATCGCGCTTCGCAGAGCGTCGTTGAAGGCCGGGTAATAGTCCGTGTCCTTGTTGAGGCTGTCCAGATGCTCGAGCTCAAGCCACTGGCGGTGAAAGGAGCGCACCGTGTCCACCGCGCGGGGATCTGCGAGCATGCGCCGCGCCTGCGCTTCAATGCTACCAGCGTCGGCGAGCTGTCCGGCTTTGGCGGCGTCGAATAGTGTCTTGTCCGGCATGGAGCTCCACAGGAAGTAGCTCATGCGCGACGCCAGCTCGAATTGCGTTAGCGGGATCCGACCCGACGGGCCCTCACCGGTCTCCACGACATACAAGAAATGTGGCGACTGCAGCGCCGCGCGTACCAGGACTTCCACTCCGGCCTTGAAGTCGTACTTGGACTTCACAGCCGAGTAGAGCGCCATGAGTCGTGAGCGTTCGTCGCCTTCGAGGGCACGCCGGTAGGCCCGGGGCACCCAGTTGTCCACGATGTCAGCGGCGCAAGTGTCTTCACCGGATTGGGCCGGATCGCAGGAGGTGACTGCACTCAGATTGGTGGCGGCGTTTGCAGCAAGCCCTTCCGACGCGTCCTGAAACTGCTCTCCCAACAAGTTGGTCACGGTGCCGCCAATGGCCACGCCCAATGCCTTCTCGTCCGGAGAAAATGCGTCGGCGGGCGCGGTGCTGTCCCCCAGCAGATCCCGCACTGTGTTGTTGTACTCTGCGCGGGTCAGCCGGCGCAGCTGGCTCGACGCACCCACGGCCTCCTTGATGTTGCCGATAGGCGGCCCGCTGCCGACCTTGCCGCCGGGGCCCCCGCCCTGGGTCAGGTCTTCGCCGGGTTCGCTGATGGAACCCAAGCATCCGGCAAGCAGCGTGGTGCCGGCGAGGATCGCCAGGGGTTGGAACCAAGGGTATGAGAATGTCGCAGGTCGGGGCACGTCCGCAGACATGCACGCATCGGGCCGAACCCGCGTTCAGGTCTCAGCTGCCCAAACCTCGGATTTTGCCTAGGTATCGTCGGGACGTGGCGGCCGAAGACGCGACCGCGGACGTCCAAGTGCGACGCGCGGGGTCGCACTTGGCGTGCAGCATCCGGACTCAGAAGCGGGCCTGCATGGCAACGCCGTAGCCCACGAAATCCGGCGAAATGAAGCGCCGGAGCAGGACGGTGCCGCTGGGATCGAGCTCGAGCCGCGTCGAGTTGTTGTCCCGCCGATATTGCAGCCAAGTGACGGCGCTCATCATCGGCGACAAATCCCACTTAAGGCTCGCCCGCGCTTGCAGGATCGGCACGCGGGTTTCGTTGGCGGGCAAGAACGCCAGGTTTCCCTGTTCCCGCACCACGATGGTTCGCGACACAGTCTGCCCGAACAAATCCGGCACGGATTCACTGCCGAAGGTCGCCGGCATCTGCAAGCCTGCGCCAAAGCCCGGCGTGAGTCGCGCGCTCTCGATGTAGTAGTCCGACGACACTGCGAAGAAAGTCTCGTCTTCTGTCTTTGCTTCTTCTGGAATGGTTTGGAACGGGATGAAGCTCGGCTGGTTACGCAAGACAAACGCCAGGTCGCGGTAGATCGCAGACAGGCTCGTGCGCAGGTAGCCGTACTGCAGGTTTGCCTGTACGGCTGCAGCGCGTGCCAGTTGGATGTCCGTCGTCCCCGGTCGGTCAAAGTCCTTGAGGTTCTGGTGCAGCTGAGAACCTTCCGCGGAAAGCGCCCAGCTCAGCTTGCCTGGCTCGTAGGAGGTGGGCTTGAACAGCTCCACCGGCGCGTTGGGGTCGTTGCGGTACAGCGAGAAGTCCGCGCTCTTCGGCACGGGCATGCCGTCATGCACCACCACGCGACCCGAGAAGCCAAAAGTGAAGACCCGCTCACCAAGCACGTCGGGCTCCTCGAAACGGCCCTGCTGGAAATAGCCGGCGCCTGCATCCACGCGCAGCATCTTGGCCAGGTCGACGCCCGCGCCGCCTAGGAAGCCATAGTTCGTCTCGGCAACCCGCACCGTATCGGTCGTTGCGCCTTCGCCGCTGCCGCTTTCGACGATGCGTTGCTGCACTTCGACGATGCTGGCGGTTTTGAAGCCCAAGTAGCCGTAGAAGCCATCGCCATCGTATTGCAGCTTGGCCCCGGGCGCGCTGCCTTGGAGGCGCGGGAAGATCGACTGGTTGATGCGTGCGTTCGTGCCGCCCCAGGAGATGTCGTACAGGTAACCCAGGCGAAAGCGGTCGGTGTCGATGGGATAGAGCACGACGCTGGCTCCCTCAGGAGCTTTATCCGTGCCGCCCGTTGAGTAGAAAACCCGGAGGTACGTTCCCGCGTCTTCGAAGACCTTGTCGACGTTATTGGATTGGCTAGCCAAGCTCGACATGTTCACGCGCAGAACGAGCGCCGCCTCGGTCTCGAGGTTGTCGATGTAGCCGGGCAGCTTGCCGTAGAGCACGAGGTGCGACACGTTTTCGCGGCCGGAAAAGCGCGAGTTCAAGTTGTCAAAGAACAGTCGGTACTGTGAACGGTCACCGATGCTTGCGTTTGGCGACAGCGGAATGGCTTCGCCGGTATCGTGTAAGAAGTCGTCGTCGCCGAAGGTCCAGGTCAGGCGCGTGTCGACAAAATCGCTATGCGCACGCGGCTTGTTGGGATCCGCTTGGGCGGCTGCGGTCTTGTCGCGCTGCTCCGCCAGGTCCACTTCGGGGCTGCGCGCCGCGGAAGACGCCGCCGGGGCCTTTTCCGCGACTTCGGGCTGCGGTTCGGGTGGAGGCACCGGTGTTGCGACGGGCTTTGGCTCCGCCGGGGGCGTCTCCTCCAGCTCCACCTTCTCTGGCTCCGGGGCTTCCGGATCGGGCTGCCCATGAGCTGCCAGCGGAACCAAACACGTTCCAAAGAAAGCGCACCCGAATGCTAGTCGGGAAAAGTGGGCGCGCGAAAGATGGCGCACGCTAGTTCGAAGCTTCGTTCGGGTCATCCTGAGTCCTTGGAAACACACACGCGATCTGCGAGCTGATAGGGGATTTCGGACCTTCCACGCACGCCGTTTGCGTGGCTTCGTCGCACACCAGGTCGACGGGACAGCGCGCTTCAATGGTCCAATTCAAAGCGCCGCCGCTGAAGTTCCGCAGCGTGCCGGTGATCACGGAGATGGGCTTCCCGCGCATCGCGACGGGGTCAAAGCGCGTACGCGGCACCGTACCCGTATTCACCTGAACGCTCTTGCCGTTCGGGAACACCACGCGGTAGTTGCCCCGTGCGGCAAATCCAGTCCACTCCACGCACTGCGGATCCGCACCGCACAAGTTCGCGCATTCCGCCTCGAGGCTGCCAATGGTTTCGAAGTCGATGCTGCCGTTGCCGTCCAAATCACAGTTGGACGCGTCGGGTTTGAAGCCGCCTTGGGCCGGCTTGTCACCAAAGAACGCGCCCACCGTCACGCCTTGCACGCGCACCAGCGCGCTTTCGATCTGCTCCAAGAGCACGCCGTCGTCCACGGAGTTTTCGTCCAAGACGATGGGCTCCGGAACCTGGCAGGGGCCGTCTCCGGGGTCCGTTGGAGTTGGAAAGCGCCACTCTTTCAAGTCAAAGGAAGGAAACGAGAGCTCGGTAAACCCAAAGAACTCCAGAGCCGTTCCCGAAAGCCCAGTCAGCCGATCACAGACCCGCATGCCCGCAGGCGCGTTGAAGGTGAACGCAAACACGTGGTTGTACCCCCCCGGGTCCGTGGTGTCCGTCACGTAAAAGCCATCGGAGGAAATGCGCGTGACGATCAGGTTCGCCGGATCGTCGGTTGCGACGTCGACGCCCTCGAGTTGGTACGGGGTTTGCGCTCCCCTGCCCTGGATGTCTCCGATGCGCGGCTTTTCAAAGCGCACCGGTTTGGAGACTCCCGTGGCGAAAGTGCCGGAGGTCTCGGTGTCGTCATTGGCGAAGGCGCAGCCCGGATCCTGGGGAAAGTCGAAGAGGCCGTCGTCGTCGTTGTCCAGGCCGTCGGCGCAGAGGGGGGGCTGATTCGGGTCCGCCGGCACGTAGCCAATGTCTTCGGCCCAGATGCGCGTCGTGCCCCGGGCGTTGCGCACCGTGACCCGCTGCTTTTCTGCAACGCCGTCCAGAACGAGCACATTGCGTCCACTCGCACGATCCCCCGTCACGCTGACGATGGCGCCGGGTTCTGCGCCGATGCGCACAAAGCCATTGAAGCCGACGTCGATGTCTCCGCTGGGCAAGCGGGCGCGCACGTCAATCTCCAGCTCGACTTCACCGATCGGCAACGGCAGGGGCGGCTCATTTTGCCCGGGCAACTGCGAGCCGTCGGCGGCGCGCACATCAACCCGCAGCGCCTCCGTACGCTCCACAATCTCGTTTTGTGTCGTGCACGCCAAAAGTGGAAGTGCTGCGAGTATCAGCCCGCGTTTCATCGGCCCACCATCAGCACGCGAGCGTCCGACGTGCTGCCCAAATCTCGATCGATACACGCCAGGAATTTGCACTGTTCGCCGCCAAGTTGGCAGGCCCCGACTTTGGAGGTGCAGCTGGCAATGGCAATGGCAGATTGTGCGTCCGCGCAGGACTGGCGGAAGAAGTCCGCGACGCCTTGGCGACAGGCCGTCAGCACACAGCGCCCGCCCGAACCGCAGGCCCCTTGGCTGACGCAAGTTCCGTCCGCTGCCTCGGCGGAATTCTCTGGGCAGGCGCAAGAGAAGCTGCCACCAAGGGCCGAGCAGTCCGCGTCCGTCGCACACGCGCGGAGTCCGTCGTCCGTGGTGTGTTCCGGACGGAAGCCACAGGGTTTGCCGCCCCGTACCCAGTCAATCAAGGCGTCCCGCTGCTGGATCTTGGTGTCGAGCTGCGTGGTGTTCTTCTTCAACACGACGAAGCCAGAACCGCCTCCGGCCAGATAAGTGCTGGTGGCGAGCTCGTAGGACCCTGTGGGGTCGATTTGGACCAAGCAGGTGCCGCGGCCTTGGTCGTCCCGCAAGCTGAGATCACAGGCGTTGAGCTGCCCGCCACAGTCCGCGTCGGAGCTACAGGTCTTCTCGTTCGAGCCAATGTAGATGGCGTCCGCGCAGGCCGTGACCACGCAGCTTCCAGGCCGGTCGCTCGTGCCGTTCGGCGCGGGATCGGTCAGGTCGCACTCATTGGAGGGGCAATGCTCGTTCTTGCCGCAGGCGGTTTTGACCGGATTGTCGCACCCCTTGCAGTTCAGCACCAGGCGCGCGCCGGCAATCTGAACTTGCGTGGAACAGCCGCGGCCGGCGGAGCGACGCGCCACGAAGTCGAACATCTCCTGCACTTCGGAGCCCGAGAGCTGCATCTTGGTGATGGAGTTATCGAAGGGAAAGATGTTGAACATCTGCTCCACGGTGACGGGCCCAGGCACCATGTCGGCGCGGATCCCGGTGGTATTCGTCAAGGAGAAATCCGTCTCGATGCCGATGCGCCGCCACATGGCCGTCGAGATCAAGTTGCCCAAGGGCGAATCTCCGCCGCCGGTTCCGAATCGCCGGGACCCATCCGGTGCATAGCCAACCAGCAGATCCAAATCCACCAATGCGTCGAGCTCAGCGCGATACGGCTCGAGCAACTCCGTCACCGCCCGGTCTTGGGGCAAATCGCTGGTGACCGGGAACAGCTTGAAGTCGTTGCCCACGACTTCGAAGCCGTTGACTGGGTCGTACGGGAAATCGAAGTCCTCGGCCTGGTCGCTGACCACGAGATCCAAGCGCCCAACGTATTTGGCAAAAGCGCCCGAGTGGTTGAGGACGACCGGCCGGGGGTGACAGAAGCGGCGCACGGTGGGATTGCCGTCAGCATCGCGCAACTCGATATAATTGCGGCCTTGGTCGTCGACCAAGTTGCAGTCCGTGACGATCTTGGGAGGCTGCAGCACAATGTGGTTGTGGCCCCCCAGCACGACATCGATTCCGGTCGTATGCCGGATCATCTCTTCGTCGCCCCCGAGGCCTAAATGCGTGACAAACACCACGATGTCGACGAGGGGGCGCAGCAGGTCGATGTAGGTCTGGGCAACGTCGACGGTTTCTAGGGGCGTCACGCCCAGACGGCTGGGGCGTTCGTAGAGGGAACTCAAGCTGGACAAATTGCCCATGCCGATGACGCCCACTTTGAGCCCGCGCAGATTGAAGGTCGTGAAGGGCTGCAGCACGTTCTCGAGCTGCGGATTGCCGGGCGCAGACGGGTCCTCCAGCAAGTAGTTCGCAGCCAGCACCGGGAACGTGCCCCATTTCTGATACTGCTGACGTGCGTTGAGGGCGCCCTTGTCGAACTCGTGATTGGCGATCACCTGGGCGTCGACGCCCATCATGCCGAGCGCGCGGATTTCCGCCTCACCGTCAAAGAAGTTGAAGACCGGCGCGCCCTGGAAGCAATCTCCGCCATCGATATGAAGGACGCGGTCGGAGCGTGCGCGCTCCCGCCCGATCAGATAGGCGATGCGTGCGGCGCCCCCAACGGTCGAAACCGTAGCCGCGGAGCCTAGACCCAGGGACGCGTCCGACTGGGTGATCTGGAGTGCATAGGGGAACAGCCGGGAATGCATGTCGGACGTATGCAGCAGCGTCAGCCGCGTCTGCCCGCGCACCCGATAGGGTGGAAGGTTCTCGGGACAGCCCGGCAGAAGGAGCGCGCACGCGCAGGCGAGCGCGAGCAGCAGGGCCGACCAGCGATTCATCAGCGAAAGTGATTAGCAATTCCACTCCCCGGAGCCAAGGGCCCATTGCCCTAAAAGCAGAGGGGCTGCTGCCCCAGGCGCGACCTACGGCCGGCGATTGCCCCACAAATCAGGCGTCGTCGATCAGGTCAGCGAGCCGGTCTGCCAGGGCCGCCTGTGCGAGAGCCTCCACCTCCGTCGCGGTCCCGAGTCCAAGGGCCTGCAGCGCGAGGGCCTCCGCCTCCGCCAGCGTCACGCGCGCGATCGCGGCCTTCACCTTGGGAATGGCGGCCGCTTCCATGCTCAAGTTGCGCAGCCCAAGGCCCAAGAGCAGCACCGTCGCGAGGGGGTCGGAGGCCATCGCCCCACACACAACCACGGGACGGCCTTTAGCGACCGCTGCAGCCACCACTCCGCGGATCAGGCGTAGGATGGATGGATCGAAGTGCGTCGCCAAGTGGGCGAGTTCGCGATTCGTGCGATCGACGGCCAGCGTGTACTGCACGAGATCGTTCGTCCCGATGCTGAAGAACTCTGCGTCTTGAGCCAGCACATCGGCCATCACTGCAGCCGACGGGACTTCCACCATGATGCCGAGGGGGATCTCCGCAGCGCTCCCGTGCCCTGCAGCGCTCACCTCGGCTCGCGCCTGGGCAAAGAGCTCCCGCGCCTGTGTGAGTTCGCTGAGAGATGCGATCATGGGGATCATGATGCGCAAGTCGCCATGAGCTGACGCGCGGATCATCGCGCGGAACTGTGTTTTGAGGATCTCGGGTCGCGAAAGCCCGAGCCGAATTGCTCTCAGTCCTAGGGCCGGGTTCATGTCCTTCGGTACTTGGAAGGCGCTAACGAACTTGTCGCCGCCGATGTCGAAGGTGCGCAGGGTCACCGGACGGCCTCCCATGGCCGAGAGCACCCGGGCGTAGGTTTCGTATTGCTCGAGCTCCCCGGGGGGCTGGGACCGGTCGACGTACAAGAACTCCGTCCGGTAGAGGCCGACGCCCTGCGCCCCCAGATCGACCGCGATTTCTGCTTCGCCGGGCAACTCGATGTTTGCGCTCAGCTGTACGGCGGCGCCGCAGCGCGTGGTCGCCGGCGCGTCGCGGGCCTCTAGCAGCCCACGCACCTGCACCAAACGCCGCTCTGCACGCTTGCTGGCGCGCTCGATGGTTTCCGCATCCGGCGACACCACGACCCGTCCACGGGTGCCATCCACGATGAGCATGTCGCCGTTGCCTACGACTTCGAGCAGGCGACGCACGCCGACCACTGCGGGGATTTCCAACGCGCGGGCCAGGATGGCCGTATGGCTCGTGCGCGTACCGATCTCCGTGGCCATGGCCAGCACGTGGCCGCGGTCAAAGGTTGCGGTCTCCGCTGGCGAAAGATCACTTCCCACGACGATGCCCGGCGCGTCCAGTCTGGGCGTGACAGCGTCGCGCTTTCGGCCGGAAAGCGCCATCAGCAGGCGGTCACCGATGAACTCGAAGTCGTGGCTACGTTCAGCAAGATACGGATCATCGCCCTCGCGCATCTGTGCGGCCATGTCGACGATCGTGCTTTCGAGAGCCCATTCCACACATTGCTGATCGATTCGAATGCGCCGCTCGACGTCCTCGCGCAGCGTTTCATCTTGCACCATCAAGACGTAGGCTTCGAGGATCGAGGACTCCGCGCGACCCGGGCCCTTGCGGACCCGTTCGGCGACGTCTCTGAGCGCGCTTGCCGCGGAGACCGCAGCGGCGTCGAAGCGCTGCAATTCTCCATCTGCCGCAGCCCGACTGATATGGCGGCGCACCACGCCCGGTCGGTGCGTGTCCACAACCACGGCTCGCCCGATGGACAGGCCCGGCGAACCGGCAATGCCTTCCAACACGACGCTTGGGCGCTCCGTCGAGGGCGGCATAGACCGCGGCGGATGCTCTGACATCAACTCACCCCTGTCGCCACAGTTCCCACCTCACTGCCCCTCGCCGAAAAGGCCGTCGATCAGCGCCCCAATCTCGCGGACCGCTTCCTCGGCCTGCTCTCCCTCTGCCTCGACGCACAAGATCGACCCCTGGGAGCCACAAAGCAATAGCACGCCCATGACGCTCTTGGCGTTGGCTGCCTGCCCGTCCCGACTCACGGTGACTTCGCAAGGGAACTTACACGCAAGCTGCACCAGCTTCGTGGCGGCTCGTGCGTGCAGCCCGAGCTTGTTTTTGACCTCGAAACTTCCCCTCGCCGTCTGCACTTAGGCGCTGCTCCCTCCGACGTCGCTCTCCCGATCTGGACTCGCCCGATTCACGTCGCGGTGCACCAGATCCACGGCGCCTCCGGTCTTCTCTTGGAGGTGGCTGGCAATCCGATGCGCGAGCGCCACAGACCGATGCCGACCCCCCGTGCAGCCAATGGCTACGGTGAGGTAGCTCTTGCCCTCGACTTCGTAGCGCGGCACACAAAACTCCAATAGCGAAAGCAGATGCCCAAGCAACTCCTGGGTATCTGACTCTGCGAACACGTAGTCGCGCACGGCTTCGTCGTTTCCGGTCAGCTCTCGAAGCCCCGGCTCGAAATACGGGTTCTTCAAGAAGCGCACATCAAAGACCAAGTCGGCATCCACGGGCGCGCCGTATTTGAAACCAAAGGAAACCACCCGGATGCGCATGCGCGGCGTCACGCCCGCCGTTGGACCGAAATGCGATAACACGCGACGGCGCAACTCGTGGACAGACAGCCCCGTCGTGTCGATCACGTGCGTGGCCCGAGCGCGCAGTAGCGCAAGCTTTTCCCGTTCGATGCTGATGCCGTCGAGCAGCGCCGGGGCTTCGCTGCCCGCCCCCGCCCCGCGAGTCGTTGAGAGAGGATGGGGCCGGCGCGTGCTTGAGAACCTGCGGATCAAGCTGGCGTCTGCTGCGTCAAGAAACAGGACGTCGACCACTTGGGCTAGGTCGCCCACGGAATCCACCAGATCCCCGATGGCGTCGACGAAGCTGCGCACACGTACGTCGATACCGAATGCGACCCGAGAAACCCCGGCACCCCCGAGGGCCACCAAGGTGGCGCCGGCCACGGGTGGGGGCATGTTGTCGACGCAGAAAAATCCCAAGTCTTCCAACGCGTGCAGCGCTGTAGACTTTCCGGCCCCGGACATTCCAGTGACCACGACAAGATGACCGCAGCCGCTCAACGAGGTCTCCTGGGACCAACGGGCGGCGGAGCGGAGCTCTCCGGCGGGTTCGGCCGGGGTAGCGTGCCACTCGGAGGCCGGTGCTCTCGCATGACGGTCTGGGCCTCCAGGCGCTCCACGAATTCCCGCGCCGGGTGGTGGCCCGCCTGACGCAACAGCTCGTCCCGCGCGGCAATTTCGATGATAGAGCTCATGTTGCGACCTGGGCGCACCGGCAAGATCACTTCCCGGATCGGAACGCCTAGCACTTCCTTGTGGTGCTCATCCAAGCCAATCCGGTCGTAGTGATTGTCCTTTTTGAAGAGTTCCAGCTGCACGATCAGGTCGATGCGTTTGCGGGTTCGGATCGCGGTCACGCCGTACAGGTCCTTGATGTTCAGGATACCAAGCCCGCGCACTTCAATGTGATGACGTAGGAGTTCCGCGGGCTCGCCAAAGATCATTCCGGGCGGCTTGTAGTCACACTCGATGACGTCATCCGCGACCAAACGATGCCCGCGCATGACCAACTCTAGCGCGCACTCGCTCTTGCCAATGCCGCTCTTTCCGAGCAGCAATACGCCCACTTCGAATACATCCACGAGAACGCCGTGGACGCGGGTTCGCGGGGCCAAGCGCTCGTCCAACAGGGTGTGCAGCGCGGTAATCGCAGACGAGGAGCGCTCCTGGCACACGACCAGGGGAGTATTCGTGAGTTCGGCTTGCGCGATGAAATCCTGGGGCGGCTGCACCCCTCGGGTGATCACGACGCAGGAAAGCCCGAGGGAAAACAGGCCCAGCGCGGCCGCGCGTTGCTCCGGAGCGCTGAGCCCGGCCGCAAAGGACATCTCCGTTTCGCCCAGCACCTGGACCCGCTCGGAAATGATGCCGTGCATGTGCCCGACCAGCGCCAAACCGGACTTCTGAATCCTAGGATGGGCGATCAAGCGATCGAGACCGCCCTCCCCCGCCAGGACGCGCACCTTCAGGCCAAGGGCTGGATCCTCCAAGAGCTCACGCACCGGTACGGAGAGTTGTGTATCCGGAGGTTCATACACGGTCATACAGCCCCCATCGCTTCGTCGTGGTTTCGGATCAGTTGGTACGCTGCTTCGGCGTCCTCTGAATGCACCAGGCGGCTGCGGGTGTCGGCATCCCGGAGCATGCGCGAGATCCGAGCCAGAAGTTTCAGGTGTTCACCCGGCCGCCGGGGGCCAACCACGCCAAACAGGATGGTGCAGTTTTGCCCGTCGATGGCGTCGAAGGGCACGCCCAGGGGGCACAGCAAGAGCGCTGCTTCCTGCCGGGTCGCCGATTCGATGAAGGCGTGTGGGATCCCAACGCCGTCCCCAATCCCGGTGCTTTGCACCTGTTCACGATCCGACAGCAGTTTTTCGATTTGGTCCTTCGGTGCCCCAACGGCGGGCGCGAGCAGGCTCGAAAGCAGGCGCAGCGCGTCTACCTTGCCGTGCACGAATCCGCCGTCGAGGTCGACGAGGATCCGTCCCGCCACGAGGACATCGGTCAGGCGCATGGAACGAACGAACGCCGCTCAGCGAGCCTTCGCGCGCTTTGCGGTCTTCTTTTTCGCGACCGCTTTTTTGGCGGCGGGCGCCTTCTTCTTGGCGGGTGCCTTCTTGGTGAGTGCGCCGCCGCGAATGGAATCGCCCGAGCGTCGCTTCTTTGATTGCGCCGCGCCTTTGGTGCCGCGGATTTGACGCTCCAGCTTGCCGATGACGCGGTCGATGGACACGTACATATCCGCGGTGGCTTCCTTGGCCTCCAGGTGCGCGCCGCCGGCAGAAACACGTGTTTCCGCTACGTGCTTGAGGCGGTCCAGGGACAGCGTCACCTTTGCCGACATCGGCTGGCGCAGAAACTTCTGGAGTTTCGCGACCTTCTCCCGAGCGTAGGATTTGATGGATTCACTGGCGTCCATATGTCGGAACGTGATGCTGATGTTCACGAGCTTCTCCTGAGAGGGGTTGTGCAAAGTGCCCCGCAGCTGGGGGCGATCAGTTCTAGAAAGTTCAAAAAAGTCGTTTGCGCTTGGAAGACGCGAGAATGCCCAACATCTCACGGTACTTGGCGACGGTGCGGCGAGCGATCTTGATGCCTTCGGTCTTCTCCAGAATCTCCACGATGGCCTGATCCGATAGCGGACTCTGTTTATCCTCGTCCTCGATGATCTTCTTGATGGCCTGCTTCACGCTTTCGCTGGCGATGTCCTCTTCGCCCACACGACGAATGCTGGAGTTGAAGAAGTACTTCAGCTCGAAAAGCCCTGCGGGGGAATGCATGTACTTGTTGGTAGTCACCCGGCTGATGGTCGACTCGTGCATGCCTACGGCCTCAGCGATGTCACGCAAGATCATCGGCTTGAGGTACGCGACGCCCTTTTCGAAGAAGTCCCGCTGCTTCTCCACAATACACTCGGACACTTTGATGATGGTCTTTCGACGCTGCTCTATGGCGCGGATCAGCCACTGAGCGTTGCGCAGCTTCTCGCCAATGAATTCCTTGGCGTTCGGATCCTTCATCAACTTCTTGGTAAGATCTTCGTTGATGTAGAGCCGTTGGACACCGCGGTCGTTGTCCATGACGATGAACTCGTCGCCGTCCTTGATCACATAGACATCTGGCGTGATACCGATACTGCGGTCGTCCGTCTCCGTGAAGTTACGCGCGGGACGGCTTTCGAGTTTTTGGATTTCCTTGGCTGCCTCGTACACCTCTTCGATCGGGATCTTCATTTCCCGCGCGATGGCCTGGTAGTTGTGCTTCTCCAGGTGGTGCATGTGGTTTTCGATGATCTCGAGTTCGGAATCCTCGTAGCCGTAGGTCCTGGCCTGGATCAGGAGGCTTTCTTGCAGATCTCGAGCGGCAACCCCCAGGGGATCGAAGTTCTGGATCATCTCCAAAACCAACGGAATGTCTTCGGGATGTAATCCAGCTTCGTGGCCCAGGTCTTCGATGGTCAGATCCGGAGTGCGCGTTCCGTCGTCGCGCTCCACGCCCTTCAAGTCCAGGTAGCCATTGTCGTCCAGATTGCCGATCACCAACTCAGCAAAGCGGCGCTCGACATCCGTGAAGTCGCTGAGCTGCAGTTGCCACAGCAGATGGTCGTGCAAGCCTCTTGGCTTGGTCAGGTTTTGCTCGATGGGCGGCAGGTCGTCGAAGCCGCCTCGATTGGACGGCATGGGTTGCTGCATCGAGCGGTTTTCGAGGAACTTCTCCCAATCCACTTCGCGAGCAGCTTTTTCGGACTCCCGCGAGTCCTCCGCGTGGTCGCCTTTTGGAAAGTCGCGTTCTTCGGCAGTCGCAGCCCGGGCGTTGGCTTCTTTGTCCCGAGCGCGTGCGTCGGGCTCGTCCTCACTGAGTACCGGGTTGTTGTCGAGCTCCTTGCGCACTTCGTCGATGAGTTCGAGGCGCGAGAGCTGCAGCAGCCGTATGGCCTGTTGCAGCTGTGGTGTCATCACGAGCTGCTGCGACATGCGCAGTTGCTGCTTAATTTCCATGGTGGTTCCGTCAGTGGGGCGTCAGGCCTTGGCCGACCCTGGGAAGTCTATCATCGTGAGAGCAAGAAGTGAGCCCAAGTCGTGTTGCCGCCAAATTCGGGGATTTTTGCCGTCGCTCATCCCAGGTACCGGTTACGGACCTCGGGATGGTCCTCAAAGGCCTCGGGCGACTCCCACACGCACACACGCCCGTCTAAGAGCAAGCCCGCCCGATCCGAGAACGCCAAAGCCTCGCGCACACGGTGATCTGCGACCAGGACGCCAGCTCCAGCGGCGGCAACCCGCCGCACGACCTCCCCGACCTTCACCGCGCCGCCAGGGTCCACACCTGAAAGCGGCTCGTCCCGCAGCCGCCACCCCCGGCCCGGGGACCCCACCGCGGACAAACC
>CALMUT010000120.1 GCA_937872925.1 uncultured Myxococcales bacterium | reverse complement strand
CCGGATGTTCTCGTGCGACAGCAGGAACTCGCCGATCGTCGGGTCGAGCGTGAAGCCGTGGCCGCCGAGCGTCTCGATCGTCTCGAAGCGCCGGACCGGCACCGGAGCGTGGAGCGCGTCCTCCATCGCCTTGATCACCCGCCGCCAGCGGAACCGGACCGGCTTGACCGCCCTGGCCAGATCGTGCCGGCGCACCACGCGGCCCTTTGCGATCTCCTGCGACAGGCAGGACAGCACGAAGGCGGAGGTGCGGCGCACGTAGAAGAGCGGGCGGACCGCGATGCCGGGATGGCCGGCCAGCAGCGATGCGAAGCGACCGAGGCGGTCTTCCGCCTCCGGATAGAGCCCGTCGCCGCCGAACATGGCCGTGCCGCCGATGAAATCCTCGGATGAAACGACGACCAGCCCGCCCGGCCCCGCGCGCCAGCCGGCGACCGCCGCGGCAAAACTCTCCGCCGGATCCCCCGCCACCGGGCCCCGGGGGGGGAGCCACGAATCCGCCGCCGGATCCGCCGCCACCGGCAACGGGCGGGACCACCGGGGCCTCGCCGTGCACCTACCCGCCGGGCCCCTACGGCACGAAGGTGGGCGACACCATCAGCCCATCCCTGAGCTGGCAGGGCTTTCCGGAAAACAGCACATCGGTCTCGACGATCACCGCGGCGGACTACCACGACTGTGACGGCAGCCGCGGGGTCCACGCAGTGCTGCTGATCCAGAGCGCGACCTGGTGCGGCGCCTGCAAGACCGAGGCGGCCAAGTACAACTCGAAGATGGCCAACGGCTGGCAGCAGAAGGGGATCCGCATCCTGACGCTGATGATCGAAAATGCGTACGGTCAGCCCGCTACGGTGAGTACCGCGCAGAGTTGGAGGGACAGCTACTCCAATGGTTCTTGGGCCGTTGCGGCGGATCCCGACTTTACGTTCCGTACAAACGGCTCCAATGGCTTGCCAACGGCGCTCATCCTCGATCCGCGGACGATGAAGATCACGCATCGTCAAGAAGGCGGCGCGTCTACATCGAAGCTCGAGGGTTTGGCGCTGAGCAACGCATCGAAGTAGCGCTCTCGAAAATTTCGCGCAAGAGGGCTGCTCTGCAGGTGTCTTCTAAGTAACAGCGCGCGGCACGCGAAGCGCCGGCGCCACGACTTAGAAAGGGAGCTGGATCATGGGGACACTCTTCACGCGGGCCGCCACGGTAGCCCTGAGCATGGGACTTGCTACCGCATGCGGCGGTTCGGACGACGACGCAGGTGGCGATCCCGGAGGCGGCGGTGGGGGCGCAGTGGGGCAAGCTGGCTTCGGCGGCGGTTCTGGCGCGACGATTGGCAGCGCCGGTTCCGGCGCGAGCGTCGGCACTGCAGGAAGTGGCGCTGGCGGCAGCGGCGGCGGCACCACTGCCGGCGGCTGTGCCAACAATCAGACCCAGGCTACCAGCGGCAATCACATCATCGCGGAAGTGAGCTGGCCCGCGAAGACCGGCATCGAAGCTGGCACGGGCACCATGCACATCTGGACACTGACGGTGCTGGACATGCAAGCGCCGGATCCGACTACGGGAGCCATTCCCGCAACTGGCAAGGTCAAACCCTGCGGCAGTACCATCCCCGCGCTGACAAAGACGGGCATTGCCGGCGGCGGCAAAGTGCAGACCATCATTCCCGATGAAGTTTGGGACCAGCCCGGGATCCCCACCTTCAACGCGACAGGCACCCTCAGCGGCTTTGACGTAGGTGCCACCGTGCAAATGGATCCCGTCGTCAGTCTGGTCGGGATGGATATGGACAACGCCGAAGGCCCCTGGCCGTCGTCGTTCAAGCAAATCAACGCCGTGGACCACGACGGTGATGGCAAGCCTGGGATCTTCGCCCGACCGCGGACCGACGCTCCCTTTGGCGCGCCGCCGACGTCCCTGTTGGAGGCGCTGAATCCCAACGGCAAGCGCGCGACGGCCATTTACGTGGCAACGCGCACCAAGGTGGAGCTCGGTGGACAGCGCGATACCTGCACCACAGCCAGTGGCAGCGCGACGGTGCATATGCTCGACACCCACGTGGTGGGTTGTTTGCGAAACGACAACAAGGCGTGCAGCGCCGGTGAGGTGGACTTCATCGATCAGAATCAGCCGAAATTCACTATCAAGAGCGCTTCGTACCAGATGGTACAATTGCCCGATGGGGCAAATTGTGCGGACGTCCGTGCGGCACTCCCGAACTGAGGCTTCAGCCGCGCCGTCAGGGCTGCGCCTGCGCGGCGTCGCTGCGCGGACGCGCGGTGGCTGTGCGAGAGTGCTAAGCCTGTTGGCAATGTGCGCGTCGCTCACCGCTTGCGGTGACGGAGACGAAGCCAAGCCGGTAGGCAGTGGGCCCGTCGAGATCGTGGTGGACGATCTCGGCGTGCCTCACATTTACGCCGAAACCGACGAAGACTTGTTCTTCGCCTATGGCTATCAGCTTGCGACGGATCGGCTGCTGCAGATCGAGATGTGGCGGCGCTTCGCCTTTGGACGCCGCGCCGAGATCCTGGGTGCGGATTTCAAAGGCTCTTTCGGCTCCACGGCGCTGGAGGACGACAAGCTAGTGCGCATGTTCAACCTGCCACACTACGGCGCGCTGGACGCCGCGCTGATGAAGAAGCAGCACCCCGAGCGCTACGCTCTGGTGCAGGCTTGGCGCGCCGGGATCAATCGTCGCGTGGCGGAGGTGCGCGCTGGCGAGGTGCCCCCGCCCTTTGGTTTTGGCAAGGAAGACTTGGACTTCCTGCCCGAGGCCTGGGACGAAGACGATCCGTTCATCGTGCAGAAGATGATCCAGCTGGGTTTGGATCAGACGCTGCTGTTCGAGATCTTGGTGACGCTCTTGGGGCAGTTGGCGCCCGACGCCCTGGACAGCATTCAGCTGTTCAAGCCCGCCCGGGAAACGCAGATCGTGCCTGCTGCAGAAGTGCCACAGAAGAGCGCTGCGTGGTCCACGGGCCTGGCGACACCGACGCTCGCTTCTGCTGAGCTGCTGGCGAGCGCACCAAGGCAGGCCGCGAAGCGTCCCAGCAAGTCCGGGCCGGCCGGGCTGGGTGATCCGGAGCGTTGGGGGCGGCTGTTCGCTGCGCCCAAAGCGGGCAGCAATAGCTGGGCGGTGGATGGACGCTTCACGGAAAGCGGCGCGCCCATGGTTGCGGGAGATCCGCACCTGGTGTTCACGCTGATGGGCGCCATGTACGCGGTGCATCTGAATAGCAAAGATGGGGGCGGCAGCTTCGACGTGGCGGGATTTGCGTTCGCGCCGGCGCCGGGCATCTTTGCGGGGCAAACCCGCGGTGTGGTCTTCACGCCCACCAGCGCTTTCGGCGACGTGATGGACCTATGGGCAGTGGAGCGCGACGCGGACCGTGTGCGCGTCAACGGCAGCTGGGTCGACCTACAAGAGCGCGAAGAGATCATCGAGGTGCGCAGCGGCTCTGCGGAAAGCATCACGCTGTATGACGTGCCTGGGCATGGCGTGCTGTTCGACCCCTCGTTTGCGGGAGTGCCCGTGCCGCTGTCTCCGGACGGCCGCCCGGTGATGATCGGGTGGACCGGCTTCAAAGAACGTAGCTCCTTGTACTTTCTGGAATTGAACCGCGCCGAGACAGTCGAAGAGTTCGACGAAGCCGTCGAGCGCATTCCCGAGATGAGCTACAACTGGGTGGGCGCGGACAAGAGCAGCATTGCCTACCGCGTGAGTTTAGAGGTGCCGCAGCGCGCGCCCATCGCCCCTGGGCGGGAACCCTGGCGCGTGATGGACGGCAACGACGCCAAGAGTGCTTGGCTGAGTGGCAGCCTGAGCTTGGAGCAACTGCCGCATACGCGGGCCAAAGAGCGCGGCATCATCGTGACCGCCAACAACGACCCCTTCGGTTTCACCAAAGACGGCGACGCGGCGAATGACCCGTTTTACTACGGCGCGTTTTTCGACCCGGGTTACCGCGCCGCGCGCATCGACGAGGAGCTGACGCGGCTCTCTGGAGCGGGCAAGATCACGCTTTCGGACATGCAAGCGCTGCAGATCGACGCGCGCTGCCTGATGGCGGATGACTTTCTTCCGCTGCTGCAGCAGGCCTGGAGCAAAGTGGGCGTGGACCCGACGCTGTCGGCCTACGAAAATCGCCCCGAACTGGCGCAGTTGGTCACGCTGCTGACCCAGGATTGGGATCGGCGCATGGTGCGGGACTCTGCCGGTGCGGTGGCCTTCCACGCCTTTGCGCACTTCACCGCCGGGCGCGCGCTGGAGGACGACATCTTCGCGATCTTGTACGAACGCGTTCTGGAAGCCGCGCCGTTCTACCTGCTGAAGATCGCCGCGCTGGCGCTCTCCGGCGCGTATCCGAACGGGGACAAGATCCTACAAGAAGGGCGCGACGCCATCGTGCTCAGTGCTCTTTCCGACACGGCCAAGCTGCTGACAGATCGCTTCGGAAGCGTCGACCCAGCTGGCTACACCTGGGGCCAGATGCACGTGACCAATTTGGACAATGCCTACGGGCTTGGCGTGGCATTGACCACGGTACCCAGCGACGGCGGAGAGAACACCGTGAACGTGGCGCATAGCGTGTTCCGCAAGGACCTGAAGATCCCCGAGCAGTGGGTCAGCGACTATGGACCGGTGGAGCGCATGGTGGGCCAGTTTCTTCCTGACGGGTCGCCGGAGATCTGGGTCAACTTTCCCATGGGCAACATTGCCGATCGCGCCAGCCCCCATTTTGACGATCGCACTTCGGACTGGGCAGAAGGGCGCTACAAGAAGTTTGCCTTCCGTCGCGCCGACGTGGAAGCCCGGGCCGAGCAGCGCCGAGAGCTGCGCCGCTGAGGCGAGGGCGCGCACGCATCTCGCCAAGCGCGTTCGCGCAGGAACCTGCGAACGAAGCGTTCCGCCGGTCGGAAGTGTGCGTGGTGGGCCCGCTCGCCGTTTCGCTTCCGCCGTCGCCGCCGCTGCGCTAGTGGAACAAGCGCATGGTCGCGGAGGTCGAAGCGGGGGCGCGCATCGGCGAGAAATACGTCGTGGAGCGGGTGATCGGCAGCGGCGGCATGGGCGTGGTGGTGGCCGCGCGCCACGCAGAGCTGGGCCAGCGCGTGGCCATCAAGTTGCTCAAAGAGGGCGTGCTGGCGGATGCGGAGACCGAGCAGCGTTTCTTCCGCGAGGCGCGGGTGCTGGCACGGCTGCAGAGCGATCACGTCGTGCGCGTGCATGACGTGGGGCGCCGCGCAGATGGCACTCCCTTCATGGTCATGGAGTACCTAGAGGGGGAAGATCTCTCCGCCGTGCTCCGGGAGCGCACGACGGTAGCGTTCGAAGAAGTAGTGGACTGGATCTTGGAAGCCTGCACCGGGCTGGCTGAGGCCCACGCTCGCGGCTTGGTGCATCGAGACTTGAAGCCCGGCAATTTGTTCTTGGCGAAGCGTCTGGACGGTTCGGCACGCGTCAAAGTCTTGGACTTCGGCATTGCCAAGTCGACGAAGAGCCAGTCCAAGCTCACGGGTGCACGCGTGTTCCTGGGATCACCGCGCTATATGTCGCCGGAGCAGCTGCACAGCTCACGCACCGTCGATGCCCGCGCGGACATCTGGTCTTTGGGCTGCGTGCTGTATCGATTGCTGTCGGGGAAGCCACCGTTTGACGGGGAAGAGCTCGAAGAGATCTTGGGCAAGATCCCCCAAGGCAAACGCGAAGACCTGCGCGCACTCGTGCCCGATCTGCCCGAAGCGCTGTACGCTGCGGTGGACCGCTGCCTCGAGCCGGATAGAGACAAGCGTTTCGGCAGCGTGGTCGAGCTGGCGCAAGCCCTCGCGCCGGTGGTCGGGGAGCGCGCCAACGCGGTGGTGGAGCGGATCGCCAAGATCACCGCGCGCCCGATGACCACGGGCACGGCCATCGCGGAGGCCACGCAGCCCATGCCCGAAGCCGCCAAGCTACCCGAGGTTGCGCGCGGCGCGCCGACGCGGGCCCTGGGCCCCATCGTGGACGGCAGCGCGGACACCGAGCCCGCACAGCCCGAGCGCGTGAGCTTGGAGCCGACGGTGGACGATCCGCACCTCGCCGCAAAGCCAGTCGCCGAGGGGCCACCGCCACAGGCCGCGCCTGCCTCCGACGATGGCGCTGGCGGTAGCGCATTCCAACGCTCCGAGCCGCCCGGGTCCGCTCCGCCCGCGCCCGCGCCGCTTTCACAGCCGGTGCGGACGACGGCGGGCTGGCGTCGCGCGGGGCTCTTGTTGCTGCTGCTCGTGATGGTCGCGGTGGCGGTGGTCGTGGCGCTGCGCTGCACGCCGGCCGGGCAGTGATCGATGCGGTAGGGGCCGGTTGCACGCGGATCGAGTCAGCGGCGTCGATCCCGTGCCGCGATTGCACTAGGCTCCGCGCATTCCATGCGGTTGATTACGATCCTGGTCATTTCCCTGTCGCTGATGGGCTGCGGCGGCGCAGCGGCACCACCGCCCAGCGCCGCCAGTCCGTTGCTGTCGCGTCCCTTGCCCGAGTTCCGGCGCGCCGACCTTTCCGGGTCAACCATCAATACGAAGCAGCTCGGCGGCAGCGTGGTGGTGGTGAAGTTCTTCGCCAAGTATTGCGTGCCGTGCCGCAAGACTCTGCCCGCGACCCAAGCGCTGTCTCAAGAGCGCCCGGACGTGCGCTTCCTGGGCGTGAGTGTGGACGAGAGCGAGCGGGACGCTCGCGAAATGGTCAGCCAGTATGGGCTCACGTTTCCGGTGTTGTATGACCGTGGCGCGGTCTTGGCCGGGCGATTTCGCATTGCGGAGCTGCCCGCGACCTTCGTCGTGGGCAAGAGCGGGAACGTGGTCTGGGTGGGCACGGACAGCGTCGACGAGGCGAGCCTGGCCGCGGCCATCGATGACGCGGCGGGGCGCTGAGTTCGCGCGCAACGCTGGCCTAGGTGGACATAGGCTCTAGTCGGCCTCCCGGGCAGCGAGGAGCTCCCACTGCTCCCAGACGCCGACTCGGCGCGCCCATTTCTCCAGAATCGGACTGCGCAATTGGTCCCCCGAGATGCGGCGCATCGCTTGGATATCGCTCAGGTGTTTCTGGGAGCCACCCTCACGGAAGTACTCCAGCTTACGAACGATGACATACTCGACGGGTGCGAGGTGCACATGCCAATCGTCGACTGCCACCTGCTGGCGCTCGCTCAGCGCCCAGCGATGGAACTCATCCCGATTCGCCAAGTAGATATCCGCCTTGAAGCCGGTTTCGTGGTGAATCAAGTTGAAGTGGCCGCGTTGTGGTCGAAGTGCTTCCTGAACGATCACTTCCTCAGGTGGGCAGTAGAATTCGTCGAGGGGAAACGCGGCGGCGATTCGCCCAGCGTCCTTGGCGGGCGCCGCCAGAACCAGGTCGACGTCATGGGTCACGCGCGGCTCTCCGTAGAACACGCCAGCCACGCTGCCCGTGATCATGTAGATGAACCCAGCGTCCTCAAGACGACGGGTAAAGAGAAGGACGAGGTCAGTCTCTGGCACGCAGGAACAGCGCTTTCACCTCGGCGCGAACCCGGTCGTCGCACCAGTCGGGATGCTGAGCACGCACGCCCGCTTCTTTCAAGCGGCGCATCGACCAGTACAGCCGCCGTGCCGCTGTCCAGCGCTGGCCGGGTGTCATTTGGCGAAACCGCTCAGTTTGAATGCGGCTGGCTTGCGCCAGGTGGTCCATGTCGAGACCGTAGCATGTTTAGCGCTCCCGAGGCGGAGCGCTACCGCAGCCGCATGCCCGCGGTAAGTTCGCGTTTCCTTAGGTGGACGCGGCGGCGCGGTACTCCGCGAGGGCAACCTCGACGGCCCGTCGCACGGTATCCGGAACTGGCTGATCGCTGGCGCTGCGGCACGCCGCGAGTGCGTGCTTGAGCGCCTCGCACGCCGCGTCGCAATGGTCGCAGGTGCGCAAGTGGGCTTCCATTTCCGCGCACGCCTCTTGGGATAGCTCGCCTTCGAGTTTTTGCGAGAGCAGCTCAGCCACGTCCGGGCAGCTGCCCGTGGGAACCGAGGGCGCCAATACCGGCAGCAGCGCGTCTTTAAGCGCCTTGCGGGCGCGGTGCAGGCGGCTCTTGATGGCGCTGACGGTGTCGCCCAGGGCTTCGGCGGCCTCCGGTGCGGTCAGGCCTTCCGCGTCTCGAAGCCAAAGCACCTCGCGGTACTCCGTGGGCAATGCATCCAGGGCACGTGTGACCTGATCGGATAGTTCGCGCTTGGCTACGCGTTGCTCCGGGCTTTCGTCGCGGTCCGTCAACGCTTCACTGAGAGGTTCGTGGGGCTGGTTCTTCAGCCCGCGACGCTTGCGGTGGCACGCGCTGCGGACCAGGGCGCGGGCGTAGCTGGAGAGCGCGGCGCGTTCCTGGAAGTCCCCGAGCCGCGTTGCCAGGTGCAGTAGCGTTTCCTGGGTGGCGTCTTCCGCATCCTCCGCGGAGCGGCAGAGCTTGAGGCCGAAGCGATGTACCTTCGGCCCGAGCTCAAGCAACAGCCGGCGCATGGCTTCGGAGTCGCCGGACTTGGCGCGGGAAACGAGATCAGCGGTCACCTCGGCAACATAAGTCGAAGGTCGCCGCTGCGCTAGCGCTGCCGTCCACGTCCGAGGCGCCCGCGTGCGCTGTTGCTGGTCATGCGCTGGCTGCGTGCCCCTTGTCGTGCTCCGCCAGCTTCTTCTTCACGTCTGCCATGTCGAGCTTGCGCAGTTTTTCGACTAGCTGCCCCAGGGCAAGGGCGGGCATCACACCAGGCTGCTCGAACACCAGCACGCCGTCCTTGAAGGCCATCAGCGTGGGAATGGCTCGGATCTGAAACGACGCGGCGAGGGATTGCTGCTCGTCGGTGTTGATCTTCGCGAACGTGATGTCCGGGTGCTGGGCCGCCAGGCGATCGTAGATGGGTGCAAACGCACGGCAGGGTCCGCACCAGGGGGCCCACCAGTCGATGAGTACGATGCCCTTTTCGACGCTAGTTTCAAAGCTGGCTTCGGTCAGATTCACAGTCATGTCGCGTTCTCCTTCCAGTCAGAGCCCGTGGCCTCCCCAAAGGGTTCGCCGGCCCGGCGAAACGCCGGCGATCGCGCCATTTGTCCCCCGGCCACCGCCCCCTGGCCGGCGCGCAAAAAAGCACCGATCCAAAGCAGGATTGGCGCTACCCTCGCGCCACTCGGAAAGGACCCGTTGTGACCGAACTTGTCGTCGAGCGTTTCGAAGTGGGCATTCGCCCAGAGCACAAGGACCCGCGGGCAGACGCCGTTCGCAGGGCGGCCGAGCGCTATCTGGGCATCACGCCGACCCGCGTGCGCACCCGCGACGTGTATCGCGTGCTTTGCGACATGACGCCTGCGGAAGCCGATACGGTATTGGGCGAGTTGGTGGATCCCGTGCTGCAACGCGGTGCGCGCGGGCGTCTCGATGACGGACCCTTCGACGTGGCCGTCACGGTAGGACACAAACCGGGTGTGACGGATCCCGTTGGAAAGAGCGCGTTGGTGGCCGTCGGCGATACCCTGCAGCGTGCGCTGCCTGCGAACGCTGCCGTGTTTACGTCCACGCTGTATCTCTTCGAAGGCATTGATGCGGGGGCCGCGAAGCGCATCGCGCTGGGTCTGCTCGCCAATCCCGTGATCGAGACCATCGACGTCAAGACGCGCGAAGAGCTCAGCGGCGCCGCGCCGGATCTACGCGTCCCGCGGGTATTGGGTGAGGGCAGCCGGCCTACCGAGACCGTGGCGCTGCCTGATGACGACGACGCCCTCGTCCAACTGAGCAAGACCCGCCTGCTTGCCCTGACGCTGGGGGAAATGCGTGTCATTCGCGAGCACTTCTTGGCGGCGGCGCAGAGCGAAGCGCGTCGCTCCGTCGGGCTGGGCGGCGCGCCAACGGACGCCGAACTGGAGTGTTTGGCGCAAACCTGGAGCGAGCACTGCAAACACAAGATCTTCAATGCCGCCATTCGCTACAGCGAGCCCGGCAAACCCGACGAAACCATCGACGGCATCTTCAAGCGCTACATCCGCGGCGCGACGAAGGCGGTGGAAAAGGCCGCTGATGGTTCCGACGGCCCCTTCTTGATCAGCGTCTTTCACGACAACGCCGGCGTCGTGGCTTTCGATGCGGACTACCATCTGGTCTACAAAGTAGAGACGCACAACTCGCCGAGTGCTCTCGACCCCTACGGTGGCGCCATGACGGGCATCGTGGGCGTCAACCGGGATCCCTTTGGCACGGGCCTAGGGGCCGAACTCCTGAGCAATGTCTGGGGCTATTGTTTCGCCGCACCGGACTGGGACCAGGAGCTGCCCAAAGGTTTGCTCCATCCCCGCCGTATCCGGGACGGCGTGCACCACGGCGTCATCGACGGCGGCAACCAGAGCGGCGTGCCCTACGCTCGCGGCTGGGAGCTATTCGACGCGCGTTTCGTGGGCAAGCCGTTGGTGTTCTGCGGCACGGTCGGGCGCTTGCCGGTGACTGTGGTGGATCGCCCAGGGCACGAGAAAGCAGCGCGCCCCGGCGACAAGATCGTGATGGTCGGTGGTCGCATCGGCGCAGACGGCATTCACGGCGCCACGTTTTCGTCGGCCGCCCTCGACGAGTCGGCTCCGGTGCAGGCCGTGCAGATCGGCGATCCGATCACACAGCGTCGCATGTTTGACTTCTTGCTCGAGGCGCGGGACGCCGGACTCTACACTGCCATCACCGACAACGGCGCGGGCGGGCTATCGTCGAGCGTGGGCGAGATGGCCGAAAAGCCTGGTGGCGTTCGAATGGACCTGAAGCTGGCGCCCCTGAAGTACGCGGGGCTCGCGCCTTGGGAGATCTTGGTCAGCGAAGCCCAAGAGCGCATGACGCTCTCGGTGCCGCCGGAAAAAGTGGAGGCGCTTTTGACGCTGTCGGCACGGCGCGAAGTCGAATCGACGGTGCTGGGCGAGTTTACTGATTCGGGCGTCTTCCACGTGCTCTATGGCGAGGAAACAGTGGTGCACTTGCCTATGGAGTTCCTGCACGAGGGCAATCCGCAGCTCCAGATCGTGGCACGTCACGAAGAGCGTCGTTTCGAAGAACCGACCCTGGACGAAACCGAGGATTTCTCGGTCACGGCCGAAGCCATGTTGGCGCGCTTTGGCATCGCGTCGAACGAACACATCGCTCGGCACTACGATCACGAGGTCAAAGCACTGACCGTGGTCAAGCCCTTCGTGGGCGCCGCTGCGGATGTGCCTGCGGAGGCGAGCGTGCTGCTGCTACAACATGGCGGTCAACGCGGCTACGTCCTGAGTGAGGGCGTCAATCCCTTCTATTCGGACATTGACGCCTACGCTATGGCAACCAGCGTGGTCGATCTGGCGGTGCGCCGGGTGCTGTGTGCGGGCGCGCCCCTTTCGCGGGTGGCGCTGCTCGACAATTTCTGTTGGCCGGACCCGGTGCAAAGCGACGCAAACCCCGATGGCGCCTACAAAGCTGCGCAGCTCGTGCGCGCTTGCCGCGGGCTTTACGACGCTTGCCTGGCCTACGGCGCGCCGCTGATCAGCGGCAAGGACTCGATGAAGAATGACTCTACCATGGGGGGAGTGCGCGTCAGTGTGCCGCCAACGTTGCTGCTGAGCGCGATCGGGCAGATTGATGACGTTGCTGCGGCGGTGACCCTCGATCCGAAGTCAGCAGGTGAGCTCGTCTACCTGGTGGGCCAAACCGCCGACGAGCTCGGTGGCAGCGAGTACTATCGGCACCTCGGTGCGTCGCGAGGTCTGCGCGCCAAGTTAGGTGATGCGGCGCCCTATGTGGGGAACGCTGTGCCACAGGTCGACCTAGCCGCGGCGCGGTTGCTGTATCGCGCATTCGCCCTCACCACGGGCGCCGGGCTGATCCGCAGCGCCGCGACGCCTGCGCTGGGCGGGTTGGCGCTGTGTCTTGCACGTATGGCGATGGCGGCGGAGCTGGGCATGGACGTAGAGCTGCCGGACGATGCCCTCACTCCGGCAGCCGCACTGTTTTCCGAGTCCAACGCGCGCTTTGTTGTCACGGTAGCGCCGCCGGATGCGGCCGCCTTTGAGACGCTACTGGCGGGCAGGCCCGTTCAGCGCGTCGGTTTGGTGACCCAAGAGCCCAAGCTCGTGGTGCGCCGCTGCGGTCGCGTGCTGATCGACCGCGACGTGGCGATACTAAAAGCCAGCTACAAATCCGCTCAATAGCCGTCGACGCTGACCTTGATCACTTGCGCCGGCGTCTTTGGGCGGTCGCCGGCGCCCGTCGGTGTGGTTTCGATCTTCTTCACGACGTCTGCGCCGGAGGTCACCTTGCCGAATACCGGATGCTTCGACTGACCGGGCGTGAACCAGTCCAGGTAGTGGTTGTGCACCGTGTTGATGAAGAACTGGGAGCCGCCGCTGTTCGGACTTCCCGTGTTGGCCATCGAGAAGGTGAGCGGCTCGTTGCTGAGCTTGTGCTCTGCGGGGTGTTCGTCCTGGATCGTGCCGTGGGGCGGGCCGCCCGTTCCGGCGCGGCCGCTATTCGGATCCTTCGAATGTGGACACCCGAATTGGATCATGAAGCCCTTGATCACTCGATGGAAGTGCAGGCCGTCGTAAAAGCCGCTCTTTGCTAGGTCGAGGAAGTTCTTCGCAGTGAGCGGCATCTTGTCTAGGTAGATTTCCGCTGTGAAGTTACCCAGGGAGGTCTCGAAGGTTGCTGTGGGGTTCGCCATGTTTCTGCTCCTCGCTCAGAGTCCGCGCCCCTCATAACATCTTCGCGCGGCGGAGCGCACCCCCCACTATTGTCCGTGAAACCGGGGCCGCGAGCGGCTTTGGCAATCGCGCGGCCGGGGCTGCTACACTGGAGCAATGACGGGGCTGAGACGAGAGGTGGTCGCGGTAGCGGGCTTGGCGTTGATCTGCGGCGCGTGCGGTTCTGACGAGGGCGGCAAGAGCGCTTTCAACAATCCAGGCACCGGCGGAGGCGGAAACGGAGGCTCTGGCGGCAACGTGATCGCGGTCGATGGTGGCGGCGGCGCCAGCGACGGTGGCGGCGGTAAGGGCGGCGGCTTTCCCCTTGGGCCCGACGGTATTCCCGTCGGCTTCACCAAGTCCGATCGCGGCGCGTGGAAGCTCGGGCCGGAGTTCACGGGCACGGCGCCGGATCTCGGTGAGTGCGGTTCGGTATTGCTCGGAGTGGTCCGCGACTTCAAAGACGGCGCCGCGGGAGGCCATCCGGATTTTCAGACCTTCACAGGCAACGGCCTGCAAGGCATCGTCGAAAGCGATCTGGGCTCCGATCAGAAGCCCGTTTACGCCCATTCCGGCGGCACCGCACATACCACGAACCCAGCGAATTTCCGCGAGTGGTACGTCAACACTGCGGGCAAGAACGAAGCCTTTGTCGTCTACTTCTTCCTGGTGCCCGAAAACGGCGTGTTTACCTTCGAGGACAATTCGTTTTTCCCCCTAGACGGAGCGGGCTTCGGCGACCAAGGCAACCCGCATAACTTCCACTTCACGACGGAAGTGCACACCCGCTTCAACTACAAGGGTGGGGAGACCTTCCGATTTCAGGGTGACGACGACCTGTGGGTGTTCATCAACGGCAAGCTGGCCATCGACCTAGGCGGGCTACACCCGATGCAACAAGCTCAGATCAGCCTCGACGCCGAAGCCGCCAATCTCGGTATCAGCATAGGCAAGGCCTATGATTTAGCTCTCTTCCACGCTGAACGTCACACCAGCGAGAGCAACTTCCGCATCGACACGAACCTGGACTTCGTGGACTGCGGCACGACCGTGCCTGAGCCGCGCTGAGCATGATGCTCGTTTCCGGTCCACTGCCACTGATCTAGGTCAACCAGTCGGGCATTCCCGTCAACCAGTCGGGCATTCCCACGGCATGCGCTTGGGCCTTGCGCTCGGCACCCCATGGTGCGCGAAATCCAGTCGCCATGAAGGCTCTCCCTGGGATCCCGACCCTCGCGGACATCGGAGCGTTTGCCCGACTGTTCGAAGTCCGTGCCGTCAGCAGGTGGGTTGGACTGGGACTCATCGCCGGAGTTGTGTCCGGGCTGGCTGCTGCGGTGATCTTTCTCGGCATGGATGCGCTGCGCCAGCTGACTCTTGTGCACGCAAGCGGATTTCGGCTCATCGAACCCGCCGGGGAACACAGCCTGTTTTCGGATCCTCTCGCGCTGGTTTGGCGTCCATGGCTCTTGCCTTTGATCCCTGCTGTCGGGGGGGCGATCGCGAGCATGCTGACGACGCGTCTTTCTCGAAACGAACCTCACGGAACTGATGCACTGATCAAGCGATTCCATCGTGGGGGGCCAGACGAGAAGTTTGGCCACGTCATCCTGAAGGCTCTCAGCTCCGTTATCGTGATCGGCACGGGGGGCAGTGCCGGTCGCGAGGGGCCGACGGCGGTGGCAGGAGCGTCTTTGGCCACGCTGATTGGGAGAGCGCTCAAACTCACAACGCGCGAGAAGCGGTTGCTTCTCCTAGCAGGCGCTGCTGGTGGCGTTTCTGCGATCTTCCGAACGCCGCTGGGCGCGGCGCTGTTCGTGGTGGAGGTGCTGTACAAGGACGACTTCGAAGTGGAGGGACTGGTTCCGACGGTTCTTTCTTCGGTGGTTGCCTACTCGGTCTTCACGATGATCTTCGGTGAAGGTCACATCTTCAAGACAGCCGGCCACTACGATTTCGATCCCCGGCAGCTGCCGCTGTACTTGGCCATGGCGTTTGGGGCAGCGCTGGTCGGTGTGATCTACATCCAGGTATTCGCGTGGTTTCGCGACCAAGTTGTGGCAAGGCTCTCCTGGCCAGCCCCACTGAAAACGTTCCTAGGCTGTTTTGCGGTCGGCCTGATTGCACTGGTCGTGCCGCAATCCTTCGAGGTTGGCTACGGCTGGATCCAGGAACTGCTGGTGCCCAGCGGCAAGTTTTCTCCCGTGGGGCTGTGGGGCGCAACGCTGCTTCTTGGCTACGCTGGGGTGAAGATCCTCACCACCACCCTGACCGTGGGTTCGGGGGCCACCGCGGGCGTCTTCGGCCCTTCGGTGGTGATCGGCGGCTTCGTGGGGGGCGCCTTTGGGCAGGCATTTCATTCCTGGTTTCCCCAGGTGGTTGCCCAGCCCGGGGCGTTTGTCATTGTCGGGATGGCGTGCTTCGTCGGTGGTGTTGCCCATGCCCCGATTTCATCTCTCGTCATGGCCTCAGAGATGACGGGGAGCTACGACTTGCTCGTCCCGATCATGCTGGCAGAGGTCGTGACGGTCACTCTGATGCAGCGCTTCACGCTGTTTCCTGCGCAGGTGTCCACGCGCCGGGATTCGCCCGCACATGGCGCGGAGTACGTCATGGACATCTTGTCGCATGTTCGTGTCGGCGACGTCTATGACGCTGACGCAAGGGTGGAACCGGTGCCCGAGTCCACACCGGTGGCGGCGCTGCTGCGCCATGCGACGGACAGTGACAAGGCGGTGTTTCCTGTGGTCAGGAGCGATGGCACCAAGATCGGTTTGGTGACAATGGACACGCTACGCTCGTTCTTCTTTGATGAAGACCTCGGGCGCATCGCCATCGCAGGAGATTGTGCGCTTCCGTTCGTTTCGGTCAGCATCGATGACCACCTAGATGTTGCCCTCAAACGATTCGCATCTTCACACTACCCGGAGCTGCCAGTGATGGATTCCACTGACCCTGAACGGATCGTCGGGTTGCTGAACTACGAAGCGGTCCTGCATGCCTACAGCCGAGAACTCGTGCGACACCGAGTGAGCGCTGAGGGCCAAGCCCCTCCGTCGGATACGGCCTAAGCTGTGTTTCCCCCGGACGGGCGTTCATCGACGCGGCAGCGCGTCGAGTTTCGTCCCCGCGTCGAGGTACTTGCTTAGCTTATGGCTCAGGTAGTCTTTGGCCTTGCCGCGCCAAAGCATGCCCGGATCCTTGCCACTGAACGAAACCTTGTCGGACTGGACAAGGACGCTGCCTTCGATGGTCACGACCAAGTACTTGCCGCTGATCTTGGCGGTGGTGTCCCCGGTCCAGGTGACGGCGAGGCCGTGTTTGTTCTGCAGGTACTCCCCGAGGGCCGCAATCCGCTCCCGGGCTTCTTCCACGGAAAATGAGTGTTTTTGCTCTAGTTCGAAGGCCATAGAGGCAACATCGTCGAGGCGCGGCGCCGACGCAAGCCTTGCGCGCAGCGGCCGGGGCAGGCCTCCGGGGCGCCGCATTTGCAATCGCGCGGATCTCGGTTACCACAGCGATCATGACTACCGCGATGAAACTACGCCCAGGTGTCGTAACCGGTAAAGCGCTCGCCGAGCTCTACGCCTACTGCAAGGAGGCGGAATGCGCGCTTCCCGCCGTCAACGTGATTGGCAGCCACAGTGTCAACGCGGCGCTGGCGGCGGCGCGCGACGCAAAGTCGCCGATCATCGTCCAACTGTCTCAAGGCGGCGGGCACTTCTACGCCGGTAAGTTCTTGGACAACACCGGCGAGCGCGCCGCCATTGCGGGCTCGATTGCAGCCGCACACCACGTACGGATAGTCGCGGAGGCGTACGGAGTACCGGTCGTGATGCACACGGATCACTGCGCCAAGAAGCTGCTGCCCTGGGTCGAGGGTCTGATCACCGCCGGTGAGGCGTACTTTGAGAAGCACGGTGAGCCGCTGTACAGCTCGCATATGCTTGATCTCTCTGAGGAGAGCTTGGACGAGAACCTGACGATCTGTGCCCGCGTGTTGGAGCGCATGAGCAAGATCAACATGCAGCTGGAGATCGAGCTCGGAGTGACCGGCGGCGAAGAGGACGGGGTCGACAACTCCGAAATCGACAACTCACGCCTCTACACGCAGCCCTCGGAAGTGCTTGAGTCCTACGACCGGCTGAGCAAGGTGGGCGCCTTCACCATCGCGGCCAGCTTTGGCAACACCCACGGTGTGTACAAACCCGGCAACGTGAAACTCACACCGAAGATTCTAAAGAACAGCCAAGACGCCATCGCCAAAGCGCGCGGCCTCAAAGACAAGAAGCCCGTGAACTTCGTGTTCCACGGGGGCTCCGGCAGCACGCCGGAAGAGATCAAGGAAGCGGTTTCCTACGGCGTGATCAAGATGAACATCGACACCGACACCCAGTGGGCGTTCACGCACCCGATCCGCAAGTACATGGACGACAACACCGCCTATCTGCAGACCCAGATCGGCAATCCCGAGGGCGACGATAAGCCGAACAAGAAGAAGATCGACCCTCGTGGCTGGCTGCACTTGGGCGAAAAGGAAATGGCGGCGCGCCTGATCCAAGCATTCAAGGATCTGAACAGCTTCGGCAAGTTCGCGTTTTGAGCGACGGCTACAGCTCGTTGATGGTGCAGACCGCGGGCTTGTGGTCGAAGTAGGTCCAGTTCAGAACGTTTGGGTGTCCGGGGCTCACACCGGCGTGCCAGCAGGTGCCGGCGAAGGTGTCGCTCATGACGTGATCGATGTTGAGCACGTTGTAGGTGGGCAGCGCCGTCGGCCCCACAGCCGTGATGAACTGGAACTTCTTGCCGGGGCCCACGAAGTCGTTCCAACGCTGTGCGCTCAAGTCCAGCAGGGTGGCGCGCCCGGGATCCGTATTCAGATCGCCGAGCACCACGTTGCGTGTGCCGTTGGCCGCGGGCTTGCCGTCCATGTCGACAAAGACGTGCTCCACCTGCTTGACGCGGCAGAGCTGATCCGCCGGCAAAAAGCCGGAAGTGCCGTGTACGTTCACGATGCTGAGCGCGCCGCCCGACGCGAGTTGGATCGTGCCCCGGCCGACGCGTGAGCCACCGCCGCAGTTGGGGATCTTCGCGCCGTCGAGACCGTTCAGACACAGATCCCCGCTGCAGCCCACGAAAGAGCCGACGCTCTTCTTGACCGCCGCACACTTGTCGGGTTTGTCCAAGTGGCACGCCACTTGGTAGTCCGAACCGAGGATCACGTTCACCACCGTCGGGTCGCCGCTCTTCCAGGTTTCACACACGAAACCCTTGTGGAATTGCGAAGGGATGTTGGCGCACTCGGCGCTGTGGAAGAGCTCTTGGAAGACGATGATGTCTGGCTTGAGCGCTGCGAGCCACTGCTTCGTCCCATCGACTGCCGTCTGCCACGAAAGCCCGTTGCCGTATTGTTGATCCGAGATTTTGGCTTCGTTGTCTGTGTAGCCGTCGCTCTTGTCGGCGTCGTGGTTGAGGTCCTTCGACGTGCCGGTGTTGAAGGTCACGACGACCAGCGGGCCGATCTTGCCGCTGCCTCCGCTGCCTCCGCTGCCTCCCGCACCGCTCGCGCCCGCTGCGGCACCCACGCCCGCGCCGCCGCCCGCACCCGCCGCGCCACCCACACCCGCGCCGCCGCCTGCACCCGCCGACGCACCGGTGCCGCTACCCGCTGCTCCGCCCGAACTCGTACCGCCAGTGGCAACACCCCCTTGTCCACCACTGCTAGTCCCGCCCGCCGCCGCACCCCCAGTGCCGCCGCCGTCATCGGAGCTGCCGCATGCCAGCACGCCCAGCGCGGCGCAGCCAAGCACTACCGAGCCCCACAGCGCCTTTCCACTCCTCATGCCTAAGCCCTAGCACCGGGCTCGTGCACAGCCAACGCGAATAGCAAACAACAACGACCCTCCGGCGGGGCGTTCGGGGTGTCACACCAACATGCGCACCCCGTGCCCAGGGTCGCGGGTGCCGATCTCAAGGGCGGCGGAACGGGTGGTGACGGTCAGCGGGGGGCGGCCGCCGAGCTCGAGTTTGAGGCGTGCCTCGGCGATTTTCGAGTTGAGGCAGTAGGTCATCGCGCCATCGGGGTTTTCGTAATAGAGGCCGCCGAAGTCGTCGGTGGCAGCGAAGAGTTCACCTTCGGCGCGGGCGCGCGGGCCTGTGGCGGTGAAGCGCCAGCTGCGCGGAGTGATGTCGCCGCGGTTGCGCAGCAGGGACCCGGGCATATTCAAGTCGAAGCGCACGCCGCGGTGACGCACGCAGAGCAAGGTGAGGGGTGGTGCCAAGATCGGGCCGACGCGCACGCGGGCGGTGAGGCCTTCGACCACGAGATCGTCGGTTTCGTGCCACTGGTTACAGTGGGCCCAGGCGTACTTTTCGGCGTGGCCCCGGCCCCAGTTGTGGCCTTGCATGCCGCGCCAAGCGTCCACTTCCACGCGCGCGCCGTTTACGCTGTAGTGGCCGGAGAAGGCTGAGTCTGGGTTGGGAGTCACTAGCTTGCTGCTCGGTAGCTTGGCAACGTACATCTTCATGTATGGGAAGGGCACCAGCGCCGCCACGTCGGTTGAAAACGTGAGATCCCACTCGATGCGGCGCTCTTCGTGCTCGATGCTGCCGCGGGTGCGGCCGTTCTCCATTTCGATCTGGGCGACTCGCACCTGATAGCGCTCTGAGGAAAATTCTGCATCGACAAAGGGGGTTTCGTTCTTGGCACCCACGCTGGGCGCGCCGCGTTCGAAGGCGATGGCCCACGCTTCGGCGACGGCTTCGAAGCCATGTTTCTTCAGGATGGTCGCCTTGAGCCACAGCGCGCGGCGCTCGTCGGGGCTGTTCAGCTTGATGAAGTAGCTCTCGACGTGACCGCTCTGGCTGCCGTCGAAGCGCACGGCATTCCAGTCGCGCATGATAGCGTACTGCTCGGAGAGGGCGGCGTCGGACAGGGTCGTGGTGGTCATTAAGCCTCAACCTGAGTGAGGGCGAAACTGCGCAAGAATTGCCAGAGATCGCCGCTGAAATCGAAGTCCACGCTGGCTGCGCCGATTTCCTCGTCGGCGTCGTCGAGCAGGCGTCCCGGCAGATGCGTCATGGAGAACAGCGGCGCCCGGAGCTGAAAGCGCTTTTCGCCCACGAAGCGGTAGTTGCGCCCGTCGTCGCCGGTAAAGCTGAGCACGTAGGGCAGCTTGCCCGTGCGCAAGAGGTCCATGCCTAGGGTGCCTTCGGCAGGCCGCGACGTCGCTAGCCCGTCTGCACTGAGCACGCCGCTGATGCGCACTTCGCGCTGCTGCGCGAAGCTTCCCAAGCTGCGGGACTGCGCACGGATCGTGAAGGACAGCGGGCGCTCGGTGTCGTCTTCGAAACGAGTCCAGCTGCCTTGCATGGTTTCCGCGAACTCGAAGCCCGCGCGCGCCTCGGGTAGGGGCGCGGCGATGCCGCGTTGGGGCCGGTCGAGGCGCGCGTCGATGGTCTCTGCGGCCCGAAGTGCCAGCGCCATGATCGTGAGCTGCGGGTTGACGCCGAGACTGGACGGCACCGCGCTGCCATCGACGACGTAGAGTGCCTCGGTGTCGTGCACTTCGTGGTCCGGCCCCACGCAGCTCTTTTCGGGATCCGTACCCATGCGGCAGGTGCCCAAGGGGTGGAACGCGCTGACCTCGAAGTCGCCGGGCGCAAGCCGCCGTCGGCGCAGTCGTTCGACGTCCGCGGCGTTGCTCAAGATGGCGTCGCGGTGCACAAAAGGCAGCACTCGTGTCGCGCCGGCTTTCAAGAATACGTCGGCGATCAGCGCCATGCCGCGCTGCATACGCTCGAGATCGAAGCGATTCAGATCGTAGCGGATGATGGGCACGCCGCGGGGGCCCGCGAAGACCTCGCCGCGACTGGTGTCTTGCACCATCAAACCGAAGCTAGCCAGGTGCGTGTAGTTCGCCATCAGGTGCATGAACTCGGCGCCGACCCAGGGCACGCCGATGGCCGCCACGTCCATGGGGACGGAGGCGCCTTCGCACAGGATGCCGTCATCATGCAGGCTATGGATGGAGTAGCCCTGGGGGATCCCCCGGGACATGTCGATGACTTCGTCGAAGAGCGCGAGCACCTTGGTAGCGGGGTGAATCGAGAGGTTCTTGCCCAGGTAGCGGCTGCGTCGCAACACGCCGCTTCGGCGCAGGAGCAGCGGTGTGAGCAGCGCGCCGCCGGCGACGACGACGCTGTCGGCTTTCACGCGCAAGCTGCTGCCCGAGCGCAGCCGTGCTTCGATGCCGCAGGCGCGCCCGTGGCGGATCACCACGCGATCGACATTGGCAGCTGTCACCAAGTGCGCGCCGTGGGACAACGCCGCCGGCACGTAACTGACGTCGGTGCTGCGTTTGGCGCCTGTGGGGCACCCGAAACAGCACACACCCTGGCCGTCGCAGTCGGGGGCATTGCGTCGCAGGGGCGCGTGGCTCAGGCCCAGGGCTTCCGCGCCACGAGCAATGACCCGCGCAGAGCCGCCCAGATACTTCGGGTCGGCGGGCGTGACTTGCAGCATGCGCTCGACGTGGTCGTAGTAGGGGTCGAGGCGGTCCCGGGACAGCATCGACAGGCCATAGCGCTCGCCCCAGCGATTGAGGGTGCGCTCCGGTGCGCGGTAGCAGGTCCCGGAATTCACGGTGGTGGTGCCTCCCACGGTGCGGCCCGCCCAAACCGGCGCCGCCACGTTGCCGAGAGCCACCGTGGCTCCGCGCCCGACGTACATCTTAGAGTACGCCAGCGTTGGCCTGCCGTTGAACTCAGTACGCTTGTGATAGTCGCCCGCTTCCACCATGAGCACGGCGCGACCGCGGCGAGCCAGCTCATAGGCGACCGCGGCGCCGCCCGCGCCGGTGCCGATCACGACGACTTCACACTCGAGTTCGAGATCGTCTTCGACCTCGCGTCCGTTGACCACGCCTTGCATCCAACGCTCGGTTTCGATCAGCTTGGGCGCATCGACCTGCCGTCTGCAGCCAACGTGTTCGAACATGCGATCGTCGTCGAAGTGTGCGGCCTTGAGCGGCGTCAAGATCATGCGCAGGGCCCAGCGCAGCTGCTTGGACCCGCTTTCGTTCCAACCTGCGAGCATGCGCTGGCGCTCGGTCAGCGTCATCTCGCTGAAGCGCCCGCGATACAGGGGCAGGCTAGCCGCATCGATCAGCGTCAGGGCGCCGCGCACGGCGCGGGTGAGATCTGCCCCGAGCAAGTGCAGCATCTGTTCGAAGCGCACGATGGTCTCCGCCGAACCGCCGGGGATACCGTAACCCGCGGGCAGGGCGGCCTCGGCGAGCGCCAGCGCGATGCGAGCGTGGCGCTCACCCAGCTGGGCCCGAGGGAGCTCGGCGCGGGGAGAGGCCGGGGTGGGGGCGTCTTGCGCCAGGGGCAGGTGAGCCGTCTGCATGAACATTCTGTAAACGCAGAACGTACAGAACGCAACGGCGAAGGTGATTCTACCGGGTTTTTGCTGGGATTCTTGCGGCTCAGGCCGCCCCGGGCTTGCCCCTGCGGCCGCGGGCCCCGCGCCTCCGGGCGAGCGATGGGAGCTGCAGGGCAGCGGTGCGATTTGCACCCGTGGCCGGCAAGACGTACCTGATGCAATACGACTACCAAACGAACGGAGTCTGCACCCTGTCGTGTTTCGAGCAGGTGCCGCAGGCAGATGGTTCGTTCCAGAACCAACGCTGCGCCGCCGCGCCGGTTCCGCCGGAGTAGTCCCGGGCTATTTCTTTACCACCACGAAGATCGTGGCGCCCGCGCGGTGCACGAGCAGGAGCGCGCGGGCCTTGGCGGCGCCAAACTTGGCGCGGAAATCACCTGGCGAAGTGACGGGGCTCTTATTCACTTGCAGGATCACGTCGCCGGGACGCAGGCCGGAGCCCGCAGCAGCACTGCCGCGCTCGATGTCCGTGACGACCACACCTTGTTTGACCTTCGGGTCGATGCGCAAGCGTGCGCGAGCGGCAGGGGTCAGCGCTTCGATGCGCGCGCCTTCGAGGGCGGGCTCGGTCTTTCCAGCGCCGGGCGCGGTGGCGGCCCGAGCTTCTTCGGGGATCTCGCCGAGGGCAACATCGAAGCTGCGCTTCTTGCCACTGCGTAGCAGTTCGACACGCACGGTCTTCTTCGAGCCCGATGCTGCGATCACGTTGCGCAGGCGGCCTGTGGAATCGACGATTTGCCCGTCAATGCTAAGTACCACGTCGCCGCGTTCTAAACCGGCCTTTGCGGCGGGACCTGCGCTGTGCACGTCGGCGATCAACACGCCCTTGGTGTCCGGGAGGCCCATAGCGATGGCCAAGTCTTTGTCCAGATCTTGAATCGTCACGCCGAGCCAGCCGCGTACGACGCGTCCGCGCTGCCGCAGACTGTCCAAGATCGGTTTGGCCATGTTGCTGGGAATGGCGAAGCCGATGCCCTGATAGCCACCACTGCGGGAAAGGATCGCCGTGTTGATGCCCACCAAACGGCCCTCCATGTCGACCAAGGCGCCGCCGGAATTGCCCGGATTAATGGCGGCATCCGTCTGAATGAAGTCTTCATAGTCGACGATGCCCACGTCGGCGCGGCCTTTGGCAGAGACGATCCCCATGGTCACCGTCTGACCCACGCCGAAGGGATTGCCAATGGCCAGCACCACGTCGCCGAGGCGCAGGCGTGATGAGTCGCCGAAGCTCAGGGGCTTGAGCTTGCCGCCGGCCACACGCAGCACGGCCAGATCGCTCTTCTTGTCGGAACCCACGAGCTTGGCCTCCAGATCGCGATTGTCCGATGTGGTGACCTTGATCTCGTCGGCGTCGGCCACCACGTGGTGGTTCGTGACGATGATGTCGTCGGCGACCACGACGCCGGAGCCGAGCCCCTGCTGGCGGAACTCGCCCGGCGGACCGTCGGGGCCGAAAAAACGGTGGAAGGGATCGGCGTTTTGGGGCAAGCGTCGAACGCGGGTCGACGAAATACTGACCACTGAGGGCAACACACGCTGCACCACGTCGGCGATCACCGCGGTGCCCCCGACCTTTGCTAGCCCGGGAGTGGGCAGGACTTGGGGGCTCGCCGCGGCCTGCTGGCCTTCGGCGGTGGCGGCAGCGTTGCCGTGGGGTGGGGCTGGGGGGCGCGCACAGCCCGCCGCTGAAAGCACGAATGCGAGGAGCAGTGCCGGTCGACGGGGGGGAAGTTGCGTGAGGGCCGCGGTGCGCATGGTTCCTTCTGAGTCGCGTTGTCGTCTTGGTCGCGTAACCGGCGCTGGCGTTGCTTCATTCCCGCAATGGGGCAAATTCTATTCGCTCAGACCCGCGATGTAGTCGGCGATCTTGCCGATGGGCAAGGATCGAGTCACGACGCCGGCGCGCACCGCAGAGCCGGGCATGCCGTAGATGACCGCGGTCTCTTCACTTTCAGCGACTACGGTGCCACCGGCGTCGATGATGTCGCGTGCGCCAAGCACGCCGTCGTCTCCCATGCCGGTCAGGATCACGCCGATGGCGCGTTCCTTAAAGACGCGGGCCAGGCTGCGGAACAGACGGTCGGCACTGGGAACATAACGGTCCGATTCTAGCGGGGCGAGCACACGGGCGCGCAGGCGGTCCGTGCCCTCGGGCTCGACTTCCATGCAGCGGCGCCCTGGGCAAATGAAGCCGAACCCGGCGCCGACGACGTCGCCATCCTCGGCCTCGGAGACGGCGAGTCGGGAGCGCTTGTCCAGCCGTTGCGCGAAGGTCTTGGTGAACTTTTCGGGCATGTGCTGCGCGACCAGTAGCGCGTTGGGGTAGTCGTCGGGCAGCTTGGAGAACACCTCGATGAGCGCTGTGGGGCCCCCTGTCGATGAGGCGATGCCAATGACGCGCTTGGGCGCGGTGAGCTCGCGTACCCGCGGTGCGGGCATGACTGTCAACTTTGAAAAGCTTTCGAGCCTTGGCCGCGCGCTGAGCGTGCTGGGTCGTAGACTGCGTACGGACAGGACCTTGTTGATCAGCTCCGTACGAATGCTGGCGAGCTCAGAGGACGCGCCCTTCTCCGGCTTCGCAACAAAGTCGAGGGCGCCCAACTCCAAGGCCTTGAAGACATTTTCTTTTTGGCTGTAGCTGGAAACGACCACCACAGGCGTCGGCTGGCGACTCATCAAGATGCGCAGAAACGTGAAGCCGTCCATACGCGGCATTTCCAAGTCCAATGTGATCACATCGGGGCGCAATAGCAGCGCTAGCCGTAGGGCTTCTTCGCCGTCGGCTGCCTTGCCGACGACCTCAACGTCGGAGCTCTTGGAGAGTGCTTCGGAAATGCTCCGGCGATTGACCGCAGAGTCGTCCACGACGAGCACGCGTAGGCGATCAGGAACGGTCATGTCAGCAGCCCGAAGTCCAGCCCACCGGATGCGATAGGCTTGCGATAGACCAGATCCTCTTTGAGGTGCACGAGCTCGAACGCAGTCGAAACATTGATTAGGGATTCAGAATGGCCCAGCAGCAGATACCCGCCCGGCAGTAGGCGCTGGTACAGATTGTCGATGACTCTCCGTCGGGAGCCAACGTCAAAGTAGATCAGCACGTTGCGGCAGAACACAACGTCCACCCGCCCCACGATGGACGCCTTATGGGCGTCGAGCAGGTTGACCTGGCCAAAGTGGGTGGATTTTCGCAGATCTTCGTGGATACGCCAGCCGCCGCTCACCTTCTCGAAATAGCGCTCCCGGGTGTCATCGGGGGTGGTGCGGAAGGAGGTCTCTCGGTAGACGCCGCGCCGGGCGGCGGCCACGCACGATTTGGAGATGTCTGTGCCAATCACGCGCACGTCCCAATCCACGAGCTTTGGGTGCTCCCGGGTCATCATGGCCAGGGTGTAGGCTTCTTCGCCAGTGGAGCAACCGGCGCTCCAGATCGTCATGCGTCGTCGTGCTTGATTCTCTCGAACGAAGCGCGGCAGCAGCTCGTTGTCAAAGGCGCGGAGTTGGTAGTCCTGCCGGAAGAAATAGGTTTCCTTCGTCGTCAGCGCGTCGGTGGCTTCGTCCAACTCCGCGGCGCCCCGTACCGCGAAGCGTAGGTACTTGTAGTACTCCATGAAGCCGCTCAGATCGAGTTCTGTCAGCCGTTCCGAGAGACGCCGCTCGAAAGAGTACATGGCGCCATCGTCGAAAACGAGACCGGCGTGTTCGTTGATCAGATCGCGCAGCAGACGAAACTCTTCGGGGCGAAGCCGTGCGCGCGGTCCTGGCGGCCGCAGGTAGCTCACCGCGGCCTTTCGCGAGGTTTGGGCGGTACGGTGTGGCGCAGGCCGCGGGCCGATTCCAGACTCTCGAGGGCGCGGCCCAGCGCTTCGCGCACCAGTGCTTCGCGTTCAGTCGTCAAGCGTGCGCGCAACAGACCCATGGCGCCTGTCTCGCCGCTGCGTCCCAGCAAGTCCGCCGCGAGCCGCCGAACGTCCCAGTTGTCGTGATCCAGACAGACACCCAAATGGGCTTGGGCGCGGGCATCGCCGGGGCGAGCCAAACCGCGCATGGCGGCTTTGACCACCTCTGGTTCTCGGTTGGCGAGGGCATCGACGAGCGCTCCGGAGCGTTCCGCGTCAGCGCGCCCAGTGAGGGCTTCGACGGCGGCAACTGCCAACGCTGCGCTTTCGGATTTGAGCAGCTCGCGCAGGGCGGGCAGCACCCGGGCATCGGCGATGCGGCCCAGGGATTCGGTCGCGGCGGCGCGCACTTCTGTGCTGAGGTCGCTACGGACCAGATCGAGCAACTGCGGGAGTACTTCGTCGAGGTTGTCTGCGCTCGCCAAACGGCCCAGGGCGCGCACTGCGGCGAGCCGCACTTCAAGCTCTTCGTCACTGATGGCAAAACTGACCGCGTCGAGCGCAGACGCATGTCGCAGGCCTGCCAAGGCGTCGAGGGCGATGCGTCGCAGGTGCGGCGAGTCGCTCGAAAGCAGCGATACCAGGAACCCCGCGTCCTGCTCGCGAGACCCGCGCACTGAAAGGGGGCTGGCGGCGATGGCAATGGCAACCGCGGCGCTGCCATGCTCCGCTTCGCTCAGTCCCTGTGCGCTCTCCGGGTAGCGAGCGACAAGGGCCGAGAGGGCGGTCTCTGCGGGCGTGCGGTGGCTAGTGCCTTCGGACTGCGCCAAAATGCGTGCGACTTTCGGCACGCATTCAGCGCCGCCCGCGGTAGCAGCGGCGGCGAGGGCGGCTTGCTGTACCACGTGCTCGGAAGCGTCGAGGGCGCTGACGATGGCCGCGGAAACGCTGGCGGCTGGCTGTGCCGTCGCGCGGCGTGCCAAGAGTTCGAGCGCCAACGCACGCTCTTCCGGCGCGCCGCGCTGCGCCCGGGCCGACAGCGCTAGGTCAGCAGCGCCGCCCAAGAGATCGACCGCGTACTCTGCGGCGTCGTGCAGCGCTTCGTCGTTCAAGCCGTCGAAAATCGCGTCGACGGCTGCTTGGTCAGAAACCAGCGCGAGAACGACCATCGATGCACGCCGTACCTCAACGTCGGGAGAAGTGCGGAGCTGCACGAGGTGGGCGCTCACGATGGGTCCGACTTCTTGCAGCGCTGCCCGGGCCGCCGCCTGGGATTCGTCGGAAGACTCGACCAAGTCCGCGAACGCCACGGCGAGCAGGCCGACGCGCTCCGGTGGAGCCCCGAGGAGTTCGTTTTTGAGCAATTCCGCGGCGCGCGGATCACCGGTCCGACCGGCAGCGATGGTCGCGACGGGTGCCAGCATGGGTTCCGAGAGTAGGTCACGCGCTTCTTCGAAGGGCACCACGGCGTGGAGTTGATTGAGTCCTTCGAGCGCCGCAAGGCGCGCCAATAGCTCTGGCGCGCGCAGGCAGCCGGAAAGCAGCGCAACGGCTTCGCTGGCACAGGCGCTGCCGACGCTGGCCACGGCTTCAATGGCGGCGACCCGCACGTTCGGGTCGTCGTCCGCAATCAGCGAACGCAGTAGAATGAGCGCGCTGGGGTGCCCGCCGCGTGCCACGGAATCGACAGCAAGCTTCCGACCGTCCGCGTCCAGGGACGGAATGGCCAGGGACAGTGCGCGGATGGCGTCTTCGCCGTGGCCGGCCAGAGCTTCTACGGCCGCGTTGCGCAGGCCGACGTTTTCCCCGGGGCGCAACGCGTCGACCAGAACGGGGATCACGTCGGCCGAACTTGTGTGATTGATCGCAGCACCTACCGCCTCTTTGCGAACGCGCCAATCCGCATCGCCCAGGGCGCTGGTCAACAGCTCTGCGATGTCACTACCGCCGTAGCTGCCGAGTTGCGCCGCTGCCTTGCGTCGCGTCTCCGGGTCCTCTTCGCGCAAGGCGTCGCGCAGGGCGCCGCTCATCCCGATGCCTTCGGCGGGGCGCTCGACGCCAGCAGACCCTGTTGTTCCAACGGTGCCGTCAGTTGCTCGAAGCTGCCCACATCCAGCACGAAGACCATGGCGTCGTCATAAGTGGTCACGCCGAGGATCCCCCGGTGCACGTCGCCGTCGCCCAAAAGTGGCGCGCTGCGTAGTTCTGCCCCGCCGGTGCCGAAGACCTCAGTCACGGCGTCGACCTGGAGACCGACGATGCGGCGCTCCACGTCCACCAAGATCCACTTTGCGCGGCGACTGTCGGTGGTTGGTTCCAAGCCAAAGCGGCGCCGCAGGTCGACGATGGGCACGACCTCTCCGCGGTGGTCGGCAACTCCAGTGACCGCCGGGGGCGCATGGGGCAAGCCCACCACCGCGAGGGGGTTGACGATCTCCCGGACGGAGCTGATGGGCACAGCGTAGTGCACGGTGCCTACCAGGAAGCCGACGAGGCTCTTTTCCGGATCTGGACGATGTCGCGCCGTAGTCACTGTCTGGTTTCCTTCCCGCTCGTCACGAGGGAACGGATGTCCAAAAGCACGATCACCGGACCGCCCGCTGGCCTTCCTATTCCCATCACATGTTCGGAGACGTCTCCGCCAAGTACACCCGCCGCCAATTCGATTTCCGCGTCGTTCAATCGCAAGACGTGTTTCACCTCGTCGACGACCAGACCGACGACTTCGTCGTCGCGCGCCGGTGCCAGCAAGATCCGCGTTCGTCGTGTGCCTGTGGCGGCGTCCACGTTGAGACGTCGCCGCAGGTCGACCACCGTGACCAACAGACCGCGCACACTGCACACCCCAAGCACGTCCGGCGTCGCCCGCGGCACCAGCGTAATCGGTGGCGGCGTCAAGATTTCCCGGATGCCCGCCAGGTCCACACCATACAGTTCTCCGGCGAGGGAGAATACCAGGAGCTCCCGTGCGAGCGCACCGCTGAGGCGCTCGTCGGCACGGGGCCGCCTGGTCAGGCTACGCGTGGTCACGATCGCCCTCCGCGACGCTGTCGATGGTGGCCAAGACCTCTTCGATGACTGCGGCTGGATCGAGTACCAGACCCACTCGCTGGTCGCCCAACTCGGTCGCCCCCGCAAAGCCCCGGACGTCACGCAAGCTGGCGCCGAGCGGCTTGATCACAATGTCTTGTTGTCCGATCAAGTTGTCGACCACGAGGCCTAATCGGCGGTTGGCCAGGGTGGTGACGACTACGTATTGTCGTGGCGGCGCAAGACTGGTTGGGCGCAGGCCGAGCAAAGACTCCAGGCGGCACACCGGTAACGTCGTGCCGCGCAGGGACATGGTTTCACGCCCGTCGACCCGGCGCAGCCCCTTGGCTTCGAAGGCGATTGCCTCGGAAACACTGGCCATGGGCACGGCGTAAGTTTGCCCTGCAACTTCCACGATGAGCGCGCCCACGATCGCCAAAGTGATGGGCAGGGTGATGGTCATCTTCGTGCCAATGCCTGCCTCACTCTGCACGTCGATGACGCCGCCGAGTTTGGAGAGGTTGGTCTTGACCACATCCATGCCGACGCCACGTCCGCTCAGATCGCCGGCTTCGGCTCGGGTCGTGAGTCCCGGTACGAAGATCAGTCCCAAGATGTCGCTGCGGCTGAGTTCGCTAATGTCCGTCGCGCCGAGTTTGCCCAGCTGCAACGCGCGCTCGATCAAGGCGTCCGCGTCGATTCCGGCGCCGTCGTCTTCGATCTCGATCATCACGTGGTTGCCCTTTTGGTAGGCGTTGAGCGCGATGGTGCCCGCGGTGGGTTTGCCCACTCGGGTGCGCTCGCTGGACGTTTCGATGCCGTGGTCGATAGCGTTGCGGATCATGTGCATCAGGGGGTCCGACAGCTCTTCGACGATGAGCTTGTCGATCTCGGTGTCCGCGCCCGTGATCACCAGGCGGATTTCCTTGCCTAGCTCTCTGCTGATTTGGCGAACCACGCGCGCAAGACGGTCGAATACCTGGCCCAGTGGCACCATGCGCACTTCTAGGATTGCGCCCTGCATCTCGCTCAGCCGGCGCTCGAAACTGCGATGCAGGCGCTGAAGCTCTGTTGCGAGTGGACGATTGCCGTCGGCGCGGACCCGCTCGAAGACCCTGCCGAGCATGCCGCGTACGATGGCCAGCTCGCCCACGATGTTCATGAGCTGGTCCAGCTTGCGAATGTCTACCCGCACGGTTTGCGCGACGGAGCGCAACGATGCTTGGGGGTCTTGCGGGGGTGGCTCAAGGGACTCGATGCCCCCGGGTGGCGAAAGGCTGATGCGCGCGGGCGTCTGCGAGAACGGTGGAGGCAGCGTGGCACTGCGACGACGCGGCACCTCTTCGATGACGATGTTGTCCGCGCCAAGGGAACCGATCAGGGTCGCGAGGTCGTCGCGGGAAGCCATCAGCAGGTCGAGCTCGATGGTGTCCGGTGATGGCGCCTCCCCGGTGGGTAGGTAGGTGATGATCTCGCCATGCTTCTTGGCGCGGGCCTTCATGTCCTCAAGCGCCTTGTCGATCGTCGCCAAGTCGAACTGCACTCGCAGTCGGTAGAGCGAGAGGCCCGACTCGATATTGGTGCGCAGCCGGTGTTCTTCGTACTCTGTCAGCACCGCCAGCAGGCCGGGCTCGAGCTCGTACTCCAGGCCAGCGGGGCCTTCGGGCCGCGCGAAGGCGCCGAGTCCGTCCAACCGCTCCAATAGGTCGTCGACCGCTGACAGCGGTTGGTCCAGCCCCGCTTTTTCGCTGCCTAACAGCTGATGGTAAGCATCGATGGACAGGAATAGAACGTCGAGGACTTCTGCAGACAACAGCATGCGCCCCAGGCGCAGGTGGTCGAGCACGTCCTCGAGCTTGTGGGAGAGTGCGCCCATGCGAGTTGCGCCGAAGAGCCCGGCGAGGCCCTTGAGGGTATGCACGGCGCGAAAGGCCTCATTCACCAACGCCGGATCGTCTCCTCCGGATTTCACTGCCCCGTCGAGCGCTAGCAAGTTGCGCGACAGCCCCTCGATGATCTCCTGGACTTCGGAGTAGAACTCGTCGCGCGCCTTGTCGGTCTCAGCCATCCGATGGCACCTGGGCGCCGCCACCGATATGGCGCAGAGCCTCCCCGCACAGCGACTCCGCCGAAAAAGGCTTTGTCAGGTAGGCATTGGCGCCGAGTTCGAGCCCGCGCTGACGATCCCGTCCAGAGGATTGCGTCGAGATCAGCAGCACCGGTGTGTCTTTATGCTGTTCGCTCTTGCGGATGAACTGAAGCAGTTCCAGGCCGTTGATGTCCGGCATGTTGATGTCGCTGATCACCAGCTGGTAAGGACCCCGGGGTAACAAGCGCAGGGCCTCGAAACCGCTTTCCGCTTCGATCACTTCTGCGTCGCGCAAACGCGGATCGCCATTGAGCGCTCCTCGCAGGAAGGTGCGCATGGTGAGGGAATCCTCGACAACGAGAATCTTCGCGGCCATCAGCGCTGCACGTCCTCATCGCTCTTTGGGGCGACACGCTCGGAAGGTCTTTCGTCGTATTGCTTTTCGAGCCATGCGATCAGATCCGACCACAGCGCGGGGTGCTCCGCTGCCACGTGCCCGGCAGAATGACGGGAGCCCGGGTATTGCTTGGTCTCGCCGGCCTTTGCCATCTTGGAAAGGGACTCGAAGGGCGCCTTGCTGACGTTGTCTAGGGCGGAGGCCGCGATGAATGTGGGCAGGGTTCGAACCTCGGCGTAGGGCTCGTAAACATCCAGACCGTCGATGGCGGCTCCCGGAGAAAGCAAGGCCAGTCCCGTCACTTTCGGCTGAGTTCGGGCTACGCGGGCCACCAACGCTGCTCCGAAGGAAGAGCCCACGAGCAGCACTCGGGGGGCCTTTTGCCCGCTCGCTTGAAGCACGTGCTCAATGGCAGCGACCACGTCGGCGTCGAAGCGTTCGGGCTTCTTCTTGTCCTTCTTGGGGGGTTGGCTGGCGCCGTGCCCGCGAAGATCGAAGTTCAAGATCGTAAAACGCTTCTTGGCTTGGGCGAGTTGTTCCGCCAGCGGTGCCAACTCGGCACGCTCCGCGTGGAGTCGGTGCACCAGCACGACGGCGGGCGCCGTCGGTTTGGCGAGGTACAGATCTCCCGCCAGGCTTGCGCCGTCTTTGGATTCGAAGCTGGTCGTCTTCTTCGGCGTCGGCGGGGGCGCCGGGGGAGCCTCCACCGCTGGCTTCGGCGGTGCGAGCTTCGGCGACGGGGGACTCTCGTCGCCGGAGTCACAGCCCCCGAGGGCGAGCACGAGGAGCACGGCAAGGACCCGAAAGCGCATGAGCGGCATCATGGTAGCAGTTCGGGCAGAGCACAGGGAGCGTGGCTTTTGCCTAGAAATACGAGGCGGGTGGCCGCTTCTGGCCGCAGGTCTGCGGGAGATTTGGCCGAGAATCAAAGCGGAATTCCCCGTAGCCCGGCGAGCCGCTATGCTGACTAAGATGGCCTCCGAACCGAAACGGGTGTCGGAATTCCGAAGCTCCGGTGGCACCAATCCGGGTTTGGGTCAGCCCGAAGTGATTCGAGTCGACCCGGTGGCGGAGCTCGGCCGCAAAGAGAACGACCTGGGCGCGGTGTTGGCCGCCAGCAACCGCGCGGAGGCAAGTCTGAGCGCGCTGCACCGCGCGATCCAGCATGTGACCGACGGCGTCGCGGACGCCCGTCATGCCAACGAACACCTGAATCAGGAACTCGCCCGCGTGCGCGACATGCTCGGTGCCAGCAATGAGCAACGCCTCGGACTCAAGAACCAGGTGACGCTGCTCGAGGAGGAGCTAAGCCTGGTGCGTGCCGAGGCGCAAAAGGAACGCGAGTTCTTGATCAACGATCAGGACCGCTTCCTGGCGGGTGTGTTGGAGGATCATGACGTGCAACTTGCCCGCGTGTTGCGCGAGCGCGACGCCGCCATTGCGGAGCTGGCAGAACTCAAACGCAGCGCGGCGCATACCCACCCTGCGCGCAAGGCCGTCGGCACGGAGTTTGAGGACGCGAGTCCCGCACATTTGCTCAACCGCATCGAGAAACTCATCCAGGGCCAAGAGGCAGCGCGGGAAACCTTGCTTCGCCTCCAGGCGCAGCGGGACGATGCGCAAGCGAAGGCCAAGCAACTCGAGCAAGCCGTTGCGGACGCGCGCCATGAGGTGGCTGTCCTACGTGCTTCGGGCATCACTGCCCCTCCGGATCCGCGCCGCACGGTTCCCGCGAGTGCGACCCAGCCCGACCTGCCTCAGTCCGACGGACCGGTAGCCGAGGGAGATCGGCCGACACTCGATGCGGCGTTGGGTCAGCGCGCCACGGTGCCCCCGGCCCCGAACGAGTTGGCACAGGCGATCGTCGCGTCTCGGCCTTCACCGTCCCGCGGCACCGAACGCCAAACATCGCCGCAGGTGCCGCACCCACCCCTGCAAGCCCCGCGGCCTGACGGGGCGGGGGCTGTCACGAAAGCGCCGCTCAAGCGCAAGCCCGATCCGGCGCAACGTCCCCTCGGCAGCTACTCGGTGGTTGGGGATGCGGTGGACCCGGAGACTGTCGTTTCGAGCAAGCCACCCCGCAAGTGAGCGACGTGCCCCCCCTATCCGCGGGAGCCGTCACTCGGCTCACCTACGCGACTGGTTTCGCGCTGCTCATTGGAGTGGCTGGCGTGATGTGGCCGAAGCTGGGACTGCCGGCAGCGTTGGTCACCTTGATCACGTTGGCAAGCGGCGGACTGCGACCGCCCCGCTTGAAGCCTTGGGGGATTGCGGCTGCCGTGATCACGAGCATTGCGATGTTGCGATTTGTCGTCACAGAAGCCGTTCCCGGTGTCATTCAGGGTGGCAATACTGCCGCGAGCAACTCGGCTGCGTCTCGCCTGCGGCAGATTGTGTTTGCCGAGGACGTCATGCGCCAGCGTGGCTTCGTGGATCCCGATGGGGATCACGTGGGTTCTGCGGGGCTTTTGGGCGAGCTCGCGGGGGTGTCGCCCTTGCGCGGTGTGCGTGCTTTGTCGCCCGCGCTTTTGTCGCACGGCTTTGGGCCCTATCACGACACGAAGCAGGGGCCTGCTGCGCAATCTGGCGCGTATCTATTCATGGTGTGCCTACCAACCCTGCAGGGTGGCTGGACTGCGCAGCCCGGCGCTGCTCTCGATGAAGAGGCGGCCGAGCGGCGCTTTCTTGCATACGCGTGGCCGATGAGCGCCGGAGGCCCGAGGCCGACGTATGTCATCGACCAGCACGAGGCGCTTCGCGTCAGCGAAAACGTTGCCGGGGGCGAGCTGCGATTTGTGGGGCCGTTTCACCCTCCTGAGTGTGACGTAGCGTTGACGGATCCCAGCTTTGTTGCGTGGCGCGGAAAAGCACCCCGCGCATCGCTGCCGGGCGACACACCTTAGAAGCGCCCCGGGCGTCTCGCTGTGCTAGTTTCAGGCCATGGTAGAGCGCGAACATGCCTTGGGACCGTCGCGTGAGTCGGCGCTCGCGGACGCGCCAGACGAGCTTCCGGTGGTCGCACGCATGATCGTGGAGATCCGCTCGGATGGACGACGCACGATTGCCCGAGGCGCGATGGAGGATGCCGCAAGTGGTGAACGCGTCGCCATCGAGGCCAACGGCACGACGCCTATGGCGCTTGCAGCGTCCCTGGCTCGCACCATGTTGAGCGCGCCAGCATTGGCGAAACACGCTGTGAAAGCGTTGCTCACTTCTCGTCGGAAATGAGTGCAACGTCAGCGAGTGCGGCCCGCTCCACCCGCAGACGTCTCCTCGGCTATGCAGCGCAGGCTGCGCTGCTGGGTTTGGTCTACGTTGGAATTTCTTCGTGGCAAACTCGCGGCCATTTGGCGCGTGATGCCGAAGTTGCGCCGGACTTCAAACTCCAAGATCTATCCGGGGGCTCGCTGCGCCTGAGTGATCTACGGGGAAAGTCCGTGGTGCTGCACTTTTGGGCGACCTGGTGCGGCGTCTGCAAGTTGGAAATCGGGGCCTTGAACGCGCTTTTTCAATCCTTGAAGCCCGATCAAGTGCTGGTCAGTGTGGTTGCTGACTCCGACGACGCCGCCCGCGTGCAGGCGTTTGTTCGCGATCGGGGTATCCAATACCCTGTGCTGCTCGCGGACGCCGGCATTCTGCAGGCTTATGCCGTGGGCGCGTTTCCAACCACTTATTTTTTGACGCCAGATGGCAAGATCGAGTCCACAACCGTGGGGCTTTCTAATCGATTTGCGTATCGGGCGCGGCTCGGTTGTGCGCGATAGCGTGCAAGGGATGCGCCCCAGGGAATTGGCGCGAACGGAAGATGTCGTTTTCGCTCACTCGTCGAAGCGCGCTATCCTTGGCCTATGACACGGTGGATTCGCGTCGCGGCAGTTGCAGCATCGATAGCTTTCGGGGCGCCCGTTTTCGCCGCTTGCGGTAGTGATTCGGGCGACTCTAATGTCGTCGGCACCGGCGGCGGTGCAGGGAACGATGGTGGCGGCGGCGACAGCAGCATTTGCCAGCCCGGCCAGTTTCGTTGCGAGGGCGGGGTTGCAACGCCTTGCGATCCAAGCAGCACCGAGCCGGCGGTCGACTGTGCAGCGGATGGGAAGAAGTGTGTCGACAGCTTGGGTTGCGTGACTTGCATTCCGGGTATCGGCAGCTGTGAAGGCGGGATCGCGAAATGGTGTCGCTCGGACGGGACCGAGGGCACCTTCGAGTGTGACGCGACCCAGGGCATGCAGTGCGACCCCGACGGCTGCAAAGGGGCTTGCGCGGCGCCCGCGCTAGAAAACAGCTACCTCGGCTGCGACTACTACCCGACGGTGACGCTCAACCCGGTGTGGAGTGGCTTCGAATACGCTGTAGCGGTTGCGAACGCAGGTGACGCGAAAGCAACCATTACCGTGACGCGGGGGGCGACCAGCGTCGAGACACGCTCGGTGGATCCAGGGAAGCTGGAGGTCATCAAGCTGCCTTGGGTGACCGAGTTGAAGGGCGGGGACGTCGACGCTTGTCAGATCCCGCCGGATCCGGGTGTGAGCCGGATCGTCCCGGGAGGGGCGTACCGCGTCCGAACGGATCAACCTGTGACCGTGTACCAGCTCAGCCCGCTGAGCTATCAGATCAGTCCGGTGCCGGCGGCGTGTCCCATTGGCAAGAAGTGTGGCCCCGGTGCTTTGGGTGACGACTGTCTGTCGTTCTCCAATGACGCCTCCCTGCTGCTTCCGGTCACCGCCCTGACGGAAACGTATAGCTCGGTGACTTGGCCCGCGGCGCCAAAGCGCGCAGGCTTTTTGGCCGTCACCGCCACTCAGGACGGCACCAGCGTTCAGGTCCTTGGCCACGGCGCTTTTGCCGCGGGCGCCGGCATTGATGCCCAGGGCAACGGCACGGTGTCGCTCAATCGCGGTGATGTGTTGCAGATCCTGTCCAAACACGACGGAGCGGCAGGGCAGTTCGGTGCTGACATCAGCGGCACGCGCGTCAAAGCATCGCATCCCGTTCAAGTCATTGCGGGGCACTCCTGCGCCAACGTACCGGATCCGACCACCGACGCATGCGATCATGTCGAGCACGCGATGCTGCCGGCAGAGACCCTTGGCACGGAGTACTTCGTAACCTTCCCTGCGGCGCTCGCCAGTGAGTCTCCCCACGTCGTGAAGATCGTCGCTTTGGAAGAGGGCACGGCTCTTGAGTTTGAACCTGCGGTCAGTCCGAAGGTGACTCTCGGTCCCAAAGACCCGCCCCTGGAGCTCAAGAACGTGACTCAGGACTTTCGCGTGAAGGCGACCAAGCCAATCTTGGTTGGACACTTGATGCAGAGTCAGGCCTCAGTGCCCAGTGGGGCGGGGGACCCGTCACTTTCCCTTGCGGTGCCAACCGCGCAGTTCCGCAAGGACTACCTCTTCATCGCGTCGAGCACCTACGACACCAACTTCATCAATGTTGTCGTGCCTACGGGTAGCAGCGTCCAGCTCGACGGTGCCGCAATTCCAGCGTCGGAGTTCACAGCGATCGGCAGCACGGGTTTTTCCGTTGCTCGTCATCAACTCGACGGCAAGGAAGTGCATTCCATCGAGTCGGCGGCTGCCTTCGGCGTCGTGGTCTACGGCTACGGACGCTTCACGTCCTATATGTATCCCGGCGGCTTGGATCTCGCGCGCATCTCCCCGCCGCTCGTGTTCTAAGCTCCAACGCTCGCGGCAGCTCGCGCGGCGCGCGGGTTGGGAGTCGGCGGCGCACATGCACGTACACCATGCGCAGCGGTGTCGCGCAGCGGTGTCTCACCCCTACGGGTGAGAGCGGTTCACGTCGCGTTTTTGGCTAGGGCGGGTATACTGATCTACGTGGGCATCAGTTTGCGCCCCAGGAGGAAGTTTCCATGACCGCGCGGTACCCAGCAACTCGTCGTCGCAAGCATTGGTCATCACAGCTAGTGCGCGTTGTGGCTGTGGTCAGCGCTGCTCTGCTTGGAGCGATGGCGGCCGCCGGTTGTGGCAGTTCTGGAGAAGATGACAGCGGTACCGGCGGCAGTTCCGCCAATGGCAGCGGCGCGAACGCCGGCACAGACGGTGGCGGCGCGGGCGGTGCGGGTGGGGGTGCGGCAAACGGCGGCGCCGGCGGCGGTGCTGCCAGCGGTGGCGCCGGCGGCGGCGCGGCAAACGGCGGAACCGGCGCGTCCACGGGAACGGGCGGCGCTGGATGTGTCCCGAAAACGTGCGCCGATCAAGGTGCGACCTGCGGCACGGTGAGTGACGGCTGCGGCGGATTCGTGAGTTGCGGGCTGTGCACCGGCGGGACGATTTGTGGCTCGACCAACACCTGCGGTTCCAAGAACGACCTGTGTACCGCAGCTGGAGCCGATTGCGGCATCGTGCAAGATGCTTGTGGCACAGCCATCGACTGTGGCTCTTGCCCGGCGGGGCAAATCTGCGACGGCACGACCCGAAAGTGCGGACCCTGCCAACCCCTGACCTGCAGCGGCGCGCTCTGCGGCACGATGCCGGACGGCTGTGGAGGCAACATTACCTGCACAGCGTGTGGCCCCGGGCTTACCTGCGACGCGGTGAGCAATACCTGCCTACAGTGCGCCCCGACGACATGCGCTGCGGAAAAGGTGGAATGCGGTGTCATTTCTGACGGCTGCGGGAAGACTTTGAACTGCGGTGCTTGTGGCACGGGTTTGAGTTGTCAGAACGGGACCTGCTTGCCGCCGCCGCCACCCCAGGAGTGCACGAACCAGGGCGCGAACTGCGGCACAATCAAAAATAGCTGTACCGGCCAGAACATGCAGTGCGGCAACTGCCTGCCCGGCGAAATCTGCCAGAGCAACGTATGCGTGGCTTGTATTCCCAAGAGCTGCCAGGAGCTCAGCGTGGAGTGCGGCAGCGCCGACGACGGCTGTGGCGGCACGCTCTCCTGCGGCAACTGCACCACGAACTTGAAGTGCTACGGCAACAAGTGCTGCACCCCGCTGTCCTGCGCCGCGCAGGGCAAGAATTGCGGCAACATCTCCGACGGCTGCGGCGGTCAAGTCAACTGCGGCCCCTGCCCCACGGGCGAGGACTGCGGCGGCGCCGGCACGGCCAATGTGTGCGCGCCTTGTGTGCCCAAAACCTGTCAGCAACTGGGCAGCACCTGCGGCAATCAAAGCGACGGCTGCGGCGGGCAAGTCAACTGCGGTGACTGCACTGGTAACGACAAGTGCAACAAGGGTGTGTGCTGCACACCCACGACTTGCGCTGCCGAGGGCAAGGACTGCGGAGAGATCAGCGACAAGTGTGGCGGCAAACTCAACTGCGGCATTTGCTCGGGCGGCGAGGTCTGCGGCGGTGCTGGCACAGCTAACGTGTGTGCGCCCTGCGTGGCCAAGACCTGCCAACAGCTGAACAAGGAATGCGGCACGACAAACGACGGCTGCGGCACCCAGATCGACTGCGGGCCGTGCCCGGGCGGCCAGGTCTGCAACAAGAACAAGTGCTGCGCGCCCATGACCTGCGCACAAGCCGGTGCCAACTGCGGCACGACCAGCGACGGCTGCGGCGGCACCCTGGATTGTGGGCCTTGTGCCACGGGCCAGGTCTGCAACAGCAACACCTGCTGCAATCCGACGACGTGCGCGGCACAGAACAAGCAGTGCGGCAGCTGGCCGAATAGTTGTGGTGGCACGCTCAACTGCGGCTCGTGTCCTGGCACTCAGGTGTGTCTCACCAACGGCACCTGTTGCGTGCCTAAGAGCTGCGCCGGCAACTGCGGCTTCGTTGGCGCTGACGGTTGCGGTGGGACCATCACGTGTCCGCCCTGTGGTCCGAGTTGACGGTTTCTTTCAGGAGCTTAATTTGAGCAAAAAATCTCTGTTGCTCGCTGGTGCGGTGGTTGGTGCGTGCCTTGGTCTGACCCTCGCGTGTGGCGACGATTCTGGTGCGGACCCAAAGAAAGACGGCGGTGGCGGGAGCGCAGGGCAAGGCGGCGCTGCTGGGGCGGGCGGAAACGCGGGTGCGGCTGGGCAGACCAGCTACGACGCTTGTAGCAGCGACGGATGGTGCTGGGAGTCACCGCTGCCTCAGGGCAACCACCTGTACGGTGCATGGGCGAGTTCCGAAAACGACATTTGGGTCGTGGGAGCACGCGGCACGGCCTTGCACTTCGATGGAACCGGTTGGCAACGGTCGGAGGTCGGCACCGCGGAAGCGCTGCGGGCAGTCTGGGGCAGTGGTCCGAACGACGTGTGGGCCGTCGGCGACGAAGCCACCGTAGTGCATTTCGATGGGAGCGTCTGGAGCACGGTCGATGTCGGCGGCCCGGAGGCCGGCGCGCCAAAAGATTTTTTTGGCATCTACGGACGGGCGCAAGACAACTTCCTGGTCGTGGGGGAGGGGGGCGTCATCCTCCACTACACCGGCAGTTGGAATACCCCGACAAGCCCCACGGCCAATTCGCTGCGTTCGGTGTGGGTTGCCGAGGACGGGCAGGCTTGGGCTGTCGGCGACTACGGTGCTCGCGTCCACTTCGACGGGACCGACTTCAAGCTCCAGCCGGCCTACACACCGATCAACCACTTGCGGGCGGTGCATGGCTCCGGACCCGACAACGTGATGGTCGCGGGGCAATGGGGCTTCACGGTGCACTTTGACGGAACCAAGTGGACTCCCAAACAGGATAAGTCCCTCGGCGCCTACGGTGCCGTGGTGGCTTTTTCCCCCACCGACATACGACTCTTTGGAGAGTTGGGCGCGTACATCACCTTTGACGGTGTGAACTTTGAAAGCCAGCCCAGGGGCACGGACGCGAAGTACAACGCGGCGATTCGCCTTTCCGACACGGCGGTGCTCGCCGTCGGCGACGCCGGCTTCATGGCCCGCTGGGACGGCGCCGCGCGCACCTTCCTGACCGGTGGCTCCACGGGTACCCAGCTGAAGATCACCGGTACTAGCGCTACGGACGCCTGGGCCGTGGGTGACGACGCCGTGCAAAACCAAGGCGGCGGATGGCAGCCCAAGCCCACCGGTTCGTCGCGTGCGCTCTATGGCGCACACGCCCTCGGTGCGACGGATATTTGGGCCGTGGGCACGGGCGGCACGATCCTGCACTTCACCGGCGGCTTGCAGTGGGACGTGGTGACCAGTGGTACGATCGAGTGGCTGCGGGACGTGTGGTTGGACGGCAACGGCAGCGGTTGGATCGTCGGCACGAAGGGCACGGTGCTCGGGCTGCTCAATCAAACGGCTTGGAGCAAGACCCCCAGTGGTACGGGTGCTGATCTTGCGGCTGTGTGGGCGCCGGACTCCAGCCGAGCGTTTGCCGTTGGCGCCGGCGGGGTGATCATCGAATTCGACGGCACCAAGTGGGCGCCGGGCGTTTCGCCCACCAAGGAATCGCTGCGTGGCGTTTGGGGCACTGCGGCGACGGACGTGTGGGCTGTGGGAACGGGCGGTACCATCTTGCAGTATCAAGGCAGCAGTTGGAGCGTGGTCCAAGAGGGCGAGATGTACTCACTGAATGCCATCTGGGGCAGTTCCGCGTCAGATATCTATGCTGTGGGTACGGGAGGCGCGCTCTTGCACTACGACGGCAGTGCGTGGACCACTCAGCAGAGCGGCACCGACCGCACCTTGCACACGGTGTGGGGGCCGAATGCCCAGGTGGTTTGGATCGGCGGAGAACAAGGAGCGATCCTCTCCAAGCGCGAATAGTTCAGCCCACCAACGGTTTCTTCGCCACCACGCGTTTGGAAACAAAGCACGGTTCGACGCTCTGCACTTCGAAGCCGGCATCGGTTAGCTGCTCTCGGAGATCGTCGCGCAAGTAGTCCCGATGGTACGGCTCGTGGAATTCCTCCGAGAAGCGATCGAGGAAGAACGCGACGGCCTCCGCCTCGACATACTGCGCGGAGTCCTCCACCACTACCAGTCCGCCGGGCTTGGTCACGCGGAACATCTCCGCGAGCACGTTCTTGCGGGCCCGTTTGGGCAGTTCGTGGAACAAGAACACACTGACGCTGACGTCAAAGTAGCCGTCTCGGAACGGCATGCGCTCGGCGTTGTCTGCAACCAGTGATGCCTCGGAGTTGACGGATGCCAGCATGCGCCGCGCCGCCGCGACATAGTAGGGCGAGAGGTCCAGCCCGTACAGCTTGGCGTCAGGAAGGGTCTGGGCGAGTTGTCGCAACATGCGCCCGGTTCCGCAGGCCACATCGAGGATCCGCGGTCGGTCGGTGCCGGATTGCGCCCGCAGGTATTCCACCACCGGCGGGATCACCTGCCGACGCATGATGTCCGCGGTGCCTAGGAACAAGAACTCGACGCCGACGTCGTAGAGCTCTGCGGAATGCTCACTGAAGTAGCCGTCGGTTTGCCAGTGGAAGTTCCTGCGGAAGTACGCGGGATAGTGTTCCAGCTTGGCATCCGGAGGCAGGTCCTTAAAGTCCTTCTTGCGCAGTCGGCGGATCGTGCGAGGAAAGTCGAAGACAAGCTTTGGGAGACGTTTGGCGTACTGGCGCACGGGGAACTGGAACAACAGCGCTCGGGGATAGAGACCGCGCTCCACGTTTTCGAGGTCCGTCTCTAGGAGTTCGTCGTAGCGGCGTCGCACCAAAGCAATGGCGTCTGCGCTGGGGTCGAGGTTCAAACCGGTCAGCGTACGCAGCACTCGGTGTGCTGCCAGGCAGTTCAACAGAAACGCCGTCTGTTGCGCCAGATACGCCGCGCGATACGCAGGCTGCGGGACGATTCCAACCATCTGCCAATTTTAGCGAAATTTTGGCGTCGCGTCAGGCGGAGTCGGAAAGTCAGTGGCTTTGCCGCGCCACGCAGCGGATATTGTGGAGCATGTCCGCGCATGACGAGCTGTCAGAACTGAATCAGGGCTTCCGGGAGAAGTACCTCGACTACGCAGCCTTGTGCACCCAGCTCGAGCTCTGGGCCAAGCGCTTTCCCGAACTCGTGAAGCTCGAGTCCTTGGCAACCACGCCTGAAGGCCGCGAGCTGTGGCTTCTGACCCTGGGCGGTCGGCCCGAGTGCACGCGGCCTGCGGTGTGGATTGACGGCAATATGCACGCCAGCGAACTATGCGGCAGCAGCGTGGCATTGGCGATCGCCGAAGATGTGTTGCGACTACACCTCGATCCAGATTCTTCCGCGGTGCCGGCGGCGCTACGCCCAATTGTGCGTGATGTGCTGTTCCATGTCATGCCGCGCATGTCTCCGGACGGCGCCGAAGCGGTGGTGCAAAGCGCGCGCTGGGTGCGCTCCGTGCCTCGGGACGAGCGCATGCAGGGGGGATCTCCGCGTTGGGTCGCCGAAGACATGAACGGAGACGGCCGGGCGTTACTCATGCGCGTGGAAGATGCGACCGGAGAGTGGGCATGCCATCCACAGGCGCCCCAGGCGTTGGTTCCGCGCAGCTTGGAGGATCCGGGTCCCTTCTACAAACTCTACCCAGAAGGGCGGATTGAACACTTTGACGGCGAGCGCGTGCCCGCGCCCCACTTTCTATCGGATAACTTCCCAGATCTGAATCGGAACTTCCCGTGGTCCTGGGCGCCGGAGCCAGAGCAGGTTGGTGCAGGCATGTTTCCCGGCAGCGAGGTTGAGTCCGGGGCGGTGATCCGCGCCGCCATCGCCCGCCCCAATCTGTACTTTTGGCTGAACTTTCATACCTTCGGTGGCGTCTTCATTCGGCCCCTTGGCAACGCGCCTGACAAGAAGCTCCCGGACTTTGATCGCGCTGTGTTTCGCCAAATCGAAAGCTGGTGTTCTGAGCTCACCGGCTATCCCATGGTCAGCGGTTTCGAGGAGTTCACCTATGAAGAGGAGAAGGCTCTTCACGGCGACCTCAGTGATTTTGCCTACCACCAACGGGGCTGCATCGCCTACGTCTGCGAGCTCTGGGATCTCTTTGCGCGCATTGGCGTGCCGCGGCCCAAGCGCTTCTGCGACTACTATACGTCTATGGGTCGCGAAGAGCTGAAGCTGCTGGCGGACTGGGATCGCCAGCACAATGGCGGCCGCGTGTTCCCGCCGTGGTCGCCCATCGAACACCCGCAACTGGGCCGTGCCGAAGTGGGTGGGTTCGATCCGCGCTTTGGCGTGTGGAATCCGCCTTCGGAGATACTGCCGGGCGTCTGTGCCGCTCAGTCTCTGGCGACGCTGCGCGTGGCTGCGCTCGCCCCCCGGGTGCAACTGGGCCTGACCGCCGAAACCCTCGCCCCGGGGGTGAGCCGGGTGCGGGCGATCGTGGAAAACGTGGGATACTTGCCGACCTACGTGCTCGAATCCGCAAGAGATCTACCGTTTTCAGTGCCGCTATTCGCGGGAATCCACCCACCCAGCGCCATGCGCGTCTCCGAATCGTTGCGTCGGGAGGCCGGGCATTTGGATGGCTGGGGGCGCGGGCTCGGCAGTCGCGAGATGGCCTTTCACGTGCCGCGCAGCCGCGGTTCGACTGCGCGGCATGTCGTGGAGTGGACCGTGACAGGCAGTGGCACAGTCGTGGTCGACGTCGGCAGTCCGAGAACTGGCAGCGTCAGCGCTTCCCTTGAAGTGTCCGTATGAATTCTGCCAAACGGGAGAGCGCGAAGATCGCGTTTATTGGAACCCACGGCGTTGGAAAAACGACGCTGTGTTATGGCTTAGCGGCAAAGCTGAAATCCAAGGACGTGGTGTTGGAAGTCGTGCACGAAGTCGCCCGGCGCTGTCCTTTGCCCATCAACGAAGCGACGAGCGTCGCTGCCCAGTCCTGGATCCTCCATACGCAAATTGCGGAGGAACTCGTGGCGGCCGCCCGCCACCCGGTGGTCGTCTGTGACCGCAGCGCGCTCGACAATTACGTCTACCTCTTGCTCTCCCAGGGTGCCCAGCCGGATCTCGATCGCCTGGTGGACTCCTGGATGCAGACCTACGAGCTTTTGATCTTTGTGCCCGTAGTTGGCGCGCCGAGTGCCGATGGGGTGCGCGCATTGGATCCGGCGTTTCAACTCGCAGTGCAAGAGCGTCTCCGGGCGGAGCTGCGATCACGCAATCTGCGGGCGATCGAGCTGGCGGTGGAGCGTCGGGAGTGCTGGCTCGACGACTGCGCGGACCTGGTGTGGCAGCGGATCCAGCCGCCTCAGCTGAGCCTGCTTTAGTCCATGGATCCCAAGTACATCAGCTCGGAGAACGCCGACGTTGCGGCCGCGGGAACGTCTGAGTTTGTGCCGCTGACGCTTGGGCCGCTGGCGGTCTGGCCTCCGGTGGTCTTGGCGCCCATGGCGGGGGGGACCAACTATCCCTTTCGTGCCATGTGCCGCCGTTTTGGCGCGGGCCTCTACGTCAGCGAAATGATTACCGCCCGGCCCTTGGTCGAGGGTCGGGAAAAGACGCTCAAGCTCTCTGACTTTGGTCCGGACGAGTCACCCCGGTCGTTGCAGCTCTACGGCGTCGATCCCCACTACGTCGGAGAAGCGGTGAAGCGCCTGGTGGGCGAAGGCCGCGTCGACCACATCGACATGAACTTCGGTTGCCCGGTACGCAAAGTGACGCGCAAGGGCGGTGGCGCGGCCATTCCCGTCAAGCCGAATCTGCTCGCTTCCATCGTCGGCGCCGCCGTTCGTGGCGCGGGCTCGATCCCGGTGACGATCAAGTTTCGAAAGGGGATCGACGATTCTCTTCTGACCTACCTACAAACTGGGAAGATCGCCGAGAACGAAGGTTGTGTTGCCGTAGGCTTGCATGCGCGCACGGCCGCGCAGCTCTATGACGGGAGCGCCGACTGGGATGCGATCGCGCAGCTCAAGGCGCACGTGGGGATCCCAGTATTGGGCAACGGCGACATTTGGGAAGCAGGAGACGCGCTGCGAATGATGCGCACGACCGGGTGCGACGGCGTGATCGTCGGGCGCGGCTGCTTGGGGCGCCCCTGGCTCTTCCGGGATCTTGCTGCGGTGTTTGATGGAAAGCAGCCAGCGGACCCTCCACGGCTTGGAGAAGTTGTCCAGGTGATGGTGGAGCATGCGGAGCGGCTCAGCACTTGGTTTGGCGAGGGCTCGGCGATGCGCCAGTTCCGGCGTCATGCGACTTGGTACACGAAGGGCTTTCGCGGGAGTGCGGCGCTGCGTGGCCATCTGATGCGAGTCCGCACCCTTGCGGAGCTGGTGGCGGTATTGGCCGAGCTCGACCCGTCAGAGCCCTTTCCCCCAAGCGCCATGCGCGTGCCTCGGGGCAAAGGTGCGGGCACGCAGTCGGTGTCGTTGCCCGAGGGCTACCTCGATGATTTGAACGACGCCACCCCGCCCGAAGCCGCCGCCGAAGACGCGTTCAGCGGGGGCTAGCGCCGCACCGTCCCGGAAAGTCGAAACTTTTCGCGGGGTTTGACGGGGGCTGGTGCCGGCGCCGGGCTGAGGTAGACTGGCTCAGGGAGCAGACACCGTGCGGGCTGTGCAGACAATGACTGGGGCACTGCGTTGGCGCTGGACGCCGGCCATCGGCATTGCCATCGGCGCACTGCTATACGCCGTCGTCGTTGCCCTCGTGGTGCCGCCGAAATTCGGTGGCGGCACGTCCAACGCTTTCGTCGTGGTGATGGATGACGAGGAGCAGCCCGCGGTGCTGAGCAACACGATGCGTCCGCCCCCGACGCCGCGCAACCGGCCCATGGAGCGCGCGCGTCCTGCGTTCGTGGCGCAGCCGTCGCCGCCCACATTTAGTCCGCCGCCAACGCCACCGCCGCCCCCGCTTCCAGAGCCCGAAATCGCTCCGCCACCGCCGCCTCCTGAGCCGCCTCCGCCTCCGGAACAGCAAGAAGAAGAAGAGGAAGAAGAGGAGAGCGAAGAAGCTGCAGCTGAAGCCGGTCGTACGCCGCCGCCGCCAGGAGTTGTGACGCCACGTGGGCTTGCAGCTCCGCTTCGCATGCTGAAGCTTCCCCGGCGGAACGACGCGCAGGTCTCGCCAAGTCTGGACTGACTCGGCCCAAACGGACGCGGCTCGCTAGCGTCCGCGCAAACGGCGCAACGCTCGTGCGTCTGCCTTGGTGGGCCGTCCAGTGCCACGAGGTCGCAACATCGGACGTTCCTCCTTCGGTGGAGGCGGCGGCGAGAAGTCGTCGTAGAGTTCCCGCGCCATGGGGGGCGAAAGCCGTTTTTCTCCGAGCTTTCGCACTTCGAGCACGAGCGGCCCCCGAGGGGCCACGGCTTCAATTCGGTCGCCGACCCGAACCGGATTGCTTGGCCGCGCAGAGCTGCCGTTGATTTTTACGTGCCCGCCGGCACACGCATCCGTACAAGCCGTACGGGACTTGTAGATCCGCGCTGCAGACAACCATCGATCAATGCGAACTGAACCGTCTGACACGAGCGAGAGCATAACAAAGCCGGCTGCGGTGGTGCGCACGCTGTTGCGCTTGTCGTGGCCCGCGGTCATGACGAGCTTGCTTCAGACCCTGGTGTTTCTCGTCGATCGCGTGCTGCTCGGTCGCTACAGCCAAGATGCCCTCGCGAGCATGCAGGTGCAGGGCCCCCTGGTCTGGTCGCTGTTCAGCGTGTTGTCTGGGGCTGTGGTCGGCGTGGTCCCGCTCGTGGCGAGGCACGTGGGCGCTAGGGACCAGCAGCAGGCTCGGGATGTGGTTCTTGCGGGGCTCTTGCTTGCTGCAGGTTTGGGCGTTGGCCTTGGCATCGCAGTGGCCGTGTTCCTGAAACCCATTGTGCAAGTGCTTGGTCCCGAATCCGAAGGCGTGCGCGGTCTCTCGGAGCAGTATCTGTCCGTGGTGGTGTGGGCGTTGCCATCTATGTTCGTCGCGACGACGGCGGCGCTTTGCCTCAGCGCTGCGGGCAATACTCGCACGCCCTTTTTAGTCGGAGTCGTGTCCAACGGTTTGAACGTACTTGTTAGCTACATCCTGATCTTCGGGGTAGAAACCGGAGACGGCCGAGTGTTGGAGCTCGGGGTGCGGGGCGCGGCGATTGGCTCTGCCGTGGCACTGGCCGTTGAAGCCGTTCTACTTTTGGTTGCGCTGCGCAGTGCCTGGGAATTGCGCCTGCCTCGCGGGCGTGAGGTGTGGCAGCGTGTTCGCACCGCGTTCCGACGCGTGCTTTCGATCAGCACGCCCGCGGTTGGCGAGCGCGTCGCCATCCATACGGGCTTCCTCGCTTACGTCGCCGTGATCAACGCCCTTGGGCCCTTGGTCATGGCGAGCAACCAGGCATTGGTCACCCTAGAATCGGTCTGTTTCATGACGGCCGACGGCTTTGGCATCGCAACCGCGGCCGTCGTCGGCCAAGCCCTCGGACGTCAGGAGCCCAAAGCGGCGCAGCTCTCTGGGTTTCTGGGCGCGCTGCTTGGCGTGGCTGTGCTCAGCAGCTTCGGGTGCCTGCTGTGGCTCCTTGGGCCGACCCTATTGCACTGGTTCACCCCCAGCGGCATGGACGGTTCCGCGCTGAGGCACGAGGCGGCCCGGGCACTGCCCATCCTGTTCCTTTCCCAGCCGTTCATGGCGCTGTCGATCGTCTTGAGCCAGGCCTTGCGCGGCGCCGGCGACACGCGCTCGCCACTTTTCTCAGCCATCCTCTTTGGCCTGGGGGTGCGCGTGTTTCTGGCCTGGCACTGGGGGATCCGAGAAAACCTTGGGATCACAGCGATTTGGGGGGCTAGCCTGGTGGATTGGATCTGCCGCGCCGCCTTCATGCTCGTGGTTTTCCAACGGGGCCGCTGGCGGGACATCCGCATCTAGTGCGGTGATTCCATCGAAGCGATGGTTGCTGCCCAACGGGCATGCGGATGCCGTGGGACGAAGCGAACTTGGCCCTTCAGGTGGAGAGCGGGGGACAATTTCGCTTCGCGCGACCTCTCAGCGCGAAGGAGACCGGAAAGATGCTGATTGCACGAAGCGCCCTCACTGCCCAACCCAAGCGCCCGCCGCCCCTGTGGTACGTGACCAACGGCGAAACGACCGTTGGACCCGTGCGCTCCGATTTGCTCGTGCGCGGAGTGTGGCACGACCGGATCCCGGCGGAATGCCAGGTGCGCGAGTCACGCTGGAAGAGCTGGCGCAGTCTGTGCGACGTGCGCGAAGTCGCCGCCGTGCAGCGCGCTCGCGGCTCCGGGTTCCATGCGCCGCGTCTCGGCCGCCCGGGGCTTACCTTTGACCGTTTTCAATCCAAGTTCCGCGACGCCAGCGACGCCAGCGAGGTCTTGCTACTCCTGCTGGGGGAAGCCATGGACCGCACCCAGGCTACTTTCGGGATGATTCACCGCTCGCGCACGCCCTTCGGCATGCCGGAGATCTCCTACGCGCGCGGCCCCGGCATGCTGGAACTGCTGGGCCAGACCATCGAGACCAACGACCCTTCCCTTGCCGTCGCGCGGATGGGAAGCGTCGTATACGGGCCTCCGAATCACGGCTTCGTTGAGCGGTCGATCGCTCTCAGAATCGGCGCTCCCCGGCAGCTGGGCGGTGTCGCGATGATCCCGATCACCACCACCCAACACCTTCTGGCGGTGATGGAGCTCGGACGCCGCGACCATGCATTCCGGCGACAGGATGCGCAGACCCTCGCACTGCTCGCGAAAGCCGCGGTGTCGCGCCTTTCCCGCCGCGCTTAAGGGATCCCGCCAGACGCACGGAGTCCCTGGTGTAGACTCGATAGAGTTGAACACCTCTGGACTACTCGCGTCGCGCTTCGAGTTGATCCGCGTCGCCAAGACCGGCGGCATGGGCCAGCTGTTCGAAGGCGTGGATCAGCAGTCTGGGGATCCCGTCGCCATCAAGATGGCGCTGCCCGCGCCCGGGGCCGCCGAAGGGTTGTCCCAGGAAGCCCGGGCGTTGGCGCTTTGCGACCACCCGTCCGTGGTGCGCTACGTTGCGCACGGGGAGTCCGCGGACGCCGTGCCCTACTTGGCCATGGAGTGGCTAGACGGCGAGACGCTGGCCGCGGTGTTGGAGCGGGGCCCGCTATCGGCGCCCGAAGTGATCGAAATCGGCACCCGCGTTGCTTCCGCCCTTGCCCACTTGCATAGCCGCGACCTCGTCCATCGGGACGTATCCCCGTCGAACATCCTGCTGCAGGCTGGCAGTGCTGACCGCGCAAAGTTGATCGATCTCGGTGCCGCCTTGCTTGTCGCCAAGACGTCCGTGGTCCCCGGCGCAGCCAAGAGCCTGCCGCCGACCCGTCTCGTCGGTGCGCCTTCCTATGTGGCCCCAGAGCAGGCGAACGGTGCGTCGGACTTGGATGGTCGCGCCGACCTCTTTTCGCTCGGAGCGGTTCTGTATGAAGCGTTGACCGGAGTGCGCGCCTTCGACGGAGACAATGCACTGGCGGTACTCGCGAAGGTGGCACTGTCACAACCTGATTTTTCCCGTTTGCGCGCTTGCGCGCCGCCTGGGCTGTTCCACCTGGTGCAAGCGTGCTTGAGCAAATCACCGGAGGATCGGCCTCCGACCGCGAACCGCGTGGCAGAAATGCACGCCGACTTGGCGACAGCGCGACCGTCCCTGCGCTCCAGCCGTCGACACAGCGCAGTGACCACGGCCGAGAGGCGTTTGGTCACGGTCGTGGTTGCGCAGCGCCAAGGCTCCGAGCTGGAGACCGCTGAGGATGCCGCGCCCACATCGGAGTCAACGCCCGAGGCTTTGATCGCGAGAGTCGACGCGCACAGTGTTGCATTCGCGTTTTTCGGCCGTGGCTCGGCTTCGGATCAGGCGCGGCAGGCGGTGCAGCGCGCGGCGCAGCTGTCTGCCGCCGGGCCCGTGGCCATCGCCAGTGGTTGGGCACACCTTTATGAAAGCGCCGTGCCCAGTGAGTGGATCGACCGCTGCGTGCAAATGCTACCGGAAACGGGGTGTGCGGTGCACATGGACGAAACCACCGCCGGGCTGGCCTCGAACCGATTCGCCGTCGAACTCGTTGGTGCTCACTATCGACTCAAGGGGGCAAGCGCGGGTGGGCGCAGCGAAGCTTTCAATGCTGCGCCCCTTGTTGGCCGCGACCGTGAACTCCGTACCTTGCGCGCCATCGTCAGCGACGCGATCGAAACACCGCGAGCGCTGGCTGTGCTCGTGAGTGGTCCCGCCGGCATCGGCAAGTCCAAATTGATGTCTGAGTTCCTGCGCGAGCTCTTATCGACGCGGGACGCCCCGCGTCTGGTGCGACTGCAGGCTGACCCACTTCGGGCGAACTCCCCACTGTCCCTGGCGCGAGAGCTGATGAGCGCTGCGCTGAGCCTACGCAAACAAGCCAACTCGGAATCCGCCCGTCGCATCATTGCGCAGCGCCTGGAAGAACTCGCCCTTGAGCAAGTCGCCCTCACCGCAGAGTTTGTGTGTGAACTGCTGGGCTTTCGCGATGGGCTTTCCGTCAGTCACGAACTCGCCGCTGCTCGCCAGAATGCCGTTCTCATGGGGGATCAACTCAAGGTAGCGATTACGCGTACCTTGCGCGCGCTGTGCACGCGCAGTTCCGTCGTGGTGGCGATTGAGGATGGACATTGGGGGGACGCAGCGACTTTGGCGATCTTCGATGAGGTGTTGGGTGCGGCGGCGGATCTGCCGCTGGCGCTGGTGGTGACTGCGCGGCCAGAGCTGCACGAACGGTTCCCCCAGCTATGGCGCCAGCACGATTTGCAGGAGGTTCGGGTGACCGAGCTCACACGCCGGGCGTCCACCCAGCTGGTGCAACACTTGCTGGGCAGCGATGCGGAGGAAGAGCACGTCACATGGGCTGTCGCAACCGCTGCTGGCAACCCGTTCTTCCTCGAAGAACTCGTGCGCGCACGCCGATCGGGTCGGGAACCCGGCGTGCCAGGAAGCGTGGTGGCCGTTGTGCAGAACCGCCTGGAAGAGATGGAGCCCGAGGCTCGTCGAGTACTTCGGGCCGCGAGTGTATTTGGAACCAATTTTTGGGCGGCCGGTGTCAGTTCTTTGGTTGGGGGCGAGGTCGACGATGATGTCCGTGCCTGGCTGAAGACCTTGGAGGACCGCGAGATCGTCGAGGCGTGTTCGCAGAGTCGCTTGCCTGACCAAGTCGAATTCCGTTTCCGACACGCGCTGATCCGTGATGCGGCTTCCAAGACCCTGACCGACGCAGACCGACGGAGCGGCCATCTTTCGGCTGCCCAGTGGCTGGAGGCAGCGGGTGAGATGGACGCGTCCACCCTCGCGGAACACTATGAGCGCGGGGGGGAGCCAGACGCGGCGGGGCCTTACTGGTTGCGCGCAGCGGTCGTTGCACTCGAGGGCAACGACTTCGACGCTGCCGCTGGCCATGCCCAGCGCGGGCTTGCCAGTGCGACGACCCCAACCTTGGAGGGTGCGCTGCTTTCGACGGCGGCCGAAGCGGAAAGACTGCGCGGGGACCTTGGCAAGGCCTCAGACTATTCCGCCCGCGCCCTGAGTTTGCTCGAAGTGGGGCATTCGCGGTGGTTCGCCTGCATTGGGGAACGGGCGCTGGTGCTCCAACGCCTCGGACAACAGAGTCAGTTGAACGTACTGGCGCAAAGCCTGCTGGGCGTGTCCCCGCTGCCGGGCGCAACCGAAATGGCCCACTGGGCCACTCTCCGCGTGGCGCTGGCCTGTTGCCGCGTGGGCGCGTTTGAGCTGGCACGGGCGTGTCGTGCGACCGTGGGCGAACTACCTGAACTGACTGGGCCGCTCGTGCACGCATCTCGCCACGCAGTGGACGCGGTTTTCGCCTTGAATGCGGGAGACCGCGCGCAGTACCTACGTGAAGCGGAAGCATGTCGCGCTCGTCACGAACAGATTGGCGACCGTCGGGCCGTGCTTGAGCAAACTATCAATATCGGCAGTACCTTTGTCGAACTTGGACGGCCGGACCAAGCTGCAGCGATGCTTGCGGAAGCCATGCGGGAGGCGAAGCGGCTGAACTTGGTACACCTCACGGCAGGCGCCCAGCACAATCTGGGTCTGGCGCTTGGTCGGTTGGGTAGGTTCGATGAGGCCCTTGCCTTGGAACGCGAGGCGCTCTCGGGCTTCCAGCGCCACGACCACAGACTCGAGGGAGGCGCTCGCGTGTCCGTGGCGTTGATCGCGCTCTGGGCGGGAAAAACCGAGCTTGGCCGGAGCGAAGCGCGGCAGGCTCTCGCTATCCTGCGCGAAGCTGCACCGCCGCTTGTGCCCGTTGCTCTGGCGGCCCTGGCCGCCCTCGACTTGGCTTCGGGAGCGCCGGATGCCGCCGTCGCACACTGCGTTGAAGCCGAAGCCCTGATGCACGCAGCTTCCGGAATCGAGTACGGAGAAACGCTCCTGGTGGTCACCCACGCACAGGCCCTCGTGGCCTTGGGGCGCGGAGGCGAAGCGGCGGCGGTGGCCCGCGCCGGTGCGGAGCGGCTGCAGGCCCGCGCAGACCTGCTTGCCGACCCCGAACTACGCGTGGCGTTCCTCGAAAACGTGCCGGAGAACGTGCAGTTGCGCAGGCTGTGCGCGGAGTGGGCGAAGCCCGCGATCTCGCCGAATGATGTATAAAACGCAATAATTACAAACAGTTGCCGACGTGTCGGCAAGCGCGCTCACGGAAAATCCCCGCAGCCGGCGAAGCAAGCGGCCACTTTTCCGGATCAGGCCGGCTAGACTGCGCCGGCAATGCCGCGGGCCCCCTTCGACACGGTCCAAAGCTCCACCGTCGCGTTGGAGCTCGAACGCACCTTCGCGGCCAGCACGTTCCGCATGGTCGTGATCGAGGGCCCGGACACCGGCAAGGAATTCGTGCTCGATGGCGACACGACCTTGCGCATGGTGATCGGGACGAGCCCTGCCTGCGATGCGCGCCTATCGGATCACAGCGTGTCCCGAAGGCACGCGAGCGTGGAACTCACCGGGCGTCGACTCCGCATCCGCGATCATGACTCCACGAATGGCAGCTTTGTAGATGGCGTAGCCGTCGTGGACGCTTTCCTGCGCGGCGCAGAAATCGTTCGCGTGGGTGGCACGGCCCTGCGCGTGGACGAAATCGGTCCGTATCGCGAGCACAAGCTGCCAGGCGGCGTGCAATACGGGCGGGTGATCGGTGCCAGCCCAGCGATGCGTGTCTTGTACCCGTTGTGTGAACGGCTGGCCAAGTCGGACGTACCCGTCATCATTGAGGGAGAGACGGGCACCGGCAAGGAGCAGCTAGCTGAAGCGCTGCATGAGCAAGGCACACGAACGAAGGGGCCGTTCGTGGTATTCGACTGCACAGCGGTGGCTCCGAGCCTGATCGAGAGCGAACTATTCGGACACGAAAAGGGCGCCTTTACGGGGAGCGTCGGCACGCGTCGGGGCGTCTTCGAGCGCGCAGACGGCGGGACGCTGCTGATCGACGAAATCGGCGACCTGCCCCTTGAACTGCAGCCCAAACTGCTGCGCGCCATTGAACGCTCGGAGCTCACCCGCGTCGGCGGCGAACGGCCGATCCGCGTCAATGTGCGCCTGTTGGCAGCGACGCGTCGGGACCTAGATCACGAAGTGGCTGCCGGTCGGTTTCGCGACGACTTGTTTCACCGCATTGCCGTCACGCGCATCGAACTCCCGCCGCTGCGTGAGCGCGAGGGGGACCTGCGTCTGCTCGTGTCGTTCTTTTGTGCGCAAATGAACGCCGACGTCGAGGCCATCCCTCCCGAGTTGATGAAGCGCTGGGAGGACTACGCCTGGCCGGGCAACGTACGGGAACTGCGCAATGCGGTCATGCGTCGCGTGGCGCTTGGGGATCTCGCGGACTCAGTGCCGAGTGAAGATTCGCCCGCGCAGGCCCGACCGATGGGTGCGCCGATGGCGCCATCCGACAACGACGCCATCGCTCGCGTGTTGGCCTCGGATCTTCCACTGGCCGAAGCCCGGCAGAAGCTCGTAGACGAGTTCGAGGCGCGTTACGTCGAGCACGTGCTAGAGCAACATGGTGGCAACGTCACCCGCGCCGCTGCTGCGGCAGGGGTTGCGCGCCGGCATTTGCAGCGCCTCAAAGCGAAATCCGGGCGCTAAGCCTTCGACGGCTCCGGGCGTGCCGGGCTACTTCTTGTTGGATTGACTGGCGCCCGCCCGCACCGTCAGCGCCAGGCCGATCGTCGTCCACGTCTTGGTATCCGTGCGCTCTCCGTTGCGGATTTCTGGCATCGTGCCCGCAGCGACCATGCCTTCCAAACGCGCACCGTGAAATGGAATGTCCAAGTGCCGCGCTAGGTCCAGTCCGGCTCCCGCGAAGATGCCTGGGAATGCTCCGCTGACTTCGCCAGAGACGACGCTGTCCGTGCCATCTTCGTTGCAGTCCACGCCGATGCCAGTGCCTTGCGCGACACAATACGTTCCTGTGGCGTTCAAACCGAGGACCGCCGCGCCGATGAAGCCGTGTAGCTCAAGCCAGTTGCTTTCCGGGGAGATGCGGCCATTGATGGCCAACTCCGCACCCACGCGGGTGGCATCGTAGGACGCGCCACGATGCGTTCCGCTGGCGAGGGTGCCGAACCCCGCGGCGTGCAATGTGAAGCGGTCGTCTTGGTCCAGCCCGTGGCGGTAGCGCACCATCGGCTCGCCGTAGCCTCCGCCGTCGCCGCCGCCCACGTAGCGGCCTCCTAGGGCCAGTCCCTCGGCGCTGACCAACTCCCCAACGTCGAGCCAGCCCGCCAGCTGCCGCGCGGGCGCGCCTTCGGGATCCTCCGAGGTGCTTTTGCTCAGGTAGAAGCCCGGAGTGGCGGCAACCTGAACTTCCGCGCCCATGCGGCGTTCGATGCCTCCGGTGGAACCCGTCACGATTGGCATGGGACCCAGGACCGTGCAACCGGAGCTACTGAAGGCGAGAAGAACGAAGAGTGCGGTTCGCATGGCTGGGAAGGCCTGCAACCGGCATGCCGGCGCCAAGTTCCCCGGCTCTTCGACTTTTTCCCAGTGGCTCTTGGGCCACGCCGGCCCGCTGTGTCCAGATCGCACACCCCTGCGTAGCCGCGTTCCCGCGATGCGCGAAGCATTTTCGCGTTGCCCGCGGTGCGTGCACGCGGAATCGAGCCGGGCCGGCCCTAGGCTGCGAGCGCCGCGTCGTCCGAGAGCACGCGGGACAAGCGAGACATGAGCTTGTGCTTCTTGCTGTAGACCGTTGCGATGCGGATCCCCATCAGTTCCGCTGCTCGCTCGGGCTCCTCGTGTGAGCGAAAGCAGAGGTCGTAGAGTTGGCGCTCCCTGTGCGGAAGCGTGTTCACTGCGGACTGCAGCAATTCGCTACGTTGGCGCGCGAGGCAGTCTGCATGGGGATCGTCTGCGGCGGCCACGACGAAATCCAACTCGAGCGGCGCCGTGCGACGCCGACGGAGTCGACGTACATGATCGTACGCGGCTTGTTTTGCGATGCGCATGAGCCATTGTTCGAGGGTCAGCCCGCGACCCACGCGGAACGCAGTCAACTTGGCGCCGCGATTCTTTAGCAAGCGGATCGAAAGCTCCGCGGCGACGTCTTCGACGGTGTCCGAGGCGCATAGGCCCGGGAAGCGGTGGATCACCCGGGCGATACTGCGTCGGATCTTAGGGCCGTGGTCGCGCTCCAGGCGGCGCCAAGCGGCGGCGTCGCTGCGGGCGAGGGCGCTAGCTAGGATTTCGTCCGGATGTGGCGAGGCGGGGTGTGTCATCGGGGGAGGCCTTTCGCAACCACCGTGCCAGTCGCTAACCCCTCGAAATGACGGGGTGTGCCAAGGCAAATCGCGGCAGCCGTGCCTCGATCTGAGCCAGCGACTGGGTCCAGGTCGCCACAGATCCCGAAACAAACCGAACTCTCACGAGGCGCTACGTTTCCGCCCCTGGATCCTTCCCTGGAGGCGCGCGGATCTGGATCAGCCGAGTAGTGCCGCTGCGGCGTCGACGCCCCGCTGGAAGATCTGCAGCCCTGCCGCCGGAGGAGTGCGGCCCTGCGCCAGTTCCCGCTGAAAAGCAGGATGTTGGAAAGGGTAGATGTAGGCGTCCGGGTGGGGCATCAGCCCAAACAGCCGGCCGCTGGGATCGCACAGCCCCGCGGCGCCGCCGGCGGAACCGTTGGGATTGTGCGGCCACGCTTCGGTTGGGCGGCCGCCTTCGTCGACGTAGCGAGCTGGGATCAGATGCGCGGTATTGACGGCTTGCTGCGCTCCGTCTGCGAAAACGAGTTTGCCCTCTCCGTGCCGTGCCGGGAGATCCACGCGTTCCAAACCGCGCGTCCACAGGCACGGGGACTCGGGGTCAAAGCGCAGCTTCACCCAGGCGTCCCAGTAGCCCGGTCGGTCGTTGGGTGCCAATGTCGCGCGGGGGGTTTTGTAGTCCCCGCCGAGGCCCGGCAGCATGCCAAGCCGGGTCATGGTTTGGAAACCATTGCAGACGCCCAGCGCGAAGCCTCCCGAGTCGATGAACGCCAGCAACTGGTCGTAGAGCCGGTACCGGATCTTGTTTGCGAAGACGAATCCTGCGCCGAGGTGGTCGCCGAAGGCGAAGCCCCCGATGAATGCCAGGATTTGATAGTCGAGCAGTTGTTTCGGGCGTTCCAGCAAATCCAAAAGGTGTACTTGCACCGGTGTGGCTCCCACCGTTCGGAACGCATGACTGGTTTCAGCTTCGCAGTTGAGTCCCAGTCCGGTGAGCACCAGTACGCGCACGCGCTGGCGCGCCGGAGCCTTTGCCGCCTGCGGCTGAGCGTCGAAGGTTGCGAGCTTTGCGCTTTCTGCGTCGGAGTGGGCCACGCGCGGCGGAGCTTAGATCGATTCCGACCCGAGGAGAGGCCGGAGTTGCGGGGGCTATTTTCGCGTCAATTCCTCACTGCCCACGCGGCTCTGTTTGGTCCCCATTTGCGCCCAGCGCCCGCGGATTTTGCCACCTTTGCGGGAATAGACCATGACGCCGCTGCCGGGCCCACCCCAGCCCACCACGAACAGATTGCCCTCGCGAATGCCAATGCCCGAGTACTGCTCGCGGGGTAGCGTCCAGTCCACGTCGTAGACTTCGCCCCGAGGCGTGATGCGCACCTTGCCGGTGTAGCTTTTGCCCGCGATCGGCTCGGAAGAACTGATGATTCGGTAGTTGCCGCTCAGTCCTTTCGGGCCCTCGAGTTCTTCAGTTCCTAGCCGCGCGCTGGTGCCCGTCGCGGTCGTCCACTCGCCGACCAGTCGGTTGCCAACGATACGATACACAACCACGCCATAGGCCCGATGCGTGGCCCAGCCGGCACAGACCATATCGTCTTCCAGCAGGGCAACACCGTTGAGGGTCGGCGAGTTGGGAACGATCCACGACAGCGAAAGTTGTCGCGGCGCACGTTCCGTGACCAATACCTCGCCTGTGTAGTTCGTACCGTCTGGCGAGCGTCCCTGCACGATGTTGTAGCTGCCCACGTAGCCGGTCGGGATGGCCGAGCCCGGAGCTTGCGTTGGCACTGCCGTTGGCTGAAGCGTTGGGTGCGGAGGGAGCGTAGCGGGCTTCCGTTTCGCGCCCGGGCGGTACATGAAGAACGCCCCGCCAGCGACAACGACCACAGCCACGAGCAGAAGAAGCACCCCGCCGATGGCACCGATCCCCAGTGCCCAGCCTGCGGTGTTCCCGCCCGATCGCGTCTGCCCCAGGCTGTCGGCTGTGATGGGCGCCGCGTAGCCCGGCGGCGTGCGCGGCGCGTCACTGATCGTGGGTGCCACCGGCGACCCGGGACCCATGCCGGGGCGGCTGCCCCCGAGGGAGTCTCGTGAATCCGAGAAATTGGGCAACGCTCTGCGCAGCGCCTGGCGCAGCTCCGCCGCGCTTGGGTAGCGGTCGCTGGCCTGCTTTGCGAGGGCGCGATCGATGACGGCTTCCAGCGCCGCTGGCACCTCTGGGCGCAGCGCGCGGATCCGTGGGGGCTGTTCCTCAACGTGTTTCTTCAGCAGCGCGTAGAGCGTATCGCCGTCGAAGGCGCGCCGGCGCGTCAACGCCTCGTAGATCAGTAGGCCCAGGGCGTAGATGTCGGACTGCGGTCCGGCTTCCAGTCCCATGGCCTGCTCCGGAGACATGTAGTGCGGCGTGCCGACCAGTGCGCCCGTGCGCGTCTCCACCTGCATGGAGTTTACCTCCGGAGCCAGCTTTGCCACGCCGAAGTCGAGCACTTTGACGCGGCCCGTTTGCGTGATGAATACATTGTCCGGCTTCAAGTCTCGATGAACGATGCCGCGCGCATGTGCTGCTTCCAAGGCGTCTGCTACGTCCGATCCAAGGCGTACGACGTCCTCAAGGGAAAGCGGTGGGCCCGCCTCGATCCGAGCGGACAGTGCGCACCCTTCCAGGTACTCCATGATGATGTACGGACGCCCATCGGGCAGCACATCCAGATCGATGATGCTCACGATATTCTCGTGGCGGATCACATTGACGGCTCGCGCTTCAGAAAAGAAACGTTCGACCACGGCGCGACTCATGGCGGAGTCGTGCAGTACTTTGACGGCGACCCGGCTGTGGATGCTGGGCTGTACCCCTAGGTAGACCTCGCCCATTCCCCCCCGCCCGACGCTGCGAGCGATGCGATAGCGGCCGACGGTCGTGCCGAGCAGCGGATCGTCGCTCGGGCACATCGCAGCGCCGTCTTCGGTACAGAATCCCGACGAAGCCCCACTCAACCCGCACTCAGGACAAACAAACACCCTGAACCATCCTGACCCTTCTGGGCGGCGCAGTAAACCCGGAGCTTCTGCCCACGAAAAGCCCTTGCGCGGGCAGCGGCGCGCCGTGGGTCGCGCGGATTTTGCGGGGCCAGGGTGGTCGCTCTCGCTTCGGGAGGCTGCTAACACCGAGGGACGACGTCAACGATATCGCGAGAAGCAAGCGGAGCAACGATGGAAACAGTCTGGCAGCGCGTTCGGTCCAAGAAGCACACCGTCGTAGTCGGGAGCCTGGGGGCGGCGCCTGCGGATCTGGCCAGTCGCGTGGTGCGTGTGGACTGTGGAACGACATCTTCCCTACTGGGGCCGCTGCTCGAAGCACGTACCCGGATCGAGCAGCTGGTGCAGCAGCAAGATCGGCCGATCCTCGACAGCGCCGCAGCGCAGCTCCGCGCCGGGTTGCGCCGGCGACTACTGGGCGAGGAGCCGGAGTCGCAACGCGGGGGGGCCTTCATTCGCGCATTCAATCAACTGTGTGTGGACGGAGCCGGAGGACTCGTTCTGGATGGGATTGAAAATGCGGACCGGGCCACGCTTCAGTGGTTGACCGACGTCCTTGGGGAGAGAAGCTGGCTCAAGGCGCCCATTGTGTTGGTCCACCATGGCGCGGAGCCCAGCGGAGACGTGTCGGAGCTGATCGAAGCCGTCCGGCGGCAGTGCGGCGTGGACAGCGTTGTGAAGAGTGCCTCGTCGCCAGCTGACTTGGACGCTGCCGGCGAGGCGGGCGAAGCGGAGCCTGCTCCGGAACAATTCGACAGCTTGCCACCGGCGGCTCTGCGCGTACTGAGGGCCGCGGCGATGAGCGGAAAGGTCTTCGATGCAGCGATCGTGGCGGCGTTGCTCGATTCTGACGAACTTGCCGTGCTCGAACAGCTACAAACCGTGCGCGACGCAGGATTGCCTATCGAAGACTTGGGACGTGGTCGTTTTCGGATCCCCCAAGTCGCGGCGCAGCACCTGTTGGGCTCGATCCTGCCATCCTTGGCAGAGGCCTGGCACCGACGTTTGGCCCAACTGCTCGGCCATGCCGCCAGCAAGGAAACCGAAGACGAGGGGAGGGTTGTGAGCCCCAGCGGCAGCGTCCAGTCGCCGACCGCAGCGTCGAGGCTGCGGCCGGCTTTGCCCACCAGGCAGTCTCGTGTCGAGGACCCGTTGCGCGCCGCTCGGCACGCATCCGCGGTTGGGGACTCGGATTTGGCGGCGGAGCAGTACGTCGCGGCTGCGCGCCGAGCGGCGGAAATGGGCGCGCCGCACGATGCATTTGCGCTGGCGGAGCAGGCGTTGGAATTGCTGGACGCGGTGCCGGGCACGGAGTCGCGACGCGTGTTGCGGATCCGAGCGCTCGCTGCGAGAGCGCGGATCCAGTGGCAAGCCGCCGGACCCAGTGAGCAGTTCTCCTTGCCAGCCGCTCTCGCCACCGCGGACGCAGCCAAAGCGCTGCTCGTGGATCAGGACCCTTCCGATCTCCGCGCCGACTTGGGAGCTCTCTGCGGCGGCATTTGCTACGATATCGGCGACAAGCAGGCGCTGGAACGCGCCCTTGCTGAGCTGAGTGGGGTGAGTCGTGAGCTACTTGCGGCAGACGATCCCATCGGCGCAGCGCGCCTGCTTAACGATGAGGCTGCTGTGTGGGTGCGTCTGGGAGACGTGGTCCGTGCCAACTACCTGCTAAAGAAGTCCCGCGAAATCTTCGCGAGGCTGACTCCACAGAACGCCGTCGCCCGGCAAGAGTTGGCGGAGACGGACCACATGCTGGCGCGCTTGATCTTGCACGTAGACGCCCGACCGGGGCGCGAAGAAGACGCGGTGCGTATTGGAATCGAACATGCGTTGGCTGCCGAAGAGGCTTATCGTGATCTGAGCCTGCCCCGGGAGCAGGCGCGCGTTTGGGAAACCCTCGGCCGTCTCGAGTTGTTGCGTGGACGCGGCGACGCGGCCATCGAGCGTTTGGAGGCAAGTGTGCGCGCCCAGCAGCGCTTTGGCGATGTGCTGGGACTGGCGCGCTCCGCCGCGGCGCTATCGGATCTCCTGGCCGCAGCAGGGCGCAGCCGCGATGCATTGGCGCTGTTGGGGCAATCCATCGCGTTCAACTTGGACAAGGGCTCGCCCCTGGGGCTGGCCTTCAATCGGGCGGCCCTCGAGGCGCTGGCTACCAAGAGCCCCGACGACGAACCGGAGCAGAGGGCGTTTCTCGAGTCGCTCCGAAAGCAGGTGCGCGCTGGCGAAGCGCTTCTTGGGCGCGCCGACCTGCCAGAAGACGCCCGAACAAATCAAGATATCCGCGGAAACAGCGGGTGATTTGACCGATCCGGTGGCACTAGGTACGACTGAGCGCTCATGCGCGCGCTCCGGCCACTGATCTGCTTTTTTGCGATCACCGCTGCGTCGGCCTCCAGCCTTGCCGCCCCGAAGCAGTCCGACTCGAAGAAGACTGAGCCGAAGAAAGCGGAGCCCAAAAAAGCAGAGCCGAAGAAAGCGGAGCCCAAAAAAGCAGAGCCGAAGAAGGCAGAGCCGAAGAAGGCGGAGCCGAAGAAGGCGCCGTCGAAGCAGGCGCGACCGAGAAAAGCGACGCCCAGCGACGCGAAGCGCTCTGCTTCGAAAGAGGAAGCCAAAGCCGAGTCCGCGCGCAAACCCGAAGGGGAGCCCGCCGCGGGCCAAATCGGGCCGGGCGCCGGCTCCGGCACTCGCAGTGTCGGTGGCGACAAGCCGAAAGGACCGTCGGACGCGCCGACCGTGGCATCCACGCCGGACAAGGCCGCGCCCGAGACGAAAACTGAAGCCAAAGTCGTTGACGCCCCCGAGGCGCCCAGTCACCGCAAGGGCAGGCGCCCGAAGACGCCAAGCGCCACGCTGCCGAAAGGCGCCGCGCGCCCCGAGGTCAGCTCCGCTGCGCGCCGCGCGATCGCGGGCGGGCCCACGCTTCCAGATCTTGAGGCCAAACCGGAGGATCCGGAACTGGCTGCGCTGCGAGACGCCGAGCGCGTTCTATTCCCAAAGCCACTCATGGGCTTTGAACCGGTGTTTGCCTGGCCAAGCGTTGCGCCGCGGAGCGGCGGTCCCGAAGTGGTCGCGTCTGGCCTGCCGGCAGACGCACGCCTGGCCCCCAAAGCCAGCACCGACGAATCCGTCGTCACCGCGGAGTGGATCCGGTCCCTGACGCTCCCGAATGTGCCGGTGCGCTTGGAATCCCGCGTGATCCGCTACTTGAAGTTCTACCGTGACAATGCTCGGGGTAAGGCCATCGCGAAGGTGTGGGCGAAGAAGAGCGGGCGCTTCACACCAGCCCTCAAAGCAGAACTCGCCAAAGCAGGGCTCCCGACGGATCTGGTGTGGCTCAGTCTGATCGAGAGCGGTCACAATCCGACCATTGGATCCCCAGCCGGCGCTGCGGGGCTGTGGCAGTTCATGCCGGAGACTGGCCGCATGTACGGCTTAGTCGTGGACCGCTGGGTGGACGAGCGCTTGGATCCATTGCGCAGCACCAGTGCGGCCATCGGCTATTTGTCGGATTTGTACCGGCGGTTCGGCAATTGGGAACTCGCGATGGCGGGCTACAATATGGGACACGGCGGGCTGTCCCGGGCGATCCAGAAGTTCAACACCAACGACTACTGGGAACTTTCGAAACACGAGGCGGGGATCCCATGGGAGACCACCCTCTACGTTCCGAAGATCATCGCCATCGCGATTGTCATGAACAACAAGAAGGCCTTCGGCATCGCCGACGTCGCAGCGGATCCGGCCGAGCGTTTCGAAACTGTACTGGTCCCCCCGGGCACTCCGCTCTCAGTGGTCGCTACCGCGGCGCGAGTCAGCGAAAGCAGCCTGGAGCGGCTGAACCCCCAGTTGTTGTCTGGGCGCGTGCCGCCGAACCGCCCGGGTCAGCGCGCGGCTGGCTACTACGTTCGCGTACCCCCGGGCAAAGCCGCGACCGCAGGCAGCCAGTTGCCGCGCCTTTCAAGCGACGAGCCAGCCCTGAGCGCCGTCGTGGCCAAACTTGGCGACACTCCGGAAAGCGTGGCGCAGAGCTCTGGCGCATCGCTCTCACAACTCAAACGCATCAACCGGCTCAGCTCGAACGAGACCCTTGCTGCGGGCAACGTGTTGCTGGTCCCGGCGAAAGCGCGCCCTGCCGGCGTCGTGAGCACACCAGACGTGGTGGTCATGCCGGATGTGCAAGTTAGCTACGCCGATCGCGAGCGAGTGTTTCTCGTCGTTCGGGACGGCGATACCTTGCCGGGGATCGCCCGCACTTTGGGCGTCTCCAGCGCGGAGCTCGAACGCTTCAACGCCCTCGACCCTACCGCGCGCTTGCTTTCGGGCATGACGCTGCAGGCGTGGGTAAAAAAAGGCGCGGACGTCGGCGCGCAGCTGTTCCGAGCACATGAAACCAAGGTGCTGATCATGGGGTCCCCGGAGTTCATCGAACACTTCGAAGGGCAGAATGGCAAGACGCGCCTGGTGGTGCATGCCCGAGCGGGCGAAACATTGGCACGCATTGGCCGCCGCTTTGGCATCAGCTCCGGCTGGATGGAGCGAATCAATCGCAAGTCTCGTCACAAGAAGCTCAAGGCCGGAGACGACGTAGTCGTCTACGTTCGCAAAGGGAACGCCGTTGCCAGCGGCCAGCCCGATGCGGACGACACGCCTTCGCCCTTGCTCCCAGTCACCGCCCCGGCTCCCGAAGGTCTGCCTGCGCTGCCCGAAGCGCCGAGCGCAGGCTCCGGCACGACTCCGTCGAGCGGCTGAGGGCCGCCTGCTATTTCTTTTTCTTGGGCGGATCGGTCTCGCCGAGCTCTTCGAAGGCCTCGTCGAATCCGCCGTCTTCCGTCTCGGGCTTCGCGGACTTGGGCTCCGTCGCCTCTGTGGAGCCACTCGATTCGCGTGGACGCGGCTCGGGCAACGTGGAGCCCGGCGTGGTCACAGGCTGCGCCGGTGAATCGAATTGGTAGGCCAGCCCCAGGCCGATCACGTTGGCGCTCGCCGTGTAGCTGCCGCCGTTGATGTAGTTGGGTGTCTCTGGGGGATTCGAGATCACCGGATTGACTTGGGGGATGCGCTGCTCGCGTACACCGACTTCCGCCGCCGCGGTGAACACCCGGGCATAAACGGCGTCGAAGCGCCACTTGCCGATGTGCAGGCTGCCGCCGATGCTGGCGACGAGCTTGTCCAGGTCGATGGTGGCGGCCGAGAGGTACTCGTTGGGAATGGCGCTGCGTTCGGCCATCAATCCGCCGCGTGCCACCAGGCGGTAGCTGCTGGCCTCGAAGCCGTACTCAGCACCCACGCGCGCTGAGTAACTGTCCTGAAAGCCGCGTTCGATCACCGTCTTGCTCAGTTGGTACTCCGGCGGAAAGCCCGCGACGTTGACCAGCGCGAGTTCGTCACCCTCGACCAGGATTTGGTCGTGCATGCTCCAGGCTTCGTAGCCCACGCCCAGTTCGACGCGCAGGGCGTCCTCGGCGCGAAACTCGATGCCCGCCCGCGCCGTCCAAGGCAGGTTGAAGCTCACGGTGGCGCTGTCGCCTTTGACGCTGGCGTTGTCGAAGACGGCGGCGCTGGCCAGCCGCACGTCCTGGGTGGCGTGGGAGCGGATCCAGAAGGGCAGGTGGAAAGACGCGCCGACGCGCACGCTCTCCGTGGGCTTGTAGATGGCACCCAAAATACCCGAGGGCGCAAAGATCGGCCCGACCCGCAGCTGGGCGGCGGTGTCGTACTCTGGCTGCTCCGGCGCACAAAGAAAGCGCTCGGGCACGCAGGCGCTGAAGTACACGCTGGTCTGGAAGAACCCGGTGAGCATTTCGATCCCCGCGCCGAGTGCCCATTCTTCGCTCGCGCGATAGGACGCGTACACGCCTGGGATCGCCAGTGCGGAGCCATCCAATGAGATGATGGAGTAGCGCTGCGGCGCGGGCTGTCCTTTGACTTTTTCCGGGAAGCTGGTGATGGCTGAATACGGCGCCCACACCGCCAGGGCAAAGTTGAAGTCATCGCTGCCCAAGGGATCCGCATAGACGATGGTCGGAATGGGAATGACCGGCGTGGTGCCCTCGACCTCGGGAAAGGTCTGTTCCCACTCCTGGCCCGTGGGAAGGCCCGTATTCGGATCGATCTGCCGTACGACGGTTTTGCGTTGGTACGTGGCCGAGTATTGGAGCCACGAGGCATCCAACAAGAACTGGTTGCCTGTGAATGCGAGGCCTGCGGGATTATAGGCCCCGCTGCCCGCGTCGTCGGCCCCAGCGATAAAGGCGCCGCCGCGACCGAGCGGGCGCACGCCACGGTCCGTGAAGTAGAGGCCGCCAGCCTGCGCCGTAGCGCCGATCGTCAGCAGTGCAAGGCCGAGTCCCGACGCGACGAGCGAGGGGTGGCGCCGGAACGGTGGCCCAACGGGGAATAGACGCTTCAGCATGGCTTCGCGGAGAGGGGAGGGGAGAGGAAGAGCGGGGGAGAAGCGTCAGTCGCCGTTGCGGTGGCGCATGATTTCGTACACTTGCTCCATACCCCGGGTTGGGCCGGTCATGAAGTCGCGCAGGGTGGCGAAGGTGGCCTGGAGATCTTCCGGACTCATGGGCTGCTCCCGGGGAGCATCCGCGTCCATGCGGTTCACTTCGGCCAGGGTGTCGATGAAGATCTCGATGGGCGTGAGGCTGTCGGGGTTGGCCGGATCCATGGGCGTGACCAGGTTCCGGAGCACGCGGTCCATGATGCGGTAGGGGTCATAGCTATTCGGCCGCGGGTTGCCTTTGCTGTCGACCTCGCGGTTGAGGGCATCCATCAACTCGAGCACGCGGTCGGCGGTGCCTGGGGCGGGCTTCTGGTCGCCGACTGGCTCTTCTGGGGCCGCGGCGACGGCGATGGCCTTGTAGATCAGCGGCATGTTCAGATCGTCGCTGAGCACCTGCATCATGTCGCTGGCGCTGGTCAGAGTGCTGTGCAGCGCGTCGTTGCCGCTGGCCTGCTGCATCAAGTAGCGCAAGTGGCGCTGCAGGGCAGCCCGGGTTTCCGGGTCTTCGTTGATGCGATCGACCAGATGCATTGACGTCGAGAACATTGGGTCGCCGAAGGTCTGCGCGGTCTTTTCCGCTATGGACGTGGGCGTCGGCGAATTCGTCCCCGTGGCCCACACGCAGGCCGCGGGATTGGTCTCGCGATCCGGGCAGTTGGCGTTTAGCTGGGCGCGCAGCACGTCCACCAGGATCGGAAGGGCTTTGACAAATGCACGATTGCGGAACTGCGCGTTGGGGCCCTCGCCGTCGACGGTCAGGAATTGATCGACGAGCTTGGAGCGTCCGGCCTTCCAACGCACATAGCGTGGTGAACCAGGCACCAGGGCCTTGTCGATGGAGGCCAGGGCGTTGGCGAACAGGTCGAAGTTGGTCAACTGGGGCTTTTGAATGATGCCGTTGGACCAGGTTGTGCCCGGGTTTCCGGCGCGGTCTGTCATGCCCACGCTGGCCGCGAAGTCCGGATCGAACATGGCCGTGGTGAGCTCGGCCATGATGTCGAGACCGGCCATGGTCTGGCCAGTGCGGTCGCTCTTGACGCTCATGCCGTCGATCAGCGCTATCAAGTCGCCGAGGGCGGGTAGCAAGTCCGTGGCAAAGGCTTCCGCCAAGATTGGCTCGTAGCGGGAGATGCCGCTGCCGTTGCACCAGCGCGGGTTGTAGGCCGGATTGATCTTGTGGGCCGTGCGGTCCACGTCGCTCAAGTACTTGAGCCAGGGTTTGTCGCCGAAGTTGCCATTGTCGTTGCATTCAGCGCCGTGGTTCGTGCTGGGCCAGTGTCGATACAGCACCTCGATGTGATCCAGGAACAGCTGTGAGTAGCCGTTGTCATCAAAGGCTTTCAGCATCGGCCGCATGCCCTTGTAGAACTCGTATTTCTCCCAGGTGAAGATGGTGCCCTTGCCGCGCAGGCGCACCAGCTCGTTGGGATTGCCGGGCTCGCCGTTGTGGGCCCATTTGACGTTCGGGCTGCAGTCCGAAAGCCAGATCGTGCCGAGCTGGCCATTCGGGTCTTGCACCGGGCGCTCCGGGCAGGTGGCGGAAGAAACCGCCTCGACCAGGCGCGACACGAACTTGTTGGTGTCGTCGTTCTTGCCGCTGAAGTTCGGATCCCGGTCTGGCATCTTGCCGCTGAAGAACGGATCGTATTTCGGGCTCTCCGCCCCGAAAAACACCAGGCGGTTCAGTGCCTGGGGCGTCGGCGTCAGTCCCATGCCCGTGATGCCCGCCGACGTCTGCATCATGTCGTCGGGGTTCGCAAAGATCTTCGCTGCGCTCATCATGTCGTTCAGAAAATCCGAGCGGATGTCGAGCTTCGCCTTACCCAGGATCGAGTGCAGGTAGAAGATGCCCATGTTCTTGAACACGAACAGCTCACACTCTTTGTAGCCGCTGCCCACCAGGGGCCAGCTGATGGGCAATCCGATCTTCAGCCGCACCTTCGCGTCGGCCTTGTTGCAAGCATTGACGTCGTTCACGTCGTGGATCAGCTGCAGGATGCGGTGCATCTCGCTGCGGTTTTCGCCGGTCTCGGGCTGCGCGTAGTCCGGTGGCACGCTGGGATCCCCGGCGCCGCCGGTGGTCAGGTTGATGGGCGGTCCGTTCAGGTTGGTGCTGCTGTAGTGCAGCTCGTCCTTGAAGGCGTTGTACTTGGCGTAAGACGGGCCGATGTACGCCTTCACGTCCGCATGGGTGAGGGCGCGCAATAGGTCCTTTAGCAGTTTCGGATTCTTGCTGATCACGGCGATCAGCTCCGCCATCTCGTCCCACACGGTCACACTGGGATCGAGTCCCACGTCGGGGTATTTGTCCGCGATCGCTTTCACCTTGAGCGCTGCGCCGACGACCCGGGCAACCGCCTTTTCTCGGGCGGGTTCCCGGATAAGCTCCTGGATGAACTTCAGGTGCAGATCGCTGTTCTTGTGGGCCAGGGTCCAGCCCGTGGCGTGCATCAAATCCGCCATCGGCGAGCTATTCGAGTCAAAGCTGTCGTACTCGCCGCCAACGGCCCAGGGCGCCTGCTTCTTGACCGCTGCCCCGTAGAGCGCGAAAGCGCCGCTCAGCAGATCGGCCATGGCCTCGGAGCCGCTGTCCACGTCCATGAGCGGCTCCATGTCGCGTAGCATGGCGGCGGTGTAGGTCTGGCTGGTGTCCAGGTAGGCATACAAAGGCTGCCCACCTGGATCGATGGCGCGGCCAAAGGGATCCGGGGGTAGCTGCCGCGCGAGGCCGGGCACAAGGAAGGGCGTGTCCACCGGGGCAAGCGTGCCCGGGCCGCTTAGGAAACGACCCAAGGCGTCGACGTCTGCGAAGCCGTCGTTGTCTCCATCGAAGAACGGACCCGCGACGGTGCCGGGGCTGCCGGGCACGTTGCCCGCGGGGATGGCGTAACCCCGCACGTCGCGGCTCACCAAAAAGCGGGGCTCCGCTGCGGGGCCAGCGAACTCCGGGTCGCTGGCCAACATGATTGCCTGCGCGATTTCCATGTTCGTGCGCGGCCGCGCGGGATTCGCCGGGTCAAAAGTGGCGGGGGAAGCCCCGGCCCCTTTTTCGTGGGTAGACAGCAGGGTTTTTGCCGAGGCCCGGCACGTCTTGATAAGCCCGCCGGCAAGGGCCCCCGGGGCCCCCCCGCG
>CALMUT010000119.1 GCA_937872925.1 uncultured Myxococcales bacterium | reverse complement strand
GATGCCGAAGGGACTCTCGCAGCGCGGGTACGCGCCCGGGGGCGCGCGCATGTCGCGAAGCTTTCCGTCTTTGCCGACGACGTCGTAGTGGTCCGCATTGCAGGCGGTGGCATCCCGGGCGAACCCGTAGGGATACGGCCGCATCTCTTCGCCCTCGCAGGCAAAGTTGTATTCGCTCTCCATGCACACGCGCTTACCTGCGGCGGAGCAGGCTTGTTCCGCGTGGTTGTAGCTCCGGTGGTTGGCGGGCAAGCTTTCCCCGGCTTCCACGAACTCGTACTTATCCATGCAGAAACGCAGCCGCTTGGTGGGCTTCAAGCACTTTGCGGGCTGGGCGTATTCGGCGCAGCGGAAATTCTCGTAACGCCCGGGCGGATCCATATAACGCAGACAGCGCTGTTGGACCTCGGGGCAATAGTCGCCCTCCACCAGCGCCATGCCGGTGGGGCACACTGGTTCCTCTTTTTTCACTTCGGGAACGACCACCCGCGGGCTCAACACGGCTGCCAGGGTGTGGCTCTCGGCGAACTCGGCGGCGCCTTCGGGATCGGCAACGAACTCGGCCTGAGTCTCGGTATTCCGGTTGCAGGCCAGCAGGACGAGCCCTGCCAAACACGCAACCGCCAGCTTTCGTAGGCGCCGCACGACCGGGCGACTCTTCGGTCATGCGGCCTCCAAGTCAAGCCGAAAAACCTGCGCGACCGCCCAGTGGGCGCCTTTGCGTCGCCCCAGGACGCCAACAAACTATCAATAGTTGCGATGCTTTATGGGCGGAGAACTGCGGCAACACCTGAGCGCCGACCGGACGGCCGGCGGCGGGATCTCCACTTGATCGATCGCAGGCCGTGGGCGACCGGAACGGGCCGATCAACCCGTGGGCGCCGCGGCGCCGGGCGCCTCGCCGCAACAGCGCACGCCGACCTGAATGTCGTTGTAGTGGTCGTCGTGTTTGGTCGTCGCCGGGCGACAACGGTTGCGGGCGGCCATCCACCAGCCTCCCTTGAGCCCGTTACGGAACGGCGGGTTGAAGCGAGCATTCTCCCGCAAGACCGGCTCATCCAGATTCCCGGCCATGTTCAGCACCCCGAAGGGGCTCACGCACTCGGAAAGCTCGCTAGAAGCCATGCGGTTGTCCTTCAGGATCTGCTTCCGGGGGTTGTTTTCGTATAGATCGGCGCGGTCCTGATTGCATTTGGGTTCCCGAGACCAGCCGTAGGGATACGGCCGCATCTCTTCCCCTTCGCAGGCGAAGTTCCATTCGCTCTCGGTGCACAAGCGCTTGCCGACACTCTTGCAGACCTTGCTGCCGCTGACGAAGCTCTGCCAGTTGAGGGGCAGGTCTTCTCCGGGCGCTGTGTACTCGGTCCGATCGATGCAAAACCGCATCGGTACGCGTTGCCCGACGCAGCGCGCGGTCGGCTTGTATTGCTGGCAGCGGGCGTAAGGCAGCTTCGGATCATCCAGCCACTTTTCGCACTCGTGGCGAACCTCTGTGCAGTAGTCGCCCTCGACCAACACCATGCCAGCGGCGCAACTGCCCGCGGACTCCACGACAGGCGTGTCGCGAGTCTGCAACGCCTTGGGAGCGGTTGCACTGTGACGCGTCACAGTGGCTGCTGTGACGGCGCTGCCCAGCTGACCGAGTTTGGCCAGCAGGGGCTCGCGGACCGGGGCCGCCGCCGCCAGGGGCTCGGCCCCACCCACAGAAAAAGCCGCGAAAAACAGCCCAAGCACCGCTACGTTGCGCATCGATGTTCTACCCAGCCTCCACGACGGGATCGTCCCGCGCCTGGCGTCCTCGGTACAACTTGTCTGCGGCCCCTCGCTCATACCCTATCGACACTGCATGCGGCGTGCCGGTCACAAGGACGCGCGGATCCCTACCCCTGGACTCAGCGGGCGGCGCCGCCGTCACCCAGGAAGGGAACGAAGCGCACGCTGAGTAGCTTCTCCGAGCGCAGCCCCCCGTGGCCTTTGGCGGTGCGAGTGATGCGGCGCAGTTCTTGGGCGCCGTCGCGCCGGCCGAGGGGGATCACCAAGCGCCCACCCACTGCGAGCTGCTCCAGCAAAGGCGCCGGAGTCGTCTCGGGGGCCGCCGTCACCAAGATGACGTCAAAAGGAGCCTCCTCTGGCCAGCCGACGTAGCCATCGCCGGTGCGCAGCTGGACTCGCCCGAGGTAGCCCGCCCGACGGAGGTTGTCGGCGCCGCGGCGCGCAACCGACGGCAGGTACTCGATGCTGGCGGTCCGCTTGCACAGCTCGGCCAACACCGCCGCCTGGTACCCGCTGCCGGTTCCGATTTCGAGACAGTTGTCTGTGGGCTGGATCCGCGCGGCGTCGCTCATGAACGCAACGATGAAAGGCTGGCTGATGGTTTGACCATCGCCAATGGGCAGCGGACGGTCAGCGTAAGCAGAACCTTGCAGCGCCTCGGGCACGAATAGATGACGCGGAACCCGACGCATCGCGGAAAGCACACGCGGGTCCAACACCCCGCGGGCAGCGATGGTGTTTTTCACCATCTCCCGGCGTTCGGCCGCCCGAGCCGTGAACTCCGGGCGGTCCCCAGGCAGCGCAGCGTCGGTGGGCAGAGTCGTCCCCTTCGCGGGGTGGGCCGAAACGGCAGAGCCAGCTGGGGCGCGCCGGGGTGCATTCATCGTCGGCTCTTCGCTCTTCGGACAGGCCGTCATCGTCAGGACGGCACCGAGCAGCGCGCAGCCTCGGCCCCGGCTCGTGTTGCGACGCGCCCCAGCAACCCCGGCCGTCACACCGCCGGCAGCTCTTCGCCGGCGAGCGCCTGCGCAAACCGCGGATCGTCTGCCAGCCGTCTGAAGTCTGCGTCGGAGCCCGCTCGTGCGGCATCGGGGTGTCCGGCTTTGACCGCCTTCGACAGGGTGCGCAGGGCATCGTCCACCTGGTCCGCACGCGCAAAGCCTTGGGCCGCCGCGAATGCATCTTCCGCGTCCCCTTCCGCCTCGAATACGGCTTCTAGTAGTCGCGCAGCAGGCCCGTGGGCGTCGTGTTCGGCGGCGGCCGCAGCCACCTGGCGCAGCTCCGACGGTTCCACCAGCCCAATCAGATCCTCCGCCAGCTCCGTGGCACGCTCGAAATGCTGCGTCTCAAGCTCCACCCGTACCGAAAGCGAGACCAACTCCGGTCTGCGATCGCCGCTTTCCCGGGCCCGCTCCAGCACGCTGCGCGCGGTCTTCTGGTCGCCGTCCGCAAGCGCTACGGCTCCCTGCAGATACGGATCACAGGCCGAAAGCGAGATCAACTCCCGCACGGCAGCGACCGCAGCGGACTGGTTTCCCTCCCCCAGGGCTGCCCACGCCGTGATCTCCAGGGCCGCCAAGCGTTCCTCCGGCCGACGCGCTGCCTGCATCAGGACGCGGGCCAGTGCCGCCGCCTGGGGGAAGTCCTGGGCGTCCAAACGCTCTTTGGCGCGCACCGCGAGCTCGTGGCGTGTCTCGTCCGGGAGTTCCGGCGTTTCACTGCGCATCGCGGCCATGAAGCTGCTCACGCCGCCAATGCCAAAGATCGCGGCGCCAAATAATGAGCCCAAACGAAAGAACACGAACGCGGTGACCAGTCCGAAAATCAGTGAAACCGTCGCGGTGATCTTCTTGCGCTGCGGACCGAGCGCCGCCGACATGATCTGCCCGCCGTCGAAGGGCAGCACAGGCATCAGGTTGATCACACTCCAGAACATGTTGACGCGGAACACCTTCCAAGACAGGTCCGCGACGGCGGACTTCTCTTGCGCGCTTTCGGCAATGCTCTGATCCGAGACGGACGCCAGCACGCCAAAGCTGAGGGCGGCCAAGGCGAATCCGGCCATGGGACCCGCCAGCGTGATCAGGATGCGGCTCTTTCGACCGAGTTCGTGACTCGGCATCCAAGAGGTCAGTCCGCCCATCATATGCAGGGTGATGACCGGCTCCTGACCGTAGGCGCGAGCAGCAAAGGCGTGCCCCAGTTCGTGCACCATCACCGAGACGAAGATGATGCCGATCCAGGCCAAGCTGTCCTGGATCGAACTGCCCGGCGATATGGCGATAAATAGCGCCAGGATCCAGAATCCGTGTTGGATCCCGACGGGAAATCCCAGAAAAGAAAATCGCAGCATACGGCTCGGTTGAAGTGTACGTCGCCCCGGCTCCAAGAGCGAACTCGAACCTATCACGGACGGCGCGCGGCCCTGCGAAGCCCGGAACTCAGCGCCTGCCGCGACTGGGTTTGCGGTGCCAGCGATCCGCAAGTTCGTCCAGGGCGTCGAGCAACTCGATGTTGCTTTCAACCCACGTGCGTGTGTGGGGGCTCCGGCTTCCCACCCAAATACTGAGCGTCTTGCTGCGCAGGCGCGCGGGGATCGCGCCCATCATCTCTTCGTCGGTGCGATCGTCCCCTGCGACGACCAGCGCGTCGGCTCCCGAGTGGCGCTTCACGATGGACAGCAACGCTTGGCCCTTCGTCACACGCCGGTGCCGCACTTCGATGACGCGATTGCCGTGCAACACGGAATACGGTCGGCGCTTCAACAGATCCTCGAGCAGCGACAACAACGCCGAGACTTGGAAAGCCGCAAACTCCGGGTCCACGGCGCGGTAGTGCCAAGCCAACGCCGCGTCTTTGATCTCCATCCGGCTGCCCGGCGTGCGCTTGACGAACGACTCAAATAGGGGTTGGACCAGGCGCTTCAGGGGCGTGCCGCTGACGCGGATCCGGCGCTCCCACGTCCCACCCCGGGGTCGCATCGCCAGGCCGTGCTCGCAAACCAGGCCAATCGGCAAGTGGCCCAGCCAACTCTCCAGGGTGTCTCGGCTCCTGCCGCTGATCACATATAGGGTTGCCACCTCCGCAAGGCGCGAGAGCACGGAAAGGATGCGTGGGTTGGGTACCGCGTCCCGAGGGTCTTTCACGTAGGAACGCAAGGTGCCGTCGTAGTCGAGCAGCACCAAGGGCGACTTCGCCGCGTCGACGATGCTGCGAATGGCGGGGGCGTCAACGTCGAGCAACACCGACGCCGAACGCTTGGGTTGCTGCTGCGCTTCCAAGCGATCCAAGAACTCCTGAGCCCAGACCGTGCTGGTATTCTCGTCGACGAAGCGCACCATGTGGGAAAACGCATCGTGGGCGGGGGTCGCATCCAGAGCCTCGGCCAAGGCGCTGGCCATCTCGCCCATGTTGTACGGATTGACTAGGCGCGCGCCGGGCAACGAATGCGCCGCGCCCGCGAACTCGCTCAAGATCAGCGTGCCGCCGAGTTGGTCGCGCGCAAGCACGTACTCCAGGGCGACCAAGTTCATGCCGTCACGCAAAGGCGTGATCAATGCCACGTCCGCAGCTTGGTAGAGTCCGGCGAGTCGGCTGCGCGGAACGGTCTGATTGACGTACACCACCGGCGTGTAGCTTGGCGTGCCGAAGCGCCCGTTGATGGACCCCGTGATCTCGTCCACTTCGCGCTTCAGCGCCTGGTATTCGTCCACGTCCGTCCGCGACGGCGCCGCAACCTGGATCAGCACCGCTTTGCCGCGAAAGCGCGGCTCGCGCCGCAAGAGCTCTTCGAACGCATGCAGCTTCTGGGGAATGCCCTTGGTGTAGTCGAGGCGATCCACGCCGACGATGAGACGCTTGCCGGCATGAGCCGCCTGTAGGCTCGCCAGCTCTTCCCTTGCCTCCCGGCTCTGGACGAGTTCCCGCATTTCCTGGGCGTCGATACCAATGGGCAAGACGGCCAGTTCGACGTTGCGGGTCGGAAGTTGGATGGAAGAAGCGTCCGTGGCGAGGCCCAGGACGCGCAGGCATGCTGCGCGGAAGTGGCTCACGTATTCGTAGGTATGGAAACCGATGAAGTCGGAGCCCAGCAGCCCACGCAGCACTGCCTCTCTCGGGGGCAGCTGCCGGTAGGTCTCGGCGGATGGAAACGGGATGTGCAAAAAGAAGCCAATCTTGCCCCGGAACCCCTTGCGTCGAAGCAACTCCGGGACGAGGGCGAGCTGGTAGTCGTGGACCCAAATCGTATCGTTATCCGTCGCCTCACTCAGGATGCCGGCCGCAAAGGCTTCGTTTACGCGCTGATACGCGCGATACGCTCCAGCGTCGTAACTGACCTTGTCCGTCAGGTTATGAAATAGCGGCCACAGCACGCGATTTGAAAAACCCAGATAGAACCCGTCGACGTCCGCGCGACTGAGAAAAACAGGAGCCGCCCCATGCTTCGCAAGGACGCGACGAACCGTTGGCCGCTCGGGCTCGGCGACAACCGTGCCCGGCCAACCAATCCATGAAAACGCGCGGCGTGACGCGACGCCCCTCAGCGCGGTCACCAGTCCGCCAGTGCTACGCGTGGCTTCCCAGCCGTCTTGGCGGTGGGTCACCGTCACTGGCAGCCGCGCTGACGTTACGATCAACTTCGACTTAGCCATTCTGACGGGTGCCTTATGTCATGATCCTCGGCTGACGTGTAGCGCCGTATGGCGGGGAGATCGGAAATGTCCCGGTAAGCTATGCTAGGGTTTGAGTCGGCAATTTTTTCGTCGGAGACCAAGCGTGAAGCTGGCGCTGATCGGCAACTGTTCCTATCAAGCATTGTTGGACGATCGCGCGCGGGTCGTTTGGATGTGCCTGCCACGCTTCGATTCGAGCTTTGTCTTCGGAAGCCTCCTGGACGAAAGCCGCGGGGGTCGCTTCGAGATCGAGCCGGCCCGCGGGGACTTCGCGGTCACGCAGAGCTACTTGCCCAATACCAACGTGTTGCGCTCGGAGTTCCGTTCAAAGGACGGAACCGCCTTCGAAATCGTCGACTTCGCGCCGCGCTTCAAACAATACGAGCGCTACTTCAAGCCGACCATGCTGGTGCGACGCATCCGGCCGCTGTCCGGCGAACCCCTCGTGCGCATCATTTGCAACCCCGTATACGACTACGGACGCAAGATCCCGGACGCCTACCAGGCCAGCAACCACATCCAGTGGCTGCTGCCCGGCCACCAACTGCGGCTGACCACCAATGTGCCGCTGTCGTACATCCGCGCTGAGCGCGAACTCGTTTTAGAGAAGGACGCCTACGTCGTGCTCACCTGGGGCACTCCCTTGGAAGCGCCCCTGGCACAAACCGCAGAAATGTTCTTGGACAACACCCGTCGCTACTGGGAAGCCTGGGTCAAACACACCGCGTTGCCGGGTCGGTTCCAGCGCGAAGTCATTCGTTCCGCGCTGGCGCTCAAGCTCCATCAATACGAGGACACGGGCGCAATCACCGCTGCCGCGACCACGAGCATTCCGGAGCATGCGGGTTCCGGCCGCTGCTGGGACTATCGGTACTGCTGGTTGCGGGACGCCTACTTCACTCTGCGCGCCATGCGTCGGATCGGCCATTTCGAGGAGATGGAAGCCTTTGTTTCCTTTCTGAAGAACACTGCGGAGGCCGCGCAAGAGCGGCTGCAGCCTGTGTACAGCATCGACGGACAAGCGGAACTCACGGAGATCGAACTTGAGCATCTCGCGGGTTATCGCGGAGAGAAGCCAGTGCGGATCGGCAACGCCGCCTATGCCCAAGAGCAGCACGATGTCTACGGCGAGATGATAGCGGCCATCGCGCCGCTCTACTTGGATGTGCGTTTCGACGACCACGCGCACTCATTGCCGCTGGTGTCGCGCCTTCTGGCTCGCATCGAGGCCACTCTGGAATCCCCGGACGCCGGCCTCTGGGAAGTGCGCGCGGAGCCGCGCGTCCATAGCTTCAGCGTGCTGATGCATTGGGTGGGCGCGGAGGTCGCCGCGCGTATTGCCGATCTCTGCCAAGACGCCGAACTCTTGGCGCGAGCGCGGAGCCTCTCGACCCGGGCCCGTGCGCTCTTGGAGCGAAGCTTCCGGGCGGATCGGGGGTTTTATGCGGACGCCGTCGACGGCAAGAACGCAGATGCCGCGCTGCTGATGATGATCAACCTGGGCTTCTTGCCGAAGGGGCATCCCCACGCGGAAGGGCATTTGCGTGGACTGGCCAAAGAGCTGTTCGTGCGCCCCCCGCTGTTGCATCGCTACCGGCACTTCGACGGCATTGGCGAGACCCACTCGGCTTTCACGGTTTGCGGTTTCTGGTACATCGAAGCCCTGGCTCGGCTTGGGCATATCGCCGAAGCCGAGCGAGGCTTTGAGAACATGCTGCTGCACGCGAACCACGTCGGACTCTTCAGCGAGGATTTGGACCCGGTGACGGGCGAGCAGTGGGGCAATTTTCCGCAGACCTATTCCCACGTTGGACTGATCAACGCAGCGTTTGCGATCTCGCCCCTGCCCAACGAAGTCGGCGATCCATGACACCACGCGCGCAGAGCGTCCCGTGAACGCGTCCCTGGTCGCATTGTGCGCCCTCGATGTCGCCGGGGCCGCGCTGATCGCGGGCTTGTTCTTCTACTTCGCAACTCGGAGCCGTGAGCGCCATCTGAAGCTGTGGGCACTGGCCTGGAGCATGACCGTCGTCGGGGAGATCCTCACCGCCAATGACCTGCTGGGTCGCCCCGTCTCTTGGGCGCATGCCCTCACGCCGCTCTTCGGCGTCGCGGCGCCGCTGCTGTTCGTAGCCGGGACCGCCGCGTTCACGGGACGGAAATACTCCCAAGTCTGGACGGGGCTAGCGTTGGTTGCAGCGTTGTCGTCCGGCGCCCTCGAATACGCCAGCGTGGACCCCTTTCGCGCGGTGATCCCCCTGGTCTTCGTTCTGGCCGGGGCCATCGGCGCCGCGGCGTTGCAGATGTTCAGAAGCTCGCCGGGTCGGGGCAGTCACCGGCTTGCGGCTGCGGCCATGGGGCTGTGGGCGTTGCACATCACCTCATATCCGTGGGCAGCGCCGCACGCTGACCTGCTGCCCTACGCTCTCGCGCTATCCGCCATGCTGCAAATGGCGACTGGCTTGGGCCTGTTGATGGTGCATCTAGAACGAGGCCAAGCGGCGCTCGCACGCAAGACGAAGCAAGAGCGTGATTTGATCGAATACGCAGCCATCGGCGTGTATCGGGTCAACCCCGACGGCCATTTCTTGTTGGCGAATCCGACTTTGCTCGAGATCCTCGGCTACACCGAGTTTGAAACCCTCCGCCAGGAGCGCCGGGCAGCGGATCTTTATGTGGACGAAGACCTAGCCAGTCTGCACCTGACCCATGCTGAAGCGGAGGCGGAGAGCGAAGCGATCTGGAAGCGACGCGACGGCAGCCGGATCCAAGTGCGGATCACCAGCCGCCGCGTCGTGGATGCAGACGCAGGGCTGGAGTACTTCGAGGGTTTCGTTTCCGACGTCACGGAGCGACGACGGCTGCAGGCACAGCTGGAGTCCGCGAGTCGTCTTCAAGCCGTCGGGCGTCTCACAGGCGGCATCGCCCATGACTTCAACAACCTTCTCACGGTCATCGAAGGCAATTTGTCCCTGCAGCAGAAGGTCGCCAGCAGTGCCAACGTGCAAGACGCCCTGGAAGCGGGCCGGCGCGCCTCGGAACTCACTAAGCAGCTCTTGAGCTTTGCGCGAGCGCAGGAAGGCGCTTCGCCCACCACGGACGCAGTGCCTCAGACGAAGGTGCTCGCTCGACTGTTGCAACGCGCCTTCCCGGAGAGTGTTGACCTGCGGGTGCAGACCGAATCCGCGGCGTTGAGCGTGGCCCTGCCTGGTCCAGACCTGGACCAAATCGTGATGAACCTGGTCATCAACGCTCGAGACGCTTTGGCCAAAAACGCCCGCGGCAGCGTGCTGCTGGAATTGCTCACGGACAGGGCCGCCGGGGCCGCGTTGCTGCGGGTTTCGGATAGCGGCGCAGGCATCGACGCAGAGCTCTTGCCGCGGCTGTTCGAACCCTTTGTCAGCACGCGGCATGGCTCCGGCGGCACGGGCCTCGGGCTGTCGATCGTCAAAGAGATCGTCGACCGTGCGGGCGGCAGCATCACGGTCTATAGCCACGCCGGCTTCGGGACCTGCTTCGAGGTCCGTTTGCCCCTGGCGCCGGGTGCCGAGAAGAGCCAGCCGCCCGAAGCCTACTCGCGAAGCGAAACGGGCACCATTCTCGTGGTTGATGATGATCGCGCTGTGCGACGCGTCACGATGCGTTTGCTGCAAATCGAGGGCTTTGACGTGATCGAAGCCAGCGGTGTGGCAGAAGCCAAGCGGGCGTTGCGTCCCGACCTGCTTGCCGCCGTGGTGGACGTCGTCATGGGCGATGGAGACGGTTTCGAGGTGCTGGACGAGATAGCCCAACGCGGTCTCGGCGTGCCCGCGCTGCTCATGAGTGGGTACCCGGATCGGGTGTTGCGCGAACGCGGCCGCGGCACCCATCCGATCCTGGCGAAACCGTTCCGGCGCGACGACCTAGTCCGCGAGCTGGACGCGCTTCTGCGCAGCGCCCCGCCGCGACGCAATCAAGGGGCCGCGTAGGACTCAGGAGCTCTTGGGCGGGCGCCGCTCACTCGTGCAGCCAGACAGCGGTGCCCTCGCCCATATCGCTGCCGATGTTCACGCCGTGCCAACCGTCAGGGATCGGGGGGTCGGTCCACATGAACACGATGCGCGCGTCAATGGGGGCCAGATTGATGCAACCATGGCTGCGCGGGATCCCGAATACATCGTGCCAGTACGCGCCGTGCAAGGCGTAGCCCGCGGCGAAGTATTGGATCCACGGCACGTCCCGCAGTTCGAAGCCCGCCGCGCCCCGCCGTCGCGTCACGCCGTACTCTGGATGACGCCCCTTCTTGATGTTGATCAGGCGGCGCTCGTCCTCCCGGGAAAGCTTGGTGCCGTCTTTCTCCGCCGCGAGCAGGCGCTCCTGAGTTGCCCGCGCCTCGGGCCCCAACTTGGAGCCAGTGTTCGCACGGGTTCCCCCGGCCACCGTGGAGTTTTCCTCAGAGTCCATGGCTGCGGCGATGTGTTTGCTCTGCAGGCGGAACTTGCCCTGTGGTGAAGCCAAGCTGGTTTTTGGATCGCCGAGGCGGTCCCGTCCCGTCGATACCAGCGTGGCGTACCAGGGGCGCTTGCCCTCGTAGAGCACAAGCGTTTGTTGCCGTAGCGAGATGTCGATCCACTTCTCGCCCTTTTCGGCCCACTCGGGCCACTCCGGCGGCGTGGCGACGATGCTGATGTCATCGGCCTGAAGCCAGACCGTCTTGTCGCGCTTGGTTTGGTAGAAGCGGCGCCCCGCTTTGATGCGCGCCTTGCCCGATAGCGGCACAATCACGCGCTTCGGGATCGAGTCCGCCTTGCGCGCCTCATCTTTGCTACGGATCAGCTTGTAGGTGGAAACGTCGCTCTTGATCACCCACGCAAAGGGGATCGGGAACTTCTCGCTCAGTTCTACGCCGTGAAAGGGCGAACCCGAGTCCGGCTTCACCTTCGTCGTGGGGATCAGCCGCATATCCACGGTCACGGCAAAGCGCCGGGCGATCTCGCCGTCTTTGGTGTCGAAGGCGCCGACGAAGGAAAGCCCAGTTTTGCGCCGCACGCGGTCCGCAAACACCGCGTAGTCCGGCACCTCAAAACCGGACACATTGGGGATATGGCGCTTGCCGTCTGCGAGCCAGAACGGGATTGGGTCATCGGCGGCTTTCCCACCGAAGAGCTCGTTCAGGGACAGCTCCGTGGAGAGCTTTACGTTCGGGGCGCGCTTGAGTCCAGCCGCCGGGATCCCCCGAGCGTCGAGCGGCACATCGTTGGAACCGACAATGACGCTCTGAACCTCGGCCTGGTTCTGCGCGAACCACTCCAGGTGCTCGTCAAGTTTGAACTCGCTCTTGCTCAGGTCGTTCGCGCTCGGGACGCGCAAGTACTGCGGGGCGGTCTGCCTCACAAATCCGTATGTGTATGACAGCGCGCGATCAACCGCCTGGCGCCGGCTTGCCGCGCGCACCAGGGGGTCGCTCAAGTCGATGGTCGCATCGTCCGTGCACACATAACCCATGGGATACACGCGGTACCAGGCACCCTTGCAGCCCTTGCCTTCGCTGGGCGCCGCATCCCGCTGCACAATTCCGCCCAGTCGGATGTAGCCGAGGCGTCGCGCGTCCGTGTTTGGCAGCTTGTAGACCGTCGTCGCCACGGTGGTTGCCGCGATCTTGGGCGCGTCCGATGGCGCACGGGTGTCGAGCTCTCCGTGGTCGACGACCAAACTCGAAATCGGAGCGGTGTGCACGCTCGCGGCGAGGGCCGGCCCCTCGGAAGCGCTAGCGGCGGGGGACCCCTGTTCGGCAGGCGTCTTCTTGCTGCACGCCGAATGCAGCAGCAGGCCCAATGCGAGGCAAGGGATGTGTCGAACCCGCGGCACGTCGGACCGTTTAGCGACTTTTGCCCAGGGGTCAACCCGGCGTGTCGGGCAGCGCCATGTCTGCGGAGTCCGGCGATCCGGATCCCGTCGCGACCTCGGGCCCCTCGCCCGGTTTCTTGCCATCGACTTCGATGTAGTCGGCGCCCGGCGGCAGTTCTGGCAACTCCGTCGGCTCAGTTCCAGGTGCGACCCAGTACACCTCAGGCACGGGGCGGTACCAGGAAAAATAGCGCTTCTCCTGCTTCTTTCCGTCGGGCCCCACAGCCGTCACCACGCTCACGACATCGTATCCGCGGATGCCGCGCTGTCGCTTCAGCTGTTTGCCCGGGCTAAGGAACGGCTTCGTCCACACCCGTCGGTAAAAATCGTGGCTGCGGATCACCGCGTACTTGTGTTCAACCTTGCCGGGCGCATCGCGCCCGAGAAACTCCACGCGTAGCGTATACTTGGTGGGCAAGAAGGCGTGGATGATGAGGGGCGTGTCGTAGGGATTCCTGATCTTTACGTCGACCTCCCCGTACACGACCGTCGCGTCCAGCCCCAGGGGTGCGTAGCCGCTCGGTCGGCTGTGACTGCGCCGCTCGACCACGTCCAGCATACCGTGCACGGCAGCCGCGTGCAGGGCCGTCGCGACCTGACACGTTCCGCCTCCCACGCCCGGCTCGAGCTCGTCCGCGACGATCACGGGCGCCCAGGTGAATCCGCGATCGATCTGTCGGGGACCCACCAGCTTGTTGAAACTCACGGTCTGGCCGGGCCCGATCACGGTGCCATTCAGATACGCCGCGGCGGTCTTGATGTTGGTGTCCCGGGAACGCGGCTTGGTCTTGAAGTCCGTATCGAAGGCACCCAGGATCTTGGACACATCTACGGCTGCCAGCGCCTTTGCCGTCACTGCCGCAGGAACCTCACGGGTCCACAGCGGGACGATGGAATCTTCTGAGCGTTCGGCGTCCTGCAGCAGATCCAAGGTGCCTTCGACGTCCAAGGCGCGGCCGGGAACGTCATCAATGCGGCGATGACCCACCAGGTCCAGCCGGGCGTCCACAGCATCGCGCTTAACATCCGCGGCGAAGGTCTTGAGGGTGGCCGCGGCCCGCACGCGATCAAAGGACCAGGCCAAAGGCACGTCTTCGTTCCCATCACGCGCGCTCTTGGCTCGATACAGGCGCGCGCCGATGCCGCCGGCGCTGGCGTGTTCCCGCACCCGGCGCATGGTCTCGGCCACATCCACTTCGATGCCAAGGGCTCCGAAGCTGGTCTTGATGTTGCCGTCACCGTCCGGGAGATCCAAGTAGATGTCCCGCTCCAGCAGGGCAACGCGCCGGGCCTCGAGCCAGTCGCCCAGTCCCTGATCCGGGGGCTTGAGCCGGCCTGCGACCGTCGTGCCCGGCAGCGGTCCCGCGCGGGGCAAGTACTCCAGATATGCGAAGGCCCCGGCGGCGCCGACGACCCCGGCCGTTAGGCCGAGCAACACGGGGAGCCAAGTACGGGTGCGCATAGGTGAATCGTAACTGTAGGAGTGGGGGTCCGGCAAAATGCGCCGCACCGATGCAGTCTAATACGCCCGAACCCCCGGGGTTTCTTCCGCGCTTCGGTAGATTGGCGGTGGAGTCAGTGCGCGGCAAGCCGTGATAGGCTCGCGCATCCGCCCACCGGCGCGGGCGATCCAGAGGAGGCGAAGATGCGAGCGAGTACCCTGAGTTTCGTGATTGCAGCCGCGGCAGCGATCGCAGCGTGTGGCAGCGACGACAGCGGCGGAGGTTCCGGCGGCAGCGCGGGCACCGGCGGCAGCGCCACGGGTTCCGGCGGCGGCGGCGGAGGCCCCGGCGGGCGGGGCGGCGGCGGCGGCGGCGGGGGGGGCGCGGGCACAAGCGGCGGCGCGGGCACAAGCGGCGGCGCGGGCACCGGCGGCGGCAGCGCCGGCTCGGGTGGCAGCGCGGGCGCAGGCGGCGGCAGCGCCGGCTCCGGTGGCAGCGCCGGCAAGGACGGCGGCGGCCCCACGCCGTGCGAGACCTGCCTGACTTCAATGTGCGGAACGGAGTTCGGGGCTTGTAGTGGAAAAGCCGCGTGCGCCACGATCCTCAGTTGCGTGCAGGGATGCACCAGTAGCGGCAGCGCCTGCCGCGACAAATGCGTGAGCGACAATCCCGGCGGCAAGACCGAGTGGGACGCCCTCGCCGGCTGCGTGGGCAGCAAGTGCGGCACCGTCTGCAGTTGACGATTGCGATGCGACCTTTGAACGAGGCCGACAGGGGGACCGCATGGAAATAGTAGTCAACGGAGAACCCCGACAAGTGGCGGATCAGATCTCGGTCCGCCGCTTGATCGAGGAGCTCGGGCTGACCGAAGGGCCCGTTGCCGTCGAACGCAACCAAGCCGTGGTGCCTCGGGCAGAGCACGCGACGACCCAACTCGCAAGCGGCGACGTGATCGAAATCGTGCACTTCGTCGGCGGCGGCTAGCCGAGCGCGCCCCGCACCGACGCGAGCCGCGGTCAGTCCCGGTGTGCTCGACTCAGCTCAAGATAGTGCACGGCGCCGTCAATCCCGAGGCGCCGCTCTTCGGCGCTGAGTTCCCGCACGATCTTCGCCGGTGCGCCACGCGCCATCGTGCCCGGCGGAACGTTCATGCCTGGCGGCACAACGCTGCCCGCAGCCACGATCGCCTCCTCGCCAACGACCGCGTTGTCGAGCAAAACGGCGCCCATGCCAATCAGCGCGCGGTTGCCCACTTTGACCCCGTGCAAGATGGCGCCATGCCCGATGGTGACGTCCTCTCCGACTTCTGTGTTGGAGAGCGCGGACGTCATGTGCACGCAGGCCAAATCTTGCACATTGCTGCGCGCGCCGATCTTGATGAAGCCGCAATCCCCCCGCAAGACGGCGCCGTACCAAATATTGGCCTCCCGGGCGATCTGCACGTCGCCGATCACCGTCGCCGTCTCAGCGAGGAATGCCGTGGGATCGATGTCCGGGTTCTTGTCTTGATATTTTCGAATGATCGCCATCAGTGCACCACCGGCAGGGACCTAAATTCCGGCGCTATGGGTTTCGGCCGCAGGGGCGCCCGGCGCGCGGCATCACACAGCTCGCCTTCCAACGAGTTCTTGAACGCACGACGCACGCGCACGGCCTCAAGACGCCCGATAGGCTCGTCCAACGCACCTAGATGCACAATCTCATTGTGCACCGTGCGCCCTGTGAAATCCCCGCGAGGCCCCCTGCCCTCGACCAAGACGGCCTGCTCGGTGCCCACGAGGCTCTCAAGATGGGCTCGGCGCCGTTCGTCACCGATGGCAATCAGCCGCGCGAGTCGGTCGGACTTGTCGGTCTCCGAAACGTCGTCCCCAAAGCGCAGCGCGGGCGTGAAGGGCCGCTCAGAATACTTGAAGGCGAATACGCCCGTGAAGCCCACACGCTCCACCAGCTCCAAGGTCTCCTGGAACTGCGCTTCGGTCTCCCCGGGGAATCCCACGATGATGTCCGTGGAAAGCGTCACATCCGGAACCTGCGCCCGCAGGGCGTCGATCCGCTCATGGTACTCGGCGACACTGTAGCGCCGAAGCATGCGCTTGAGCACCGCGTCGCTGCCGGATTGCACGGGCAAATGCACATGCCGCGCGAGCAGCGGCAGCTGACGATGCGCCTCGATCAAGGGCCAGGTCAGATGCCTCGGGTGTGGACTGACATAACGCAGCCGAATCAGCTCCGGGGCCGCCTCCGCAATGGCCCAAAGCAGCGCAGCAAACTCGCTCTCATCCTGTCGCGCGGTAGTCGGATGCGTGTGCGTCCAGCCGCGGTGTATTGGATCCGAGCTCGGCGCAGGCTTCAGGCTCCCGCTTGGATCTTGGTAACTGTTGACGGTTTGCCCCAGCAGCGTCACTTCCCGCACGCCGCTTTCGACCAGCGCCCGGAGCTCCTGCAGGATCTCCACACTCGGACGGTAGCGTTCGGGGCCGCGGGTATGCGGCACAATGCAAAAAGTGCAGCGCTCGTTGCAGCCCTTCATGACGGTCACGAAGGTGCTGACAGGCGGGCGTTTGACCCCGGGGTCCGCTCGCAAGAATGCCGGATCCTCCACGTCGAAGACCGTGCGCACCTGGGGCGGGCCCCCCGCCTGCAGCTCGGCAAGCAGCGCGGGCAACTCCGCAATATTGTCCGGGCCAAGCACCAGATCAATCTGCGGCATGCGCTTCAGTAGGCGTTCGCCGTCTTGTTGGGCAACGCAGCCCGTCACTCCGATGAGCAGCTTCGGGTTCTCACGTTTCAACATGCCGAGGCGACCGACTTCGCTCGACAGTTTGTGCTCTGCCTTTTCGCGCACGCTACAGGTATTGAGCAGCACGACCTCCGCGTCTTTGACATCGTCCACTGCCATGTGTCCCGCGCTGGACAAGACTTCCAGCATGCGATCGGAATCGTGCTGGTTCATCTGACAGCCAAAAGTGACAAGGGCGTAGCGGGCCATGGACAAGCTCGGTGCTCGGGCGCCGTCGTGTAGCACGACCGCACAATCCTTGCCGCCGGGCCCCAGGAGGACCACACTCTGGGGCATGCGCCAGGGCGCCGTTTTCTTCTTGATATTCTTAGGTTTCGCGGCGAGCACGGCGTGCGCATTGGACGACCGAGGCAGCAGCTCGACCCCAAACGTCAGCCCCGACTCAGGCTTGGGCGGCGGCGGCGGTGCGGCGGGCAGCGCGGGCAGTTCCGGCGCTGGCGGCGGCAGTGGCGGCATCCCCCAGGCCTGCGGCGGCAAGTGCCCCAAGACCAACATCAAAGACTGCAACGCACAAGACATGTGCCAGTGCGCCGCCAACCACGTCGACCTCGACCCGGATCCCCACGCGGCGACTTGCGAAGCTGCCATCAACAGCGTCGAAGTCGACGTGGGCGTCACCCATGACTTCATTGGCCACCTGACCATCAAGTTGTGGGGGCCGACGGGCACGCTGATCACGCTGATGAGCCGCCCTGGATTTGCCGAGACCAGCGACGACGGCGTCGAGTCCGGACCCAGCGCGCAGAAGTCTATGGTCGGAAGCGCGCCCATCACCTTCGGCGGCGCCGGCAGCTCCATCGAAACCGTCGGCGGCCTCTCCGGGACCACGTTGTGCCAGGGCGGGATGCCCTGCGCGTTCACCCCTGCGCCGGGGGCCGCAGCTGGCCCCGCATCACTCTCCCAAGCCTTCAAGGGCCAGCAATGGTCCGGAACTTGGAAGCTCTGCGTCGGCGATAGCGAAGCCGCGGCCGCAGGCACCCTGGAGCTATTTCGCGTCAAGGTCTTCACCAGCGCCGGCGCGCCAACCAAAGAGGCCGTCGGCCTGGGCCTGCCCATCCCCGACGACGGCTACAACGGCAGCGAGGGCAGCATGGTGTGCACGACCGTGGCCCTGCCCCCGCTCTAGGTATCCGGTAGGATCTTGGCGTCCGCCAGCATGCTGCGTAGCTCGCAGCGGAGCATCTGGGCCTGGGGCAGTTCCAGAAGTGCCAAGCTAGGAACCAACAGTCCCACGGCGCGCCCCGCCAAGGCGCGGGTTCGCTCCGCGCCCTCAGACGTGTCGTGCACGAAGTACAGCACCATCCCAAGCACCAGCGCCCACAGCATGAGCGCCGCGTCGTCCCGAGCGGCCTCGGGAACTCCCGGCACCTCCAGGGCTTCCCGCAAGATCGCGATCCCGCGGCGGCGCAGCGGGGTGTTCTCTTCTGAAAACACGCTCACGCTGCTATCCGGCTCCCCAAGGGTGCGCAGCAGCCCACCAAAGAACTTCTGATCCTGCGCCATCAGATCCAGCCGCACCATGAACGCGGCCAGCACCCGCTCATAGGGATCCTGCGTCGTCTGGTACGCCGCGCGTGCGCCGGCTTCGTGCAGGGCCATCTGGTCTTCAAAGTACGCCAGCACCAGGGCCTCTTTGCGCGGGAAATAGTAGTACGCGGATCCCAGGCTTGTGCCCGCAGACTTCGCGATCTGTCGCATGGTGGTCCGGTCGAAGCCCTGCTTACGAAACAGCTTGAGGGCAGCCGAGAGGATTTTTTGTTTGGTGTCTCTGCGCGGCATCGATGGGCGCTCTTCAGCGATAGGCGCTCGATAAGGGACGCGCACAGGCTGCCTCAGCGCAAGGCGCGTGGGAAACCAGCGCCGCCAACCGATGCCGCCGGGCACTGACGAAGCGGAAAAACCGCTCCGCAAGGGGCGCCAGGCCCGGCGACGCCATTTGCATGGCGAGCTCCCGGGTGTCGACCAGCGCCCACAAACACATCACGAAGGCTGCGGACCCAGCCCAAACCCTGCCGTCATCCGCCACCACGACGAGCTGCTGCCCTAGCCAGGGCAGCATGCCAAAGCGAGCGACCGCTTGCTCATCCTGGGCAGGCAGTAGCTCCAAGGTCACATGCGCTCGCTGTGCAGAAAGCCATTGCGCCGTGCGCACGCAAAATGCGCACGACGCATCGAAGAGCACGGTCAGAGTCATGTTGTGCACTTCAGCGACTGACGGCACTGGCGTGCCTGAGTGTATCCCAGTGTGCCGCGCGCCCATGGGGTTCAAGCTGCGCGTGAGGCAACACGGGCGGCGGCAGATCCGCAGCGAGCGCGCGCCGCCGGATGCGGTGAAAAAGGTACATGTTGAAGAAGTGCATCGTGGCGAGGGACACCAGCAGCCACCCCAGCTTGGTCGCCAAAAGCTCGATGGCGCTCACGACGGTGGGAGCGTCGTAGCTTTTGAGAAGCAGGCAAGCGTAGCCAAAATTGAATAGGTAGAAGCCCACCACCAGAAGGCGGTTCACCGCTTCCGCGAGCGCCGGCTTGTCCGCAAACACATCCGCCAAGAACACCGCACCGTTTTGAAACAACGTCCGCGCGAGCCAGATCGTCAGCACCAACGCGATCACGGCGTACACGCCGTACACCCAAACCAGATAGCTCGTCGTGACAGGGTTCATCGGACACCTCCTGAGATTTGAACACGTTCAATATTGAACACGTTCAATATTGAACACGTTCAAGTCTGTGTCAAGGCCGCAGATCGGTAGAAAATGTCCACTTGAGGGGACGGCGCGATGCTTTTACGGGGGTAACCGGGTCGGTCGCGGGCCAGACGCGGGCCAGACGGAACTGGTGCACGTGGGGTTATTCTTGCGCGGTGACGGGGGGCGGCATGGGGCCGTGACGGAACTGGTGCGCGTGGGATTATTCTTGCGCGGTCACGGGGGGCGGCTTTGGGCCGTGACGGAACTGGTGCGCGTGGGATTATTCTTGCGCGGTCACGGGGGTCGGCAT
>CALMUT010000118.1 GCA_937872925.1 uncultured Myxococcales bacterium | reverse complement strand
AGAGCAGTGCAGTACCAAACGGCGTGGCGATGTCGCGCGTCTTGGGCAATCCGGCGAGGAAGTCCCGCGTCTCCTGCGACAAGCTTTCGAGAGCATTGGCGTCAGGCAGATCCCGCATCGCGCCACCGAGCAGCCAGCGATCGTGGTTGCCCGCCACGCTCAAGACGTTGTGACCCTGAAGCAGCGCGCAGGTGCGATTCAGGTCCCCGGCACCGTCCACGATGTCGCCCACGCACAAGAGCAAGTCGACACCACGGTCACCGAGGCGTTTCAATGCTTCCGTCAAAAGCAAGTCCTCGGCGTGCACATCGCCGATGAGTCCAATCCGTGATGCTTGCTGTGCCTCGCTCATCGCAAACGCGACCTGAACGCAGAGCATGCATCATGGCGCACGCCGCTCCAAGATCTGGGGGAGAAGGCTCGGCGTCGTTGGGATCTGCCGGCCCAGGTCACGCTTCCAACGCGTATAGCCGCTTGCGCAACAGCGCAAAATCCGGTGGTTGCTCTGGGGGGATGCCGGCGGCGGCGAGCATTCGGGGCAGAGATGAAAAGCGGTGCAGCAAGGAGCAACCGAGCAAGCGCGTGCCTTCGTCGGCATTCATGCGCTCAGCGGGCCAGCCGTAGCTGCGCAGACACGCCCGCAGGAGTCCCGCGTCAGAGCGGAAGATAAACTCCACCAGTGCCGCGACGTCGTAGTCTGCGTGGCCCCGCATGCCATCCGCAAAGTCAATCAGGCCAGAGACGTTGCAGCTGTCGTCGTTGCTGTCGACGAACACGTGGGCGTCGAGCAACTCGGTGTGCAGACTGACGCTCTCAGCCGGGTCTGAATACAGCGTGGGCAGTTGCTCCAAAAGCGCCTGCATGGCGCTGAGCCAGGGTTCGGGAGCGCCCCGGCGGCGCTGGTGGGCCACCACGCCGTCGCGCTGCGTGCGCACGAACTTGGGCCAATCAGGTTGCTCAAGCTCCGGCGCGGGCACCCGATGCAACTCTGCCATCACTGCGCCTAGTTGCTCGGCAATACGCAGACGCGCTGCGCGGGAGAGCCCCGGCCACACATCCGCCAGGTGCTCACCCTGCACATAGGAAGTGATCACGTAGGGCCAGCCGTCAAAGTCGCCGGTGGCCAGCGCCGCCGGTGTGGTGACGGACAGCTTGGAAGCCACGGCCCGCAGAAAGCTCGCCTCGGTGCGGATCTGTCCGGCCCAGCGCGGAGCTGTGAGCTTGACGACGGCGGTCTGTCCCAATCGATACACGACGTCGGAGCCGCGCGCACACGGCGCAAGCACCGACGCGTCCAAGTGGTGTCGCGCCGCGATGCTGCGCACCACCTCGGCCCACGCAGCTGGCGTGAGCAATTCTCGGAGAGAGGCGTCCTGGGCAACGGACTTCGGAAGCGCAGTCATGAGGCGGCGACGCTAACTGCTCCGCGGCGGGTCGTCGACGCAGAAGACCCGGTCTTCGGGAGGCGCAATCACGGGGTCTGCGCTAAGGCGACTCGACAACGTGGCGTGCGATCACAGCGGGCGCCATGACCCACTCTTCGACAGGCTGCCCGGGACCACCCTCGACGCGCACCCGCACCCCCGCCGGCACGCGAGCGTAGGTCAAGCGCTTGGGCCAGTCGTGTTTCGGATTCTCGAAGACCAATGCTTCGGGGTCGCTGCCGACGCGTTTGAACGCGGTGGGCTTGCCTCCGCGCGGCTGCGCTGTGTACACGACCTCGTTGCCAAGCGCCTCGATGCGCATGTATTCAAAGAAGGACGTCTTGCCGGCCTTCACGCTGTGACCGGACCCGATCATGGTGCCAGCATTGGGATGCGTCCAGACCTCGAGGCTGCGTTCGCCGTCGGGCATCTCCGACAACCACGCGCCGGATAGCCACGCCAGGGAGGCCAGCGCGTCCTGGGCGGGAGCGCGGGTCACCCGCGCCGTTTCGGCCGCTTCTTTGACCAAGAAGAAGCGCGCGTTCGGGATCGTCAAGGCGAGATTGTATTGTGCGATCCGCCAGCGGCCGTTGTGGCGCACGAGCACTCCGCTACCGCGTGCGGGACCGAGGTTCTCGGTGTCGAGCGCTTCTTCGAACCACGCCAGCGCACCGCCGTCTGCGAGGGCAATGGTGCGGCGTGTCGCACGAAAGGTCCATGCCTTGCCCTTCTGAAAATGCGGGCGTGCATAGTCTCGGAACTCGGCTTTGGTCCAGCGCTCGGTTGCGTCGGTTCCCAGGAACACAGCGTCTTCGGTCAGATGGTCGAAGTAGCGTGCTTCCTCGGCAGCCGCGGCCGCAGCGTGAAAATCGTCGATGACGGCGCCGACTTGTTGCTTGCAATTGCTGCAGTCGCCCTCGCCCACGGAGCGCGCGACGGGCGGTGTTGCCCGGGGGGCCAGGGGCGGGGGCTGCGGCTGTGCGCAAGCCGACGCGAGCAACCAAAGCGCGCTGAGCGAAGTCTTGGAGAGGTGTGACACGCCGCGGGATGTTAGCAACACCCCGCGGGGCGTGGTGCGCTGGGATCAGGATGCGCGCTCGCAGCCCCGACCCCCTTGGGTTCGGCGATCAGCCGCAGCTCGTGGGATTTGGCAGTTGGCAGCTACCGCTTCTGCACTCCGCGGGCGCCCGGCAGCCAGGTCCGTTGGTGTTGTCACAGGCTTCGCCGTCAGCGGCCGCGGCGGCACAGGTGCCTTGCCCCGCCGGGTTTTGACCCGCGCAGTCGCCCCCGTCGCTGCATGCGACGAAGGCGCCCTCGACCAGCCCGCAGGCTTCGCCATTGCCGACGAACTTCACAGCCTTGCATGTTTTACTAGCGGGGTCGCAGAACAAACCCGCAAAGAGGTCGCAGTCCCCCTGGTCGCAGGCTTCACCCGCGCCGAGGGCTTTGGCGCAGGTGCCGCCCTTGCAGATCAGTGTGCCCACGCATTGGTCGCCTGACGTACATTGGCCGCCCGCGGCAACGGGAGTGGCGCATACGTCGTTGACGCACAAGAGAGCCCCCTCGCAGTCCTCGCTTGTGCCATTACAGGGCTCACCCGCGGCCGCAAGCTTGCGGCAGGTGCCGCAGTCGCTACCGGGCGCAGTGCTGCAATGCTGACTCTGACACTGCAGGTCGGCACCGCATTTTTCGCCGTCTCCACGCGCGCCGGCGATCCGGCACGCCGCGGGGGTATCATTGGCGAATAGAGAGTCGCAACTCGCTGCGGAGTAGGCGTCGATGCATTTGCCGAGGTCGGCCGTCGTAGCGGTCACGTCCGGCGCCGCTAGATCCGCTTCGCACGAGATGGCCAGCCGCTGCGCGCACTTTGCCTGGTCGCCGTAGGAGGCAGAAATCAAGATGGGTGCACACTGCCCGAGGCGTTGGCACAGAGTCTTGGCGAAGGACTGGCAGTCGGTCCCTGAGCTTCCGCCACCGTCGTCCGAGCTGCCGCTGCAGGCGAGCGCAGCCACCAAGGCGGAACCAAACATCAGCGTGGAAGAGAAGAAGCGGACGGCTTTCATGGGGCACCTATGGGCAATGGGAGCACCTGGGCTCGACGCCAATGGTAATTCGCCTCGGCAGCGTCCGGATAGACCGTCGTGCTATTTGCCCAGTATTCAGCGGCCTGGCGGCGTTACTCGGCCGATATCGCCACGTCCGCGTCGGTCGACTGCACTTTGCTCGGGTGCTTGCGATGCTTCTCGAGATCCATCGGTGCGTGCTCACCCGCCAAGAGCGCCGCCCGCACCGCAAAGTGGGGGACCTGCGCGCCCAGCACGGCCTGGACAATTTCTGTGACCTTCGCAGCCCCGCCTGCGTCCATGATCACTTCGACGCTCAGGGGCAATACATCCCCCACGATGCCCGCGCGCTCGATCTCTTCGCGCGCGGCGTCGCCACCAATGCTCAGACTCCGCACATAGTGCCGCACATTGACGTTCTTGCCGATGCCCTTGATCGTGCGCCGGACGATGGCCTCTTCGCGCGCCAGGAAAGCGTCTACGAGTGCCTGCACGCCGTCGCGTCCACCCAGGTCCGCGATGGCGTTTTGGGCGAGTGCGATCACGTAGCGCGCGCCCGTCAAAATCCGCGCGATGCCCGGATCTGTGTTGCCAAGCTTCGTGGCTGCCGTGAAGCGCAGACCGCCGGCACACGCCGCGTTCATTGCCGACAACAAGTCGTCGGCTGAAGGCGCATCGAGCAGCTTCGCGTCCAAATGCTCCGCCAAGCTGGCCACTCCCAAAGAAAGCGCGGGTCCAAAGCTCATCGCCGGCTTCGGATGGAACCCCTTGGTGTACGCCGTCCGTGCCCCCGCACGCCGCATCACGCGCGGCAACTCGCGAATCAAATCGAGATGACCCAAGAGCGCCGCCGGCCCCGTCTTCTCAAAGCAAAACCGCCAACGCTCCTCCGTGCCTTCCCGCACCGGCCGAAAATCTTCGGGCCGCGCTTTCTTCCGCTTCACCGAAACCGGCGCCGGCGCCACCGCCGCGCCCACGCTCTCAGCCACATTCCCGCTCTCACTCTCGCGCCCGCTCTCACTCTCACTCTCACCCGCGCCCGCGCGCACGCTCTCACTCTCGCGCACACTCTCACTCTCACTCTCACTCTCGCCCGCGCGCCCGCTCTCACTCTCGCTGGCGTCCACCGCCTTCTTCGTCGCGCCCATCGTACGCAGAAACACAATGCGCTCATCCCGCATCTGCGTCAGATCACACGCAACCCCGCAGTCGTAGCAAACCAGCTTTCGCTTGTCGGCTTCCGCGTCCTCCGTGTTCGTGTGGTGGACGAACATGCCCTTGGGCTTGCCACACGGCGGCGAGAGGCGATCCTTCAGGGCGCGTCGGTACTCCCGCGCCAAGAAGCCATCCTCCAGCCCCACGCTGATGTGACTCCAGGGCAGCCGAGCCGTCACCGGGATGGTGCCGAGATACTTGCCGGTTTCAACGCTGCAGTGATCGAAGGCCGCCTGCCAGACTTCCATCTTGAGGTGCTCGTCCCAAGTGTCGAAATGCGCGCCGTTCAAGAACGCGTATTCGATCGCGTCGGCCACGCTGCGGTCGCCTCGCGCCAAAATCGCCTCGAGCACGCTCGACTCGGAATGATGCATGCGCAGGGTGATGCCCTTGATGCCTCGGGTCTCGTCCCGCAAGAGTTGCTGCTTTTGCCCAATCACTTCGAGGGGGTCCATGGCGCACCATTGGAAGGGCGTATGCGGCTTGGGAATGTGCACGCTGACGCTCACGGTGACCTTGGGACGCTTGCCGCCCACGCGCTTGCCCACGGCCAGTGCGTTCTTGCCGACCTGGGCAATGCCGAGCACGTCCTCTTCGGTTTCCGTGGGCAAGCCGCAGATGAAGTACAGCTTCATCTTGTCGAAGCCACGGGAAAATACGCGCTCCGCGGTTTCCATCAGCTGCTCTTCGGTGACGTTCTTGTTGATCACGTCGCGCATGCGTTGCGTGCCAGCTTCTGGTGCGAAGGTCAGGCCGCTGGCGCGCACTTTGCGCATGTCATCCAAGATGTCCTCGCCCAGGCCGTAGGCGCGCAGCGATGCCACGCCGAGGCTCACCCGTTCCGGCGCGGTCTTTTCGACCAACTCCTTGATCAGCGGCGAGATGCACGACACGTCGGCGGTCGACAGCGCCGTGAGGCTCACTTCGTCCTGGCCACTCTTCGCCAGGGCGGATAGCACCGTGTCGATCACTTCCTTCGGATCGCGCTCGCGTACTGGGCGGTAGATCATGCCTGCCTGGCAAAACCGACAACCTTCGGTGCATCCCCGCGCGACTTCGATGCTCATGCGGTCGAAGATCGCCTCCGGGCCGCCCACTGGGCCATCGTCCGGAAACGGGTAGTCCGAGATGTTCTCCACCAAAGCGCGCTGGATCGGAAAGGGCGCGTCAACGGCTATGCCCCGCTCGTCGAGCCGTGGCCCCGTGACAACTTCGAGGCCCGTGTCCGCGTCGATCTCCGTTGCGTACAGCGCGGGCACGTACACACCGGGGATTTGCGCCAGCTCCAGCAGTCGCGCTTCCCGGGACTTGCCCGCGCGCTTCCCAGCGGTCCAGGTGAGTGCAATGTTGGTGGCGGCCTCTTCTCCGTCGCCTACCAAGATAGCGTCCAAGAACGGAGCAAAGGGCTCCGCGTGCGTCGCCACCGGGCCGCCCGCAACAATCAACGGATCGGAGTCGGATCTGTGCTGCGAGCGCAACGGAATGCCGCTCAGCTGCAGCATGTTCAGGATCGTCGTGTAGGTCAGCTCGTACTGCAGTGAAAACCCCACGACGTCGAAGTCGCACAGCGGTCGGCCGCTCTCTAGGCTACACAGCAGCTTGCCGTGCTCGGCAAGCTTCTGCTCCATGTCGATCCACGGCGCGTAGGCGCGCTCCGCCAGCGTGCGAGGGTCGTCGTTCAAGATCTTGTACAAGATGCGGTAGCCCAGGTGGCTCATCCCAATGTCGTAGATCTCAGGAAAAGCGAGGCACACACGCGCTTCAACGCTGCCCCAGTCCTTCCGCCGTACGCCGTGCTCCGCGCCGGTGTAACGATTCGGCTTGGACACTTGGTGCAGGAACTTGGCGTAGGGATGGTCAAAGAGTTGAGTCATGGCGTGCTGTTCTCGTCGCTCCTCAGGGTCTCGATCCTGCCGGCGAATGTCGCGGACGCGCGGAGCCGCAGCGTATAGCGCGGCGTGCCCCTTCCCGCACATGGCGAGAAGCGCGCGACCGAGCGAAACCCCGCCGCGACCCAAACCCCAGACAATTCAGCGCACAGAACCCCCCAAATGCCCCCAATTTTCCAAGTGCACTGTTCATCCGCACATCGACTATTTGGTTGAAGGGTTGCCTCCCCTCGGGCTGGCCGCCGCCTTCTGCGCACCGCGGGCGCGCGACCGCGAGCGTCGCGCAATCCAGTTGTGCAACCCACGCAGGCGTCACCCGTCCGTCCCCCCCAAGCTCGGCTGGCGCCTCGGTCGGGGGAAAACCGCGCACAAGACGCAACTCCGTGCCCCGCCCACCCGACACAGTGTCCCACCCCGCGGGTGGGCGTTCGTCAACAATTCGCGCAACTGAATCTTCAGTGGGCCGACCAATATGCCCACCCGCCCAGGGTAGATTCTGTCTGCGGCGGGCAGGGGCACAGGCTGCTGGGAAAGCGCGTGACGTAAAAGCGCGCGCTGCAACGCGCTGCAAAACGAGCGTGCTGCAATGCGAGCGTGCTGCAATGAACTGCAACGGGAGCGTGTTGCAATGCGAACGTGCTGCAATGCGAGCGTGCTGCAATGGGCTGCAACGTGAGCGTGCTGCAATGGGCTGCAACGTGAACGTGCTGCAACGGGCTGCAACGGGAGCGTGTTGCAATGCGAACGTGCTGCAATGGGCTGCAACGTGAGCGTGCTGCAATGTCAGCGTGCTGCCAGGCGAGCGTGCTGCAATGAACTGCAACGGGAGCGTGTTGCAATGCGAACGTGCTGC
>CALMUT010000117.1 GCA_937872925.1 uncultured Myxococcales bacterium | reverse complement strand
CCCACCCCACCAACGCCCCGGCGGGAAAGTTTAAAAAAGAGGGGTATTCGCGGAGAAACCCCCGCCACTGCGTTGAGCACCCAGCCCCGGGCGAGCGCGAGGTAGCGGTGGGGCTCGATCCCCGAATCCCGCAACATGGCCTTGGACGGTAGCTTGAACGCGGGGAATCCTTCGCGGCGCGCTAGCGTGTCGGCTTCGGAGGATGTGAGAACCCAAAACTCCGCGCGAACTCCAAGTAGGGTTGTGATTCTTCGCATCCAGCGCAAAATGGACAGCTGTCGCACGAGGTGTCCCATGCCTCGGCCGTTGATGGCGTAGGACACGATGCGCAAACTGCTCATGAGAGTCCCACGAGGTCATCCCCGCGCTCGTGCGCTTGTGCAGCAGCGGCGGCAACCGCACGGCCGTCGTCACTCTCAAGGGACGGGCGCGCGCTCGGATTCTGCTCGAAGTACTGATGCACGGTTCCCATGATCGCGGGCGGTCTCTTGCCTCCGCTCTGCTCCCACCACCAGAGGTACGGATCGTTGTCGAGGGAAAAGCGCTCGTACTGGTCATAGCCAGCGATGCGATCAACCAGCGCGCGTAGCTTGCTCGTGCGCTCTTGGATCTTAGTCAGTTTGGCTGGAAAGCCTTGCTCCAGATCGCGCGCTGCAATCGTGCGTGAGTAGTGCTTTGGCCGCATGAACTTCTGTGACTTGCGCGCGTACTTGCTTGCGCGCTCCCGCAACGAGTCCGCGGTTGCCGCCACGCCTTGGGTATAGATTTGTCTGATGAAGTCCCGTTTCGCACGCATTCCGGATAGCTTGCGCAATCCCATCTCGACCGGGCGGAAGCTTCCCCCGGATTTCGAAAGCCAGTCGGAGAGCAGTTTCACATCGGCCTGCAGCAGGTGCTCTTTGAGCAACTGTTGGCATTGCTCCAAGTAGATGCGTGCCAAGTTTTCCAGTCGCTGGACGGCTTGATCGTGTTGCTGGACGAGGGCGGATATCTGGCCGAGCTCTGCTTCCAGACTGCGTAGTTCAGATTCCCAGAAAGCCCGCTGGTCCGCTGATTTCTTGTACGCGGGGAGCACGTCGTCGCCGAAGTCCTTCATGCCCAAGGCCTCGCAAATAGCGTCGCCTTGCTTCCACAGCTTCCAGTACTCGGATTGCCACCAGCCCACAGAAAACGCCGGGGTGTCATAACCAACCCGGTACAGCTCGCCGAAACCATCGAGGGCTTCGTAGCGCTGGCAATCCGCGATCCAGGGCGAGATCAGTTCGTGGGCTTGCGCGAGCTTCGTGCGAAGTGTCCCGTGCGGTCCGGCCAGTTCCTCTCGCTGCTGGTACCTCGGCTCTTGGCGTATGCCCGCGATGGTCTGCTCCAGGACGTGACGCTCGTGCGCCAGTGCCTCCAAAGGGTTGCGTCGCTGGAACGCGGAGAAGCCCGTCAGTTGTTCCACTCCGCCCAGAAACTGGGGCGTGAGGCCGGGCAGGTAGGCCGCGGCGAGTTCCGCAGCGACCCCTTCCAACTCGGCGCTGGTCTGCTTCTCGATGTTCTGCATGTGGCGGCCGAGCACCTCGAATTGCCCGGCCACATGCAGCGCGCGCTGCTGGTAATCGTGAAAGTGGCGTGATGCCTGGTGCCCCTGGACCTGCATGCCGCGCCATTGTCTCGGGCTCCGCGTCCGATAGCAAGACTGGAGCGCACAGAGTCGATGTGGTTCGGGCGCTAGCTAGGTGGTCGATGGCCCAGGGGTTACAGCAGGCACTTTTCCACAGCGTCGACGGAGGGTGCGGCCATGGCGCACGTCCACTTGCGCCGCGAGACCTTGGCCGTGCACTGGGAGAACTCTGGGTCCTGGCTGGCTTTGCGTCGCGCCTGGGCGACGACTTCTTCGACCTGTTCCGGGCGCACTTGTGAATCGCGACTGCGGGCCAAGAGCGTCGTATAGTGATCGAGAAGCTGCGTGCACTCGTCCGCCGAAAGCGGTCTTGCGCAGGTACAGGTGAGCGCTGCGAAGAGCAATCCCACCAACCGGTCACGGCGGGAGGACAGATTGGCGAAGCGGATGGGACGCCTCCGCGTAGAAGAGCGTGTCTTGATGCGGGGCGCTTTCATGCCTGCGCTGCATCCGTCACGATGACGGAATCGAGGCACTAGTTGAAGCACTGCTCGACGATCTCCTTCGAGGTCTTCGCTTCCCGCATGCAACGCTTCGCGTCGTCGGTGATTCGCCGCCCTACACAGTGCTTCATCGTGGTGTCCGCGAGCGCTTTCTTCGTCGCGTCGATTTCCTCGCGGATATACTTCTCGTCGTCCGGCCGCTTCTCCTGGAGTTTCAGGCGCGCGATGCGTTCTATGATTTCTTCGCACTCGGCAACCGTGGCTGGTTGCCCGCAACCCGTGACGCCTGCAAGCGCGGCGAGGGCAGAGAAGAAGAAGGGCCAGAAGCGAAGCACCACGCTGGCGTTTAACGCGTCGCACCAAGAAAGCGCAAGTGCTGCGCCCAGTACAGGGCCAGCGGGCCCCGGCAGCGCAGCGACGACTCGATCGCTGAAATCTGGACGCCTGTGCAGCGCCTGCTAGAATTGCCATGAGAATGAGCCCTACGCGCGGCAGTGCCGCGGAGCCGTCCCCCGAGCACCTGCTTCGGAAGGCCACCCTCGCCCGCACGTCCGGTCTGCGGGCGAAGTATGCTCAGCGCGGCCTCGATTCAAGCGGCAGCCTCAGCCGTACGACCCGTGCCATGCTCCTGCGGCAGCTGTATCTCTCCCACATGGAAGGGCGACGCTTCGACGAAGCGCGCGCGGTTGCGGAGCAGATGCTCCAGCTCGAGGTGATGCCCGATGTGGCGCGCCAAGACGCGGCGCGAGCCTGTTTGGGCGTTGGGGACCGGAACGGCGCCTTAGCGCATTTGCGCTTAGCGAGTCGCGTGAGCCCTCCCTCCCGCCGGGCGTTTCACCTCTGGACCCTGGGTAGCGTCCTGTACCTCGCCGGGCGTCATGAAGAAGCCATCGGGGCGCTGTCTCGCGCCTTTCGCTGGGGAACGACGGATCGACCGCTCTACCAAGCGCAACTTGCGCTCTCGCGGCTGGCGAAGGGTGAGCCCGTTACGGACCTGGCGGAAATCCGGGAGCGGCTCAGTGATTCGCCCTGCGGGCAAGGCTACGGCCAGTTCGTGCTTGGGGAACTGGCTCACGCCGCCGGCGATGACGAGGCAGCGCGCGACTACCTGCGAGGCTTTGTGAAACGCTCGACCAGTGGTCGCGTGGCACTGGCGGTTGCCTTGGAGGGCGAGATCACGCGGGCGCGGGAAATCCTCAGCCGGTTGCCGCGCAAACGCCGAAAAAAACCGGTCGGTTGAAACTTTTCAGCCGGTTGTCGCTTACAAAGTGCCAGCGGTCGTTCGATAGTAGTATTTCTGTGAGGTGACGCGCGTCGCCCGAGCCCCGACGGAATCAAGGGGAACGAAGCCAATGAAGACCATGCAGCAGAATCCTTGGACCCGTGCCAGCGCATGGTTTTCGTTTGCCGCGGTTCTGCTCGCCGCCAGCTGGGCGCAGGCCGCCGAGAGCGCCTGCGTCGTTGCGGGTGACGCAGGCGCGGGGGGCGGGGGTGATGCTTTCACCGCGGCCCTGACCAAGGGGCCGCTATATGCCGGGGGCGCTGCGTTTCTCGGCGGGTTGTTGGTGAGGCCTACCCCCTTGGGGTTTTCCGTGATCGCCGGCACCGTGAGGGTATTTGGAGCGCGAGAAAGCAAGAGTCGCTGGCACGGTACGGCACTGTCGCTGGCGTTTGTGCTGGGCATCGTGGCGATGTTCGTGCCCATGGGCGTCGTTGCCGGCATGACCGGCGGGGTCTTCGGAACGGTCCTTCAGAGCAAGTGGGTCATCGTCGGCATTAGCGTGTTGTTCCTGGTGATGGCGGCTTCGATGTTTGGCGCGTTTGAGCTCGCCCTGCCGTCATCCATCACCAACAGGCTCGCGACGGTGGGTGGTATTGGCTACAAAGGCGCCTTCGTTCTGGGCCTGGTCTGTGGGCTGATCGCCGCGCCCTGCACGGGCCCGGTTCTTACCGGCATTCTCACTTGGATTGCCAAGACACAGAGCGGCAGCCTCGGTGCGTTGGCCATGGCAGCCTTTGCTCTCGGCTTGGGGGCGCCGTTTTTCCTGGTGGGAGCCTTTGCCGTCCAGCTGCCCAAGAGTGGCCGCTGGATGGTGCACGTGAAAAGCGTGCTGGGGATCGTGCTGGTTGTGGTTGCGCTGTATTTCTTGTCAACGGCGTTCCCCGTGCTGCACAGCGTTGCCCGAGGCGACACGGTGTTTCTGGCGATTGTCGGCGTCGCAGTGATTGTCGGGCTGCTGATGGGTGCCGTGCATCGCTCCTTCGACGAGCCGGGGGCGGCTATCAAGATCCGCAAGGGTGTGGGCACCCTGCTGACGACCGTGGGGGCGTTTCTCCTGGTGATGGGGATCTCCAAGCCTGCTCAGTCGCTCTCATGGGAGGCGCTTACTTGGCAGGAGGCTCAGGCGAAGGCCAAACAAGAGAAACGCCCGCTTCTAGTCGACTTCACGGCCACTTGGTGTGGTGCCTGCAAACAACTCGACCGCGAGACCTTCAGCAAGCCCGATGTCGCACTCGAGGCAGGGCGCTTCGTGGCGGTGAAAGTCGACGCCACCGACGACGAAGACCCCAAGGTCACCGACGCGATGCAAACTATGAAGGTCGTCGGCCTGCCGACGGTGCTCGTGTACGACTCGGCGGGGGAAGAAGAGGGGCGTTGGCCCCACCTCGTTCCCGCCGCGCCGTTTCTCGAAGCCATCCGCCGGGTGAACTGAGGGGCGCGCCCCGGGGGCGCTGGCAACCCTTAGGGTTCGAAGTCGCCAGGGGGTGGGGGCGGCGGTGGGGGTGGTGGTCCACCACCGGATTTCGGCTTGTCGCCGCCGCCGGATTTCGGTTTGTCGCCGCCACCGGATTTCGGTTTGTCGCCGCCACCGGATTTTGGTTTGTCCCCGTTGCCCGTCTCCCCAGTGGGATCCTCTGGCGGCGGGGGCGGTGGTGGGGGCGGCGGCTTGTTGAAGCTGCCGTCGTCGGTATTGACCGCTTCAATCAGCTTCTTCACGGCTGTCTCAGCGTTGCTCGCGACCTCGTCCGCGCGGGCTTGCATGATGGGCAGCAGCTTCTTGGCGTCCGCCAAGTTCTTTCGTACCTCGCCCTTCTGGGACACGCTCTTTCGAAAGGCGCCATCGACTTGCTGTTCGAGTGCGGCACTCATGCCGCTCAGCTTCTCGATGATCCGACCGGCCTTCTTCATCCGGTTGTGCAGCTTGGCCTGCGACACGATCGCGGCCTTGACGGCGTCGACGAACTCTTTGCCATCGGCGTCGAGGTCGTTGCCGGCAGCGTTGATCTCTGCGGCGGGGTCGCCCTCGCCCAGACCGGAGACTTCAGCCTTCAAACCAGTGCCGGCCGTGGCCAATTCCTTTGCGCGCTTTTCCGCGCGCTTGGCGAGCAGGGTCGCCGAGGCGTCCGGGTCCCCTTTCAGTTGTTTGGCCAGCTCGCGGCGGATCTCTTTTTCATCCGAAGGCGCTTTGGCCAGTTCTACTTGTAGGTCGTACAGCGACTGAAAGTACTCGTCGAAGGTCGGATCACCGCTTTGGTATTGCTTGCCTTGGCCGACCGCAGATGGGCCGCCGCTACCGAATAGGCAACCAGGCGTTGAGGCAACTGCCACCAAGCCCAGGGGGCTCGCGGCAATGGCAAGGGATAGGAGGGTGTGACTGGCGCGTCGCTTCAGCTTGTAGTTCAAGGACATTTCAACGTAGCTCCCCAGAGTTCATGTCTGGTGCCACTCTTTACGAGGAATAAGGAGAGAGCGGAACCGTTTTGGAGCCATACTACGCCTTGGCCCGCATTGGCTCCCTCAGGTGAAACATCAATCGGATCTCCCACCGGGATCAGGTCATATGCCAAGGTTTGCAGCCTAACTACGCGATTTCCGGAAGATCCTTCCGTCCACTGCACCAACCACCGGCCACCGGGCACTCCCGTGGCTCCCGGCGAGATGGCTTCGGCGCCGGGTCCCCCTGGTGGAATACGAAAACCGGCCGCAGGGCCGGGAGGCTTGCCAGGCTCGGATCTTGAGAAGTAGACGCGCCAGTAGGAGTCGGGCGTGGCCTTGGCGGCAAAGGCCACGAGGGCCTCACGGTCGTTGGCTGCAACCATGGGAGTGCCAACGTGTGAAGCCGACACTTCCACCACGCCTAAATCTGAGGCGCGTGCTCCGTCCTGCTTGAGCCAACCGACTCGGATCTTTCCGCTCTGTCCTCCCTGCCGAAAGGTCACGACATGTCCGAAATCCGGGTAGTCCGCGATACGCGGTTCGGTCATGCGTTGTGAGCCACCACCGGGCCAGATGATGGAGGTCGAGCCGCCGCTTTGGCGGGCGAAGTTTTCTTCGCTGACGCCAATGGCAAAGGACGGCTTCGCATCTACGCTGCGTGCGAACTTGAGCGCATCATCGGTGGAATCCAGCTGGAAGCGAACCGGGCCATTCTGTGTGAGGGGAACGACGCCCGTGAGACGCGCAGGGCTCTGCTCCTTGAAGCGCTCTTTCGTGGACAAAGAACTCAAGTCCACTTCGATGCCAACCCCTTCGTTGGGCGAGGCCGCGAATCCGACGAAGGATTTTTCGCCGGAACCACCGACGTAGGGGGGAATGGCGAGGTAGATAGAATCTGCGAGCTTCTTTGCGGGTCGCTCGGCTTGGCAGGGCAGGGTTGCAGCGTTGGTGCCCCCCTCAGGCGCCCGGTTCGAAGGCACCACGTCCGCGACGGTCGGGCCGCTGAATTGTCCACGCAGCAATGCACCCACAACCACGCCTCCGATGCCGAGGAGCCCAACGCCGAGTAGGCCCATCAAGATCAAGGGCATGGATGAACTTGATTTTGGTGCGGGGGCGATCGCCGGCGTTGGCGCAGCCGCTGTGGGTGCGGGAGCCGGAGCCGGGGGCAACGGCGTCGGGGCTGCGCGGATGATCGGAGCCGCGGTGGCCTTGGGCGCGGGCTCCGCCTCCGCACCCGGATCACTCAGACGCGACGGCACTGCCCGTGGTGGTGGCGGTACCGCAGCCGGAGGTCGCAACGTTGCCGTCGCGCTCGTCCCGGCGGCGGCGGCTTCCACCAGCGTAGGCATCGGCGGTCGCCGGGCAGCGGGGGGAGCGGCTGGCACACGTCCCGCCGGCGGCATCGAACCTGGCGGCGGCGGGGGCGGTGGCAAGCTCGACTTGGCCTTTGCGCCGCCGAGCAGCTTGGCGGCGCCCCCCAGTAGCTTTGACGTGTCGCGACCGCGATATGCGTTGTAGCGCTCCAAGGGCGGTGGCGGCGCCTTCTGGACGGACGCATCGAGTTCCGGTTCGACCGGGGACTCCGCCTTGCCATCCGGGATGGCGCCGGCAAGCTCACCGACCTGGCAGGCAGGCAGCCAGGTTTTCCAGCCGGGCTTCCACACCAGCGTGTAGTGCGCGAAGGTAGCGGAAGACAGGGATGAAACCAGCTCCCACTCGTCTACCTCGCTGACGACGCCGTCTGGGTCCGCCCAACTCCAGTCGCTCATGTCCCGGCCAATCGGTTCCTTATCCGTCTTCTCGCCAGCGATCCTTCCATTGCTGGCGACAAGTGGAAAGTCCTTCGCATTTTCTACGTCGCTGAGCAATCAATCCGGCTCCGGCGCGCAGCAAACGGCGACGATCGCGGTGACCTGATGGCCCGCCGCCCGCAATGTCTCGATGCACTCCCGCGCCGTCGAGCCGGTGGTGACCACGTCGTCCACCAGGGTGATCCGCGCAGGGCGGCGGGCTGGCTGTACGGCAAACGCCCCGAGAATGTTGGCGCGTCGGGCCGCGCCGGAGCAACGCGCCTGCGGGGGACCGGTTCGAACGCGGCGCAAGAGCCGGTGGTTGACCCGGACCTGCACGCGTCGAGACAATTCCCGCGCAAGGAGCGCGGATTGATTGAACCCGCGCTCCTGCAAGCGGCTCGGATGCAGCGGGACCGGGACAAGGCAGCTGGCGCGCAGCGCGCCGGGCAAGCCGGGCACGCCCATGAGGGCTTCCGCAAGCCGAGCCGCGATGTCCGGCCGTCGGTTGTACTTCATGCGTTTGATCGCCAGGCTGAGCGGCGGGGCGTATCCACTGGCGCTGAATACCGGGATGTCGCCGAAGTGTACCGGTGTGGCAGGCATGAGACCGCGGTGGCATTGCGCGCAAATGGCGGGCGCCGACGGTTCGTCGCATCCCGCGCAGCGTCGCGCGGAAAGCAGGTCGAGAACGTGTTCGACCACGCCTCGGCAATAGTGCGTCCACATAGCTATGCCGGTCGGCCTCGGCGCCGATCGGTTGCGTGATTCGTCACCGTTTCTTTGCCGAGCGCGTGGAGGCTTGGCGCGTTCAGGCGCTAGAATCTGAACGTGAGATCCGCGCGTGCTTGTGCGCCGCGGGTTTCCTCTACATGAGTGGTCGACGCAAGGTTGAGACCAACCCCCGCCCCAACCAGGACTGCACCCGCGGCGTAGGCTGGGATCAGGATGGCAGGTTTGTCCAAGGTGCTCGGAGCCTTCGACCCCGACGCCAGCACGGCGGTGGCGCCAACGATGGCCGTGATTCCGACCGCGAGGCTCAGTCCCCCCAACAGGCCCAGTCCCTCCTTGCCCGGTTGCACCACGATTCGTCGGGGTTTCGGCCCCATCTGAAACCACATGCCGCCATTCGAGATGTCCACGCCCTCGGCTTCCACGCGGTATCGGCCCGGCGCGAGCTCGATAGAAAACGGAGTTCGTCCCACGCGCTTGAAATCCGTTGCCAGCGCGTCCCCGGGCCGGGTTTGCGCGATGTACACCTGCACCGGCGCGCCGTCGCTTCTGAACTGCACGCGCGCGCCGGGACCAAATGGCGCCGCAGACGTCACAAAGCCAACGCCGTCTGTTGGCGCGACGGGTGCTGCTTGGGCGCGGACGTTGTTTGCGCTGACCCAGAGGGCGAGGCCGACGACTAGCCCAAGCCGAGTAGCTTGTTCATGGAGAGCTCGTCCGCCGGTGTGAACGGGAACTGATCGAATTCTGCGCTCGTGACCCACTTGAACGAGTGTACGTTCTGCTCCGACGGTTCGCCACCGGCCAGTTTGCACTCATAGAGATACAGATCGACCACGTAGTGCTCGTAGGGATGGCTCACGAAACTAATCAGCTGGCCGGGGGTGATCTCGACCGCCAAGCGGTGGCGCACTTCGCGACGCAAAGCGTCCGCGTCCGACTCGCCCTCCTCCACGCGTCCGCCCGGGAACTCCCAGAGTAGCGGCAGAACGGCCGACGGACGGCGCTGAGTGATCAGGTACTTCCCGTCGCGATCGATGACTGCGGCTACGACTCGAATGGTTCGTGGTGAGCTCATTCGAGCCCGCTCCCCTCAGTGCTCAGATGTCGATCCGAAACAATTGCTGACCCATGAGCAGCACGTCACCCTGGCCCAAGGAACGTTGGGTCCGCAGCCGGACAAAGGTGCCGTTGGAGCTGCCCACGTCCGTTAGGTACATCTTGCCGTCTTCCGCACGATGCACGCGACAATGAAGCCCGGAGACGTAGCCATCCTCAGAGAAGAGGATGTCCCCCCGCTCGCGACCGCAGTGCACGCCGCGCTCGGGAATTGGGAACGCATTGCCGGTGGTGTCCCGACCGATGACCAGTGCCAGTCGGCCGATATAGCCCTTCGCGGGGCTACCGAAGCGTTCTACCCCGTCTGGGGAAGGGGGCTGGTGCTTCAAAGGCTCGATCCGAATGATTTCCTGACCGATGCGAAACAGGTCCTCGTACTCGAGCGGTTCGGGCTCGTTGGGCTTGAGCTTGACGTAGACGCCGTTGAGCGACCCCTCGTCCTTGATGCTCAACCCGCCACCTGCGCGATCGAACGTGGCGTGCTTTGGAGATAGGTAGCTGTCGCCAGCAAAGATGGCTCCGGTGTCACGACCGACGGTGACGACCGTCGCATCCGGCAAGACGTAGGTGCCAGCTTCGGTGCCGTCTGCGCGCAATGCTGTCAGGGTAATCGTTGGGCCCGCGCTGCCTGCTGCGGCGGCGGGCGCTTGGGGGGCAGCCGACGGTACCGAACCGCTCTTCAATGCGGCGAGATTGTAGCCGCACGAAGCGCAGAACCGATTGGAGTCGGGGTTGTTATGGCCGCACTGTGGACAATCCACGTTGGTGCCCGACTTTGCGGCTGCCGCGGGCGCAGCCGATGCGGGTCGTGGTGCCGCAGGAGCTGCGGACGGCCCCGCAGCTGCCGGTGCAGCAGCGCCAGCAGTGGGTGCCGCTGCCGCAGGCACGCCTTGCGGCGGGGTCTGGGCCGAGAATGGCTTGGGCGAATTCTCGCGGGGCAGCTCAGCGCCGCATCCCAAGCAAAACTTGTAATGGTCCTGGTTTTCCTTGCTGCACTTCGCACACGTGATCACGCCGGGCCTCCCAGGGTGCATTGCACTGACGCTATGTTCCCGTAAGCGCGCGATTATCCACGACAACCACGCGGGGTCAAGGATAGCGGACCGGCCGCGGCCCAGACAACCGAACTCCGCAGGGAAAACTGCGAATAGGCGGCGATTATGGGGTGAGGTGTGCCAGCGCTTCTCGGAGCAGATCCACCATGGGTGTACTGCCGACGCGGTCACCGAGGGCGCTGACCGCGCGCTGCGCTTCTTGAGCTCGGTACCCCATATTCGTCAGCGCCGAGAGCAGGCGCTCGGCATCTCCGCTTTTCGGCTGGGGTGCGGATCCGACAGCCACCTCGCGTTCAAGCTTGTCTTTGAGCTCGAGCACCAGACGTTCGGCCGTCTTCTTGCCGATGCCTGGGACCCGGGTCAGGCGCGCGACATCTCCTTGAGCCACCGCGGTGCGCAGCTCCTCGACTGGAAGCGCACTCAACGTGCCGAGGGCCAGCTTCGGACCGACATTGGGGACTCCGATGAGCAGGCGAAACAGACGGCGCTCTGTCTCGGTGGCGAAACCGAAGAGCTCGAACGCGTCTTCGCGCACGTGGGTGTGGACCTGAAGCGTGACGAGTTCCCCTGTGCTTGCCGCGCGCGCGCGCGAACCAACTGGCGTCAAGACCTCGAAGCCCACGCCGTGTACGTCCACCAGGAGCAGCCCGGTTGCTTCTTCTGCGACGACTTTGCCTGTGATGCGACCGATCATCTTCGTTCAGTTGTTTGCGGCGCCTTGAGCGATCCACCGACGGATGAGGTCGCGTTCGGACTGGCAAAGGGCATCGGAGCTTTGGGGCATCGGGTCACCACAGGCGCCACTCGTCTTCGCGCCATCCTGAACGGTACAGCTGAGGCCGGCGCCGTTGTGGCAGCCATCGACCTTAAGCATCAAGAAACTCTGCTCCGGGCTTGCCGCCGTGACCAGGTGCATGGTCGAGGCCGTCTTGCTGACCACGCCTACGATGCTGTCGAGGATGGCCTGGCGGCCGACGCTGTCCGGGACCCCCTGGGTGCACGTGGGATCGTCGTCCGCGGGCGGACATTTGGGACCCAAGTACAATTCCGCCGCCGAGCCGCTCTCTTTGCCGTGACATACCGAGAAACCGCATGCCCGCCGGAATACGGGCATCACGTCGGTTTCAAAAGACACGCTTGGGGTGCTCGCGTCGAATTCCGTATAGTCGAAGGGGCAGCTGCGTCCGCCGCAGCTATTGTGGTCTTTGGGCTCGTCATTGGAGCCGCAGGCCAGGAACGCCGCCACCGCGATGACGCTGGTCCAACTGCTTCGGCGTGGCATGGCTGAACCCTAGCCAATATCCGGCGCGGCGCACCAAAGATCCGCCGTACCTGCGCCGAAGCGAGCCTTGCTCGCTATCGTCAAGCCATGGTAGCGCTGTGCCCGTGACCAAGGCGCTGCTCTTTTCCATGATGGTGCTCGGCGGCTGCGGTGGTTCGTCGAGCGAAACACCATTTCCGCTGGAGCCCGACCGCGCCACCCTGCGCGCTGTTGCCACGCCGTCTGCTCCGGGCAGTTCGGCCAAGCCCTTTGATCCCGCTGATGTGAATGACGAGAGCATCCGCGAGGGTGAGGGGCCCGCGACCACGACTTGGGGCGGAGCGAAGCGCCCTTCGAAGTCAGCGCGACCTCCGGATCTCGATTTGGAGCTCGACGAACCTGCAGTGGAGTAAGGCGCAAGCGAACGCTTTGACGCGCTAGAACGCGCCGCTAACACTGAGCCCGGCGTAGCCTGGCGACCAAGTGGGGGCGACTTGGGGCGCTCGGCGCTTCGGCTGGGCTTTCGCGCTGGCTGCGGGCTCCGGGTCGGAAAGAAAATACCAGGCGACACCGCCTGCAGCGATGGCAACCCCCGCGATGGTGATCACGCCAGCCGTGTCTGCGCGTTTGACCGCGTCGTTGCCTTCTTGCTGGATGGCTTCGGGGCAGTTTTTGCGACTCGGACATTTGTCTTCGGCGGCTTGCTCGTCCGACTTCGCGCCGAGATAGAGCACGGTGCCAACCACGGCAATCAGACCACCACCGCCCGCAACCAAAAGTGGTACCAAAGGTCGGCTGCCACCAGCGGTATCAGGCGGGGTCACGGGCGTTCCCGGACCTGTCCCTGCCGGGCCGCCCGGCACGCTCGGCTGCGGCCCGGTCGGTGCAGCAGGCCCCTCTGTGGCGATCTTTTCGTTCAGCACTTCGATGCGGCGCGCGATCTGATCGCGCTGCGGTGTGCTCGGGTTCCGCGCCAGGAACGTCTCTAGGGAGTTCACCGCCATGCGCTTCTGCGCGTTGAGCTCGTAGGCACGCGCCAGGTTTAGAAGCAGCGCGTGTGCCGTGCAGTCGCGGCGGTAGGCGTCTTCCCAGTACGTGATTGCCCGGTTGTAGTCCGCCTCGTTGAAGGAGGCCTGTCCGGCTTGGAACGCGCCCTTCGCCGCGGCAATATCGCCTTCGGTGGGCTCAGACGTGCATTCCACGTAGGGCTTCGGTGCATCCTCCGCTGCGGCTGCGGGGACGGTGGCGAGCAGCGTCAAGCTGCAGGCTAGATTTGCGAGACGAAGGCGCATGAGTCGAGCTACCTGTGAGAACCAAGCAATGCGCTGGCTAGCATAGCGCGGTCCGGCCACGAGGCGGCAACCAAATCGCAACGAAAAATGCACGAATTTTCGCGTTTTTCTCTAGCGCTCGCTCAATGCTGTCGCCTGAAAACGGGCTCCCCTTGTCGCGACGGTGCTTTCGGAGTCTGCTCTGTCTTGTGAGTGCTCGCCTTGCCAGACTGCTGTCGGGGCTGACCCTTGGGGTCTTGCTCTTCCTCTCGTTCGCCGCGCCAGCCCAGTCCGGTGCTCCATTGCGCTCGGAGACCCTGAAGGCGATCCGCGCTCAAATGGAGAAGGGTCAGGGGCTCTTCTTGGCGAAAGACTACGAGGGTGCTGCGAAGATCTTTGAGCAGGGCTACTCCCAACACTCGTATCCGGCGTTCTTGTTCAACTCCGGCGTCTGCCTGGAACGTCTCCGGCGCTATAGCGAAGCGGCGGACAAGCTGGACGAGTACTTGCGAGTGGACCCGGACGCTCCGGATGCCCCCAGTGTTCGAGAACGCATTGAAAAGCTCCGAGCGGCAGCAGCCTCTGCGGTCCCGAGCGGAGACGGGGGCGTCGATGGGGATGGCGGTGCGGAGGCGGGCGAAGGCGGTGCGGCTGTGGATGCGGCGCCGCCACCCCCTGCCGCGCTTCCGCCGGCCCCAGCGGATACCAAGTCCCTCATCATCATCGAAACCGAACCGGAAGGAGCCCCGGTACGGCTGTTCCAGAAAACCAGCCCGACCGCCGCGAAGTTTCGCCCCAACGCGGTGCCACCGGGATGGAAGGAAGTTCTAACAAAGCGCGCGCCCGCAAGCGTCAGTTTGGACGAGGGCGATTATCACTTGGTGGTCGAGAAGTTTCGAGATTTCAACACCACGGACACGGAAGTGCGTATCGAGTCGGGGCGGGTCTTCCACTTTCGCGCGAACCTCTCCCAGGGGAAATTCATGGGGTTTCTGCGCGTCAGTGCCAACGTGGAAGGCGCGCAGATTTACGTCGATGATCCCAAGAAGCAACGACCGCCTTGGGGCCGCACGCCGTCTGCGGAACTGGTGTCCCGGGGCAAGCATCAACTCTTGGTGGTGGCGCCTGGTTTCGAGCCTCTCGCAAAGACTGTGGTCGTGGAACAAGCACAACAGGTCGATATCCAGGTGAGCTTGGTGCGAGAGCGCTTTGGCAGTATTCGAATCGACGCCAACACCCCTGAAGCGCGAATCGAAGTCGAGGGGCGCCCCATTGGGATCTGGCGCGCGGGGCAGGCTCCGATGGAGCATCGGCTGCTTGCCGGGCGCCGCAAGGTCGTCGTGCGCGCAGACGGTCACAAGACCTTCGACGGATTTGTCGAGGTCCCTCGTGGCCAAGTGCTGCCGGTGCACGCGGAGTTGATTCCTACGCCTTCCCGTGGTGCCGCTTGGACACAAGCGATCGTCGGTGCGGTGTTTCTTGGCGCCGGCACCTATCTCGGGTTGGAGTCGAACTCCCTTCACGATGAATTGGAGGAGGACCGCATCGCCGGTACCCTGGAGCGGGACGACGAACGCATCAACCGCGGTCGGCTTTTTGCCATTGGGGCCGACGTTGGCTTTGTCATCGGCGGCGTCCTGGCGGGCTTGGCCACCTACAATTTCATCAAGGACCCGCTTCCGGAGTCGGGGCTCAGTCTAGATCCAGTCCTGGAGCCTGGCGCCGCGGCGCCAAAGGCCAACAAGGCCAAGGGGGCCACGGAGAAGCGCCCGGCGGGCCACACACCGGCCGCCCGGCGGGCTCCGGCACGGGGACCGAGCATCGAATTTGGCCTACTCGGCATTGGAGGGCGCTTCTGATGCGGCGCCGAGTTTCAGTGAGTCTCGTTGCGGTCGTCGCGATGATCGCGGGGTGTTCTTGGGCGCGGTTTGACGATCTGGAGGAGAACGCCTCGGTTCTCGTGCTCAAACAACCTTCGGGGATGCCCGGGTTCGGCGCGTCCGTGACCGCGGCTGCGGACGGGAATCGCGTGTTGGTGTTGGCGGCTGGTAGTCCGAAAGCTAGTAATGGGGCTGCTGTTTTCGAACTCGGACAGGGGCAAGAAGCCAATCTCGACGCCTTCGATGTTGGCCAGTGCAACACCAATGATTGCGTCGTGGCCCGGACGGTGGCGGCGTTGCCCGTGGCGCAATCGCCCTCTGGGCTTGCTAAGTCAGCATGCTGGGTCGCCGGTTTCCAAAAGCAGCCCGTCGGAGACCCAGCACTGTCTGTGGCCTGCACCGAGGTCGGCCAACAGCGTTTCCTGTACAGCTTGCCACTTCCCTTCGTTGCAGACGCCGATACAGACGAACTCAACCTGGCCAGCGAGTCCTTGCCAGCGGTCGGAAGCCCGCCCGGGGCCACGGCACTGATCGCCGGGATCCCCAAGCTAAACGGAAGCGCTAGCGGCGCTGCGGTTGGATTCGCAGCCGCGTCGACGACGCCGCTCAATCTCGTTCCGGGTACCAACGCCGAGACCTTTGGCGCGGCAGTCGCAGTTTTTCGCAGCGGCGGCTCGCGGCGGTTTTTGGTGGGCGCACCGGATCGCGGAGAGCTTTGGGTTTTCGACGAAGCAGGCCAAGAAGTGGGTTGCCTCTCTGGGGACCCGGAGTTCGCGCGCCGGGTTGCAACCGGCGACGTGGATGGTGACGGCGGCGACGAGGTCGTTGTCGCCACGGCCACGGAGGTGCAGGTCGTGAATGGCGCCGCCGTTGCCGCGTTGAACCAACCCGGAGTGTGCCAAAAGGTCGCCGCCAAGGATGTGCTGGTCACCCTGCGCTGTCGAAAGACCTCGGACGTGGATGGTTGCCCGGGGGGATTCGGAGACGCACTTGCCGTCGGCGATATCGATGGCGACGGGGACGGGGAAGTCGCTGTGGGCGCGCCCCGGGCCAGGGTGCGCGGCTCTGGTTCCGCGGGAGCCGTCTACGTCTTTGATGTCGAACTAGGTGCTGCCGATCCGGAACTCGTCACCGAAGAACGTTTCCTTGCTTCCGCCGCAGGCGGAGATCGTCTTGGCACCTCGGTCGCGTTTGCACCTCAAAAGGACCGGCACATCTTGGTCGCCGGCGCTCCTGGAGGCGGCAAGGTTGCGATCTTCTACTGCTCGCGTCTGCTGTCATCCGGTCAGCGCGGCAAGCGCTGTAAGTAAAAAAATGCTGCCCGAACGCAAACAAATCTTGGTCGTTGACGACGAGCCAAACCTACGTCGCGTGCTCTCCGCGCAACTCGCACGGGATGGGTACGAAGTGCATACCGCAGAAGATGGCGAGGGCGCGCTCGACCTTCTGAAAGAACACCACATCGACCTGGTAATCACCGACTTGCGCATGCCAAAGATGGACGGAATGGAGCTCTTGCGTCGAGCCGTGGAGCTAGACGACGAGCTCCCGATCGTCATGATCACCGCGCATGGCACGGTGGACAACGCCGTCGAGGCGCTGAAGACCGGGGCCTTTGACTACATCACCAAGCCTTTCGACCAGGCCGAAGTGCGCGCGATCGTTCGCAAGGCACTCAAGACGCGTGATCTTTCAGAAAACGAAGCGACGCGCAGTCCCGCGACGAGCGTTCCTGCCGAGGCGCGCTTCGGCATCATTGGGACGAGTCAGGCCATCCTAGACATCTACGATGTCATCGACAGGGTTGCCGCCACGCCGACCACCGTGCTGATCACCGGCGAAAGCGGGACAGGCAAAGAGTTGGTCGCGCGAGCGCTTCACGAAAACTCGGCTCGCAAAGACAAGCCGTTCATCAAGGTCAACTGCGCGGCCATCCCTCGAGACCTCATGGAGAGCGAACTCTTCGGCTACGAGCGTGGTGCGTTCACGGGAGCCGTGTCCTCCAAGCCTGGGCGTTTCGAGTTGGCGAGTGGGGGCACGCTGTTTCTGGACGAGATCGGTACGATTCCCGTCGAAATGCAGGTGAAGCTGCTTCGTGCTCTACAGGAAAGCGAGTTCGAGCGGGTTGGCGGCGTCAAGACACTGCACGTGGATGTGCGGCTCGTCGCCGCTACCAACTCCGACCTCAAGCGCGAGATTGCGGCCGGAGCCTTTCGCGAGGACCTGTTTTATCGGCTCAATGTGGTGCCGATCCGCCTGCCATCGCTGCGCGAGCGTGCTGCGGACATTGAGCTGTTGGCACGGCACTTCGTCGAAAAGTTCAATATTCGTCTCAGCAAGCGGGTGCGTGCCATCTCCGAAGAAGCGTCCGAGTTGCTTCGGAGGCATACCTGGCCCGGAAACATCCGGGAACTCGAAAACGTCATCGAGCGCGCCGTGCTGTTTTGCGATCGTGACGTGATCGCCGTCGCGGATTTGCCCGGGGACGTGCAGCAAGAGTCGCTCGTCGGCGGCGTCGACATGGGGGAGCTCGCGGCCGACCCGGGGAGTGAGGGCGACGGTTTGAAGGAGCGCGTGAAAGCAGCAACCAGCCGCTTGGAGCGCACGCTAATCAACAAGGCCCTCGAGCAAACTGGCGGCAACGTGACCCATGCGGCACGCATACTGAAGATCTCACGCAAGGGGCTCCAGTTGAAGATGAAGGAGCTTGGGCTACGCGAGCGGGACGACAGGACAGAGTGACCTTGCGGCGCGTCGGCAGACTTCGATGCGGCGTCGGAGTCCTCGCCCTCGTCGCTCTGTTTTCGGGCTGTCGGGACAAACAAGCTACGGCGAGCGGCGCGCCGAGCGCGTCTGCAAGTGCGAGTGCCGCACCTTTCGCAGCTCTTGGGGCTGCGCCGCCGCTTCGCAAGGGCATGGTCTACGTAAAGAAGGGCGCGCTGGTTGCCGGGACACCGCCGAATGTGTTGCCACGGATCGCTGACGAGGAAATGCCCGGCGAACAGGTGATTCTCAAGCCGTTTTATATCGATGTGTATCCCTTTCCGAACGAGGAAGGCGCGATCCCACGGACCAACGTCACGCGCGACGAAGCTGAGGGACTGTGTCTCGAGCAAGGCAAGCGCTTGTGCACGGAGCTTGAGTGGGAGCGCGCGTGTAAGGGGCCCGAAAACCACCCCTATGAATACGGCCCCACGTATCGCTCCGAACGCTGCGGAACTGGTAAGCCGCCGTCTTTGCGCCCGTGTGGTCTACGTGTCGGCTGCAAGAGCGACTTCGGCGTGTCTGACATGCATGGCGGCAGCTGGGAATGGACCGCCAGCGATTGGGGGCGCGGAGTTAAGCATGAGCTCGCCACACTGCGGGGAGGGAATGCGGCCGCTGGCGAGCTGGTTGGGCGCTGCGCCAATGCGATGGGGAGACCACCAAGCACGCGTAGCAATAGCATCGGATTCCGCTGCTGTGCTGGAGACAAGAACACCGCAGAAGTTGTCCTGCACGTGGTGCGCGGCAAAGCTCTGGAGTATCGAGAGAAACACGATCGGCCCTTGATTGCTCGGGCACTGGCCAAGCTCCCACCCGACGTGCGGAAGGACGTTGGCGAGGACACCCTCAAGATTGAGCGAGTCTGGATTTGGCGTCCGATCGGAAACGAAGAACTGCTGTTGCTCGGTGGCTGCACGGGCATTGGTCGCAAGCCCGCCTGCGGAATCGTCGTTGTTCGCGTATTGCTAGACGAACCCCACGTCGTGGGATGGGTGTCGAGCGGGCACTGGGCGCCGACGTTGCATGGGGATACGGACGCGCGGGATTTGTGGCTATTCGGCGGGGACGATCTGGGCAGTTTTCGCCGTGTGGTGGCCTATCTATGGGGACGAGTCAGCGTTGGGCCGAAGGAACGTCGGGTGCCGAAACCCAAAAAGAAGAAAAAGAAGAAGAAATAGGTGCCCAGCTGCAGGTGCCTGGAGACCTGTTGGATTCGAACCATGCAAGGGGCGGCGAGTCAGCCAAAAGTCCAACTCAAACGCTGTCGACGGCAACTTTGCAACTAGGGGGATTCGCAGAGCGCGTTGATGCGCGCCACCAGCGTGCGCTCCCGGCGGGGCACGACCGCAAAGGACGGTCGCGGTCGCGGCTTGCCGTCTGTCCGCGGTGGCATTTCCCGATCCGTATCCAGGGCGAGTGCCGTGTCTTCCATCAGCGTCGCATAGTCTTCCGCAGCCTTCTCTAGGCTGGGATTCGAGAACTCCATCGTGCGTACACGCTCGGCTGTGCGAGCGTAGTGCTCCGCGATTGCCTTCTTGTCCGGAGCCGCAGCGTCTGCGAGCGCTCCCACCGCCGTGTGGTTTTCGTTGACCGTCTTGGAGAGCGCGCGGCATTCCTTGGTGCGCGTGAATCGCCCGCAGCCGCTGACGAGCACCAGGGACAAGACGAGAGGCAAGGCTTGCCGGGATCTGTGCCGCATAGAACCGGCGGGTTCTGGCGGGGACCGCTCATGCTGTCAAGCCGTCGGCGCATTTCCGTGCATCTGCCAGCTGCAGACAGGCAGCTTGGCCCGTTCCTGATGGCAACCCCACGAAACTGAGGCTAAGAGTGCGTTTCATGTTCGCGCTGCCCCGACGCATCGCAACGCTCGTGCTCACGCTTGGTGTTTACAGCGGATGTGAGGATCGCCCGAAACTGGAGCCGGCGCCCTCGGCTCACAGTCCCCCCATCGGGCCATCGGCCACGATCGACGCTTCGGCGCCTCGGGTGGTGGGTGCGCTCCGAAAGAACGTTCTCGAACTCGGCACCCGAGCCCTGCCTGCGGAGAGCATTGCCTTTGCCAAGAACCATTTCGTTCATCTGAGCCAAAACACCCTGTTCATCAACGAGCTGCCCAGTCGAAAGGAACTGGCCAAGATCTCTGTCGCCGAACCACGACGCGTTCTGGTCCTGCGCGACGGGCGCAGCCTGGCCTTGTGTGCAGCTGAGACGATTTTGGTCACCGAGAGAAAACGCGACGTGGTGCGCTTGAGGCGCATACCGCTCTTCCCCCAGTCTCAGATCCTCCCCGACTTGCATCGCAGTGGTCGGTTCTGGGTGCTGCATGCATTCGACGCAGCGCTGTACGGCTACGAGTTGGACGACGATAACAACTTGCAGATCCTGGACCCGCGCGACATCAAGGACTTTGACGGGCGCGTCTTCGCGCCGCTTCGGGATGGCAGCTTCCTGCATACGGACAAAGACGGATTGGTACGGCTTTTCCTCGCGGGCAAGCGCACGCAGCTGCCCCTGGATGTGACTGGGGCGTTTCGGCTGCTGCCGACACGGCGTCTCGATCAGATTTGGCTCGCTCGCGACGGCGGCAGTCTCGAACGCTTCCAACTGCTGGGGGGGCGGGCCAAAAGCCTGGTGTCCTTTCAGGTGGCGCAGGTCTTCGACGTGGCGGCCAGTGACAAGAACTTGGCAGTGCTGCGCGTGCGCCCCACGGACGGCGGGCGCGACTTTGCCGTCGAACTCTATTCGGCAAAGGGCAAGCTGCAGTGGGCGGATTCTCTAGAATTGAGCGTTGACGCTCCTGAGAGCGAGGACTGGGTGTTTCGTGTGTCGCGGGACCGTGGTGTGGCGCTGTCGCAGAATGGGAAATGGTTGGCTGTCGGAGGCCTAGGCGCGGCTGTGCTTTGGGACGCGACCAGTGGGAAACGAGTGCTCACGCGCTAGCGGACGCGCACGAGCGTGCCGGGACCGCGCTCGCCGCCACTGCGCACGCCGTGCCACTCGTCCGGCACCTCCGGCAAGGTGAAGTCGAACAGCCACTTCGCGTCCGCGGGCGATAGGTTGACGCAACCTCCGCTTTTCGGCTCGCCGAAGCGATCGTGCCAGTACGCTGCGTGCAGGGCGAAGGGCATGTGAAAGAACTGGGTCCAGGGAACTTCGCTTAGGTAGTAGCTTTTCCGCTCTGGATCCGGCGACATCGTGGTGGAGCGATGCTTCCACTCCATGCGGAAGGTGCCAGTGGGTGAAGCGTGTTTCGCCGGAGTGCCGGCTTCGGTGCGTTTGTAGCCTGCAATGCCTGGCGAGATCAGGGTTGCAAACACCGCCCGACGCCCTTCGTAGGCGACCAACGTGCCTCGGTGGATACTGATGTCGATCCATTTTTCGTTTGCGCCGAGTTCGAATCCTTTGGGCGGTTCTGAGCGGACAACCGCTGCGCGGTAGTCATCTTCGATGAACTGACCGTCGTGGCGAGTTTGCAAGTAGCGGCGTGTGCCGACGGTCATCACGTGTCCTGTGAGCCCGACCCAGGACAGGCGTTTCCAGTTGCCGCCCGTGGCTTTCAGCTTGGTGCGGGCAAGCTCACTTCCACTCGCCGGGCGCACGTCCGGCTCCACTAGCTCAAGAACGGGAGAGTCTGCAGCCCGCACGAAGGCTAGCGGCAGGCGCGTCCCGCGCTCCAACCGTACACCATGAAAGGTGCTTGGGCGCTGAACTGCGACGCGATCCTTCGGAACTGCGTACAGCTCGTGGGTCAGCAAGAAGCTACGCCCGGCCGCGTTGAACTCCGCCACGAAAGCCACGCTCGAACGGGCCGGCACGAATCCTCCCAGGGCGGACTCGGGCTCTTCGAAGTGGCGTGCGAAGGGCGACACTGCACCCGACGCCAGTATTTCGGGCACCGGGAAGCGGCTCAGGGAGAGGTCCGCTCCGCGCAGCGCACGAGGGATGCGTCCGGTTTTGGCGCGCTCCAGCGCGTCGAGGTGCGCCCCCTCACTCTTGCGCTGTTCCGCCGTCGTAGGCACCCGCCGATACCAGGGCGCCAGGCG
>CALMUT010000116.1 GCA_937872925.1 uncultured Myxococcales bacterium | reverse complement strand
GCAAAGCACTTCGGCGACAGTCGCCGTTTTCCCATCCGAAGACCTGCGTCGACCGTCGTGTCCTGCACCCGCGGGTGGCGACCAAGAACAAGTGGCTTCGCATCGAGATGCTCAGCCGAAACAAGCGCTTCCAGCAGCGGTACCGCGACGCCTTCTTGCGCCGCCGCGCCGGCAAGGTCGATGTGCTCTTTCCCTATGGTTCCTACCAGCTGCGCGTGCTGGGCCTCGTGCGCTGCGAACCACCTCCGCCCGGATAGACCCTGTGTGTGCGCCCTGACTCGGACGCGGAGCAACACCGCGCCGAGGCACTGCTTTGTCCGACGCGTGACTCACGTGTGTTTTCGCCCTCGAAACGGCGCGTCCGAGTCCTTCCCAGACGCACGAGGGCTGCCTCGAGCCACTGTTTTCAGCACGCCGTCCCCTCGGCCGCGCTACACACGAAGATTACTCTCGGGCTGGGGTTCTCGCTGTGAACCCGCGGGGCGGCGTCCGCAGCGTAGGTTACGCTAGCCACCGTCCTTTCAGCAGGTTCACCAGAAACGATCCAGGAGGCGACGGCACATGGCTTCAGTCTTTACAGCAATCATCGATGGCACGGCCCCGGCATACAAAGTCTACGACGACGCGCTTGTGTGTGCGTTTCTATCCCGGGACGCAAACCGGCTTGGACACACCCTGGTCGTTCCGAAGATCGAGGTTGACCGTTTCACGGACGTACCGGAGCCACACTATAGCGCTGTGTTCACAGCGGCGAAGACCTTGGCGAGAGCGATCCACGTCGCGACTTCTTGCAAGCGAGTCGGGGCCGTTATCGCAGGGTGGGATGTGCCACATTTCCACTTTCACCTCATCCCAATGTTCGAGTACGAGGACCTCGACCCCGCCCGCGCTCAGCGATACGCAGATGACGACAACCGCAGAATGCAGCGGCGCATCGTTGACGAGCTTGCGCGATTGGATGGGCGTGCGTGATCGTCCCCGTTCGGTCGGTCGCGTGGGGCAGACCTCACTCTTGCCGGCCCAAGGGATCACCGCCGACGATCGCTGAGGACAAGCGGCCCGTTGCGGACGCACCCATGCACCGGCCGCTGCATGGCCGCGTTCAGGGTGTCCATTCGTATCGCTGCTTGCGTCGCGCGCCACTTGCGTATGCGGGATCGTGGGGCGGAACGTCCACCTCCCCCAGGAACTTTCCGCCCAGCTTTTGAATCGTGCGGATCGACGGCACGTTCGCCGGGTCCGTCGTCAAGATCACGCGGTCGTAGTGGCGCCTGATGAAAGGCGCCAGTGCGCAGCAGGCGTGATAAGAGAACGATGAACCGCGATGCTGGGGATCAATGAAGAATCCCACGTGCCCGGCAGTCATCATGACGTGCGGTGAGTCACCGATTCGAAAGTTGATGTGGCCGACTTCTTCGCCGCCCTCGTTGACGATGCGGAAGTGGTACCAAGGCACCAACCCGCGCTCGGGGTTTCCAGCGACGACCTCCTCGAAGTGAAGCTGTACGGCCCCCGACTTAAGGTCGCCCGGCGTGTCAGTGATTGAGGGTGACACCATTCCGCGTTGCCTGCCGTGCACCGCTGACGGTACTCAATGCCCATTCGCTCATCAAGTCGTCTGGATTCTGGTGTTCACTGCTAAACGCCTCAATCCGTAGAGCGCCCAACCGATGGCCTGGGACGCGACAGCCTCGGGGTTCCCGCACCAAGACCCACGCGGCGAGCATTCGTGCAGGCGCGCGCATGTGTGGCCTTCGAAGTGCATCGCCAACCCGAGCTTGCGTGATATCGTCGGTCATCTCGTCGTCGGTCTGGCAAGGGTCAGGCGCGGCCTACCGGGACGGTATCCAAGCGAGCGCAATGCGCGACAACAGCGACCGAATGCCAGAGCTTGTGCGCATCGTTGACCGCGATGGCCGTCCGACTGGTGTGGTTCGCATCAGCATTGCAGGCGAGAGTCGCACATTGGAACTGCCTCTTACCCCGGCGGCGCGCTCGGGTTTTCTCAAGATCTTGAATCTCAGACCGCTCGACCAAATGCCGGGCCAGCCACACCGGTACTTTTTCGCACGCAGGGCCCAGCGCCTGAAGCCGGGCAGCGATGCAGATGCGGTGGTTGCGGTGCGGGTCGAAGTTGGACGCGACGTCAAGAACTTCGAGGTCACGGTTCCGTATGAGTTTGCGGCGAACCTGATGTGGTTGCCCGATCTGGAGGATTGGTCGGAAGTCGCGTCTTTCATCAGCAAGACCGCCGACGCGAGTGTCGCCAGATAGCAGTTGCCTCGCCGGACCGCGCTTGCGTGATATTGTTGGTGATGCTGTTCCTGGCGCTCGCTGCTGAACGGCGCAATCGTTGGGCGAACATTCTCAGATGCGCATCCAGGCACCGAGCAGTGAGGCAGCCGGCCGACTGATCACCATCACCTCGGGCGCGCCCGCGATCGTCCGCAGCTTTCCGGAGTTCAAGCCGACTCGTCTCGCCGTAATGAAGAGGTTCTGGATGACCGAGCATCTCTTCTCCTCCACCGCGGAGTACCGGTACCAGGTGGACGACGCGCCCTCATTCAATTGGCTCCAGGTCGTGGGTGCCCACACCATCTACGATCCAACCGAACAACTCGCCGGAGCGTGGCGGGAGGCTGGGCCTTACTCGAAGGCCAAGATCGTCACCCTCGTGGAGGAGGGCCTCGCGCACGACGACGATATCATCCAGCAGTGGTTCAACGGTGACGAGGTGATGCAGCTTCTGAGCGCGACGGCTAACTACGACGAACTGCTGCTCGCCGTTGACGCTATCTGTGGCGGGCACGAGGTCAACGCAGATACTGCCGCGCTGGTGAAGCGGGTTCTCGGGCGTCGATGACGCTGCTGGTCCCGGTCGCTAGGCGGACGAGAACCGCACGCCGCTATCCCGCCGCAGTACCGCCGCAAGCCGGACCTGCCGATGCGGCGCTCAATCGGGCCCGAGAAGAACGACAAGTTGGTCTTCGCCGCCTGAAATGCTCCCGTCGTCGCAGTCGTCGAATTCAATGCGTTGGGTTTGGAAGCCGGGGTGGCCGACGCAGAGAATGCCGCGTTTGCACGAACTGCAGCCCGGTCCGCCAGGTCCGTACACCTGGTTCCCGATGTCGAATTTCCCGTCTGCGTCTGAACGAAAGAGATCTGAAGGATGTGCCGAGGCGCGTGCGTCTTCACATGTGAGATCCCACGCAGAGCCGCCCAGATCGAAGCGCAGGTGCAGCTCCGCTGCCGGAACTGGACTGTCGTCCTCCGCAGACCGCACCTGCCCGCGCAGCCGCAGATACCCTTCGTTGTGACACGCCGTCACGGCCATGAAGGCGAGGCACCACACGGCAAGCTGCCAGCGAACGCGGCGCTGGGACCTGTGTGTACCCATGGACAGAAGCCTGATTCGTTTGTGGGTTCAGGGCAAACGGTGTTCGCAACGCAGCTGTCCAGCATCGGGTCGTCGCGGTGGTCGATCACCTGGGGCATGCCGGAAGGCCTCATTCCTGACAACTGGCGCGCGCTGATCCAGGCCTTGCCCGCGTTCGGAATTGGGGGAACGATTGGCGCAAGCAGACCTCCGCCATGGACATCACGCTCCGCCCTGCATCGGTCTCAGACCACGCCTTCGTTCACGAACTGAACCGCGCAGCCTATGAGGCTCTGGCGGTCCGCCTTTTCGGTGCGTGGGACGACCGGGTCAAGCGGGAGCGGCTGGCCGCGAAACTCGGCCGCGGCGGGTACCGAATCATCGAGCTCGCCGGGCAAGCCATCGGCGCGATTTCCACCGCAGCCCATGGTGACCACATTCACATCGACGACCTGATGCTTCTGCCGCGCTTTCAGCGCCAAGGAATCGGTTCCCGCGTGCTCCGCATGGAAATCGCTCGGGCCAAGGCAAGCAACAAGCCGCTCCGTTTGCACACATCTCGGATGAGCGACGCCCAGCACTTCTATCGACTTCACGGCTTTACTGAGACAGGGCGCTCCGACGATTTCATCGACTTCGAGAAGCGCGGCTAGCAGTAGTCGCCAGCGACGCGCGGCCAAGCTATTCCGAAGAACTGCACGACCAGGTAATCGCCTTCGGTGGTCTCACCGCGGGCGGGTTGCCCGCATCCGAGATACGCTACGAGCGTGCGACGGGCGGTCATACTCATTGCGATTGCTGCGGCCGCGTGCACGCCGGGGCCCGGAACTGGCGAGAGTAGGTCCCGGCCCGAAATACGTCTGGTGGACGAGGACGTTTCGCTCTTGGGTACCGCCATCTATGAGAGCGATCTGGTGTCCGCTCGCGCCACGGACCTCGCCAAACCGAACATTGCCAAGAATGCCGGTGTACGTGGTTGGGTGACGACGAAAACCAGCGACGGCTGGACCGTGGACTTCTGGGCTCCCGGCGCTGACGGCCCGGAGTCGAAGTATCGCGTCCAGTTTTCAGGTGGGCACCTAACGCCCCGACATGCCGCCGTCGAACCGCCGGCCCCTCTGGACGCCGACAGCATTGCCATGGTTCGCGCGGTCGAGACCGCCAAGAAGGCGCGCTTTCCCTCGTGCGACCGCCGCTACAATCACGTCGTTTTGCCGGCGTCGATGATCGGGCGCGACGGTTGGCTGGTGTACCTGCTCGCCGCGCACCAGCGTCACGGCGAAGTCGTCATCGGCGGCCACGCGCGCATTCATGTGTCTGCCGACGGCACTCGAATCCTCGAGACGTATCCGTTGAGCAAGGGATGCCTGATCATGCCGTTCGAGCCAGGCCCCGCTCCGAATGCAATCGTGACGTCGACCCTAGTATCGGATCGCCCCCTGGAGACCCACGTTTACATAAGCCTGCTTCACAAGCTCCCCGTGTTCGTGTCCGCGGGCGGGAAGTTGTGGAAAATCGACGAACCCGTGCGAGGCACGGGCAGGTAGGTCATCGACGCGCACTTGGCGCAGCCCAGCCGTTTTCTCACCTTGGGCGCCAAAAGCTACTCGGGCTCGAGACGGATCACGAGTTTCTCTTCGCCACTTGCGATCTTCCAGTCGTCGCAGTCGTCGAAACGAATGCGCTGTGTGCGAAAGCCAGCGTGTCCGACGCAGAGCACGCCGCGGCTGCAAGAACTGCAGCCCGGGGCACCTCCACCGTAGACGCGGCCCCCGGTGTCGAATCTGCCCGTCTCATCCGCACGAAAGAGCTGGAATTCATCTGCGCCAGCACGCGCATCTTCGCAGGTCTGATCCCACGCGGCGTCACTCACGTGGAAGCGCAGGAACACTTCGGAATCGCCCAAGGCAGACTGATCGGCAGCAGACACCACGCGGCCGCGAAGTTGGAGCCAGCCCTCACTGTGACAAGAAAACAGGAGCAATACGCTGGAGGACCAGAATGGGAGAAGGAGCTTCGCCCCTTTCAGTTTGGGCGATAGCCCCGGCGGGCCGCTCCAGCTCCTTCTTGTTTTCACTCGTACTAGCCTCCGATGCGCACCCAGTTGGCGAGCATGCACCCATGGACTGAAGCGTGATTCGTTCGTTGGTTCATGGCAAACGTCGCCAGGCGCCACACAGCGACCTGCCACTCACGCGCGCACTTCGCTCAACACGCGGTCCCTTCGGAACGATGACCGAGGACCGCGGGGCTATGGAGTTGAGCTCCATGTGCTTTCGCCGAGCTTCGTTCCATTAATCGCGTCGATGGCCACTATGTTGCCGGATTGGCTGCCTTGCCCGTCGTCTTGGATGGTACTCGCGACGTTCCACACGATCCGTTGGAATCCGAAATGATGAGTGATGCCCGCCTTCCACGCCGCGATCCCCGACGACAATCCCAGGCTCTTTGCCACGCACAACGCCGCGTCGCGAGTCATCAAGAGGTTGGCGTCACAACTAGACGCTGGCTGACCCGCCGCCACACATTCAGATGCCGCACGATCTTTCGGTGGGATCGCCGGGGGTGCGCCGCCGCCCGGCGGTGCAGTGTTCACCACCAGATCGTCTTCCCAGCCATACCCCGCGCTGGGTGAGAACTGATTCTTGCAGCTCTCGACCGCAGCTCCGGTGGAAGTCACGTCGGCTCCGCCCTCTCCCGAGCCGCACCCAGCGCAGGAGATCGCGATCACCAACAACCAGAAGCGCATGCATGAAGCTCAGCATGTAACGCGGTCGCGAGCAAGGCGGCGCCCCCAGCAAGACGGCATGCGGGCCGCCCAATCACCAGGCTTCAATCACGCTGTCGACAGCGGTCCCGCGGCTCTGCCAGTCGCTCATTGGAACCGCGTGGCTCAAGCCCCAAATGCCGATCGGCAAGTACATGGGCAGGACGGGCGGGTTCAGCTCGCCAAATTGAACACGACGGAGGCCAGCGCAAGCAACACGATGCCAAAGGCAACGCCCATCACGATCATTGCGACTCGTCCCTTCGCCTTGGGATCGACGCCCATCGCCTCCAAGTCATCCGCCATGTCGTCGAGACTCCTGTCGCGGATGCGCGTCCCTGTCTGGGGCACCACCTCGAAGGCGCAGATCGGATCTGCGCTGGGCCGCACGGTACCGACAAGCTCGACTGGATCTCCTACGTTCAGCGCTCTCTCCCCCACGAGCCAGGCCTCCAGCTGCCCGCCGGTCTTCGCCTCTAGCTCGGGAGGCAAACGCCCCGTAGACGGTAGAGGCACGTCCTCAATCTGACCCACGTCGAAGATGAACGATCCCGCCGCTGCCCGGATCACGCCCTGCTGGGTGTCGATGATCAAGTCGCCGGAGACGTCCGCAGTCCCCAAATGCACGCGTCGAGTGGTCGACCGCCCGCTGGAATCCGTCTCGCGCTTGTTGTAGCTCGCGCTGTAGTGAATGGCCGCCGCCTTCCAACCTGTGACCGAGCTTTCAACAGGCTGGCTCACGGCCCGCACGGTCCCGTCGATACGGATGCTTCGCGGTTCCCCGCCTGTCTCGCCATCGGCCACGACGACAACATAGCGTAGGCGCCTAGGATTGCCGAACCTGGGAGGTTGGCTGCAGTTTTGGGGATCGCTTCACAGGACTGGGCGCGGCCCGTTCGAACGTAGCTCACTCGGCCTCGAACCCTGCAGCGCTCACGGGCATTGTCCATCGTGCGCTAGTCGGGCCCCCTCCACCGAGGCGCACGTGGCATTTGTATACGTCTTGCCGTTGCAGCCACACACGGGCGTGAACTCGCCGGTGCAGGAACCGGTTCCGGGCATCGAAACGCAGCCTCCAGGGCCCGTGCATCCTGCTCCGGAGCAATACTCGACGCCGTCCATGCAGTGGGAGTCGTCGAGGCAGGGGACGCTGCTGCCCGGAGGCGGGAACGAACACAAAACCGGCAGCGAGGCATCGTAGCAAACGCCGGTGATGCTGCAGCATTTCTGGCCGCTTTCGCAGTGCGCGTCGATCGCGCACAATGTGATCAGCTTGCCGGAACTGCTTCCACCGCCTCCAGCCGTGACCGGAACCCCGCAGGGCCCCATTCCGATCACCGTGGCACCCGCAGCGCAGGCCGTTTGGAGATCGGGATACGTGACGCCATTGCAGGCGCAAAAGGAGCTCGCCGAAGAGCTCGGGCAGTTGGTTCTCGAAGCGCAATACCCAGGTCCGAGGCAAAGTGCCTGGTTGGATGGCTGGCAGTATTCGTCCGCCGCACACTGCGAGCTCGCCGTACACGGCTTCTGCCCCTGAGGCCCTGGCGTTGACGGCGCGACGCATGCCCCGGGACTCGCCTTCGGATCGAAGCATTTGCCGTCAGCAAGGCAACAGTCCTCATGGGCGGCGCACTCCACTCCCGCGCACAGCCAAGGAGCCGACGTGCCCGCACCAGTTCCGGACGAACCCCCGCCCGAGGTCACAGCGCCGGTGCCGCCAATCGCGCCAAGGCCACCGCTGCCACCGCCACCAGCAGCACCGTCCTGCGTGGTTCCCCCGCACGACGCAACTGCGACCATCGCGATGACCATCCAACCCAGTCCCATCTTTTCAGGCTTCATCGACGCCACCTCCCGGAGTTCCCGCACGCCCCCTGCTTCGGAATTAGTCGTTTCACCAGGGCCTGGGGATCGGTTCTGGTCGCATTTTATAGCGTGGCCGGGCCACGGCAGCACCGACAGCGTCAGGGTGCCCATTCATAGCGCCTCTTGTGTCTTGCTCCGCCTGCGTAGGCCGGATCGTCGGGCGGAACTTCCACCTCCCCCAGGAACTTCGCCCCCAGCTTTTGAATCGTTCGGATCGACGGAGTATTCGCCGGGTCCGCGGTCAAGATCACGCGGTCGTCCAACCCACCCTCGGGGCCTCCAGCCACCACCTCCTCGAAGTGAAGCCGTACGGATCCCCACCCGAGGTCGCCCGGAGTGTCGGTGATCGTGGATGACACCTCGTCGTTCTATCTCCAAGTCATGCTGTCTGGCTGACGTTTCTACGCGTCCTGCGCCGGTCCTCACTATGTCCGACTCGCCGAGAATCGGCGTACCGAAGACGCGCAGCGCGGGCGTGGGTGCGCTCGGTCGGATTCGAACCGACACTGACCGGGGTTTGAAGCCGGGCCCTCTGCCAGTTGGGGTACGAGCGCAGGGTGTCGACGCCGGGAGTCGAACCCGGATACCTCTCGGCCCGGGTCCTCGGCCCGGCGCGTATGCCAATTCCGCCACGTCGACGTGGTCAGCGAGGCGAGAATCGAACTCGCTCTTCTCCGGCCCAAACGGAGTGCGCAACCATTACGCTACACGCTGGTGAACTTTGGTCTCCCCGCCGAGAGTCGAACTCGGACAACGACCTTCGGAGGGTCGTGCTCGCGATCCGGCGAGACGAGGAAGTGGTGACCCTGGCGGGCGGGCTGCTCGCGTCTTCAAGCCACAGAACGCGAAGTCCCGTCGACAGGGTCTCGGAGTCCCGGGAGGGAGTTGAACCCTCGAAGCCGGTGTTGCAGACCGACCGCCGATGCCGTCGAACCGGGACATGAACGTTTCGCTGCTTGAATCGGGTTGGCACTCCCGTCGGGACTCGAACCCGAACCGCTCGGTTTAGAAGACCGAGGCCGCTCCATGCGGACGGGAGCTCTGACGTCGCGCGCGACAGAACGGAGCCCGCGACCGGAGTCGAACCGGTACGCTCGGAATACGAAACCGAGACGCGACCACTCGCGACACGGGCAATGGCCCAGGCAACGCGGCCCGGGATTCACTTGGAACTCGATTGTCAAAGATCCGAGAAGTCGCCTTCTCGATGGGTCGAGACGCCAGGATTCGAACCTGGATCGGTCGCGTTCAGAGCGCGCCATGTTGCCGCTTCCACCACGTCTCGGTAGGTCCGGCGGGAATCGAACCCGCGCCGCTCGGGGTAAGAACCCGGCATGCCGCCAACAAACACTTCAGACCTATTTTCTTGCTGGATCCATCAATGGGCGCAGCGCTGCCCGCGGACTACGCAGAGTCCGAAATCGCAATGGGCGCAGCGGTGCCTACGGACTTACGCAGAGTCCGAAATTGAAGAAGGCCGCTCCCGGTGGTGTTCCGGGGCGGCCTTCAAAAGCTCCTTAAATGAAGCTCTCAAATACTTTCCCGGTTACGTCTTGGCCTCCAAACGGACCACGCACGTCGGCCTGAGCGCGGGCTTCCGCGTCGGCTCGGTACATCGCTTGTGGGATAGCTGTGACATGTGTGATTTCCTATATGACGCAGCAGGCGCCGCAGTGCAAACAAGAGGGACGATTTTCTTCCCGTCCCCTTCGACGTCCCACGTTCGAGATTGTTCCAAAGTTTTTTCTCGATGTTCAGCAGGAACCAGATGAGGCCGCCGGACAACTTGGTTTTCCTCGAAGCGCAGCGGTCAGTGTCCCGATGGTTGGCACGGCATGCCCGGTCTGAGCTGCCCGTGGCTGCGCTAGCGCGGCTGCGTGGCGTTGGGTTCGCGCGCGTCTTGGGTGACCGCGGCTTGCACTTCGACCTCGATGCCGCTGAGCACGCCGGTGTGGGTCAAACCCTCGACGGCGCTGTCGTCGCAGACGTCGTTGATGCAGACGCCTGGGTGGGCCTTGGCAACCCGCAGCTGGCTGCCGGGCAGGTCGTGGCCGAAACCGTGGGGCATGCTCACGACTCCGGGCCGCATGCGTTCGCTGATCGTGACTGGGAGCGTCACTTGGCCCACGGCGGTGCGCACCGTGGCCAACCCGCCCTCGGACAGGTTGCGCTGTTTTGCGTCCCTTGGGTGGATCTCCAAGGTGCAGCGCGGCTTGCCCTTCACGAGGCGCTGGCTGTTGTGCATCCAGGAGTTGTTGCTGCGCAGGGTGCGCCGGGTGATCAGGGATAAGGTCGGATGCACCGCCTTGGCAACGGCCGCCTCGAGGCGCGCAAGATCGCCAAGCAGGGGCGCCGCCGCGAGTTGAACCTTTCCGTCGGGGTGGCGAACGACCTGCGCGAGGCGCGGCTCGAGGGGACCCAGGTCGAGCCCCGAGGGCGTCGCGAGGAGTTGCTGCAAGCGTAGGCCGTGGGGGCCGAAACGCAGCAGGAGGTCCAACACCCGCGCAGGCCCGATCTGCTTCAACACTCCAAAGCCCCATCGTGCCACCCGACCGAGCAGCGGGCTGCGCGCCTTCGCCAGTCGCACGCACAGCTCGCCGAGGATCTCGAAGTCGTGGCGACACTCCGCTGGAGGCGGCATCAGCGCGGGGGCGTATTGCACCGTGTTGCGTACGCCCAGCGCCTGCGAGAGCAGCGCAAACTGATCGTGCTCGAAGCCGAAGCTCGGCGGCAAGATGTAGTGGGCGTGGCGCGTGGTCTCGTTTCGATAGATGTCGACTGCAACCATTAGCTCCAGCTCGTCAAAGGCACGCGCCAGGCGCTTGCCGTTGGGCAGGGACAGCACCGGATTGCCGGCGTGCACGATGAGCCCTTTGATTTGACCCTTGCCCGGCGTCTCGAGCTCTTCGGCGAACGCGGCGACGGGCAGCTCGCCGTTGAATTCCGGGCGCCCGCCCACTCGGCTCTGCCAGCGATTGAACGCGCCGGTCTGACCCAACGTGCTCGCAAGCCCAGCCAGATCGACAGCGGGGGTTGCGAACATGGCCCCGCCCAGGACGTCCATGTGGCCGGTCAGCAGGTTGACGGCGTCGATCAGCCAGGTTGCCAGTGCGCCGAATGGCTGAACGCAGGTGCCCATACGTCCGTAAATAACGGCGCGGGGAGTCTCGTGCAGTGCTTGAGCCAGGCTGACAATGGCCTCAGCTTGGACCCCGACGAAGGCCGCGACCCCTTCCGGGCTGAAGGGCTCTACGGCCCGGCGCAGCTTGTCGACGCCGCTGGCTTGAGCCGCCGCTTGGGCTTCGACGACCCAGCCGCGGGCGAAGAGCGTGTGGAGGATCGCTGCTAACAACGCGGCGTCGCTGCCTGGGCGAAGCGCGAGGTGTTCATCGGCGAGCTCTGCGGTCTCCGTTCTCCGGGGATCGATCACGACCAAGCGCCCGCCCCTTGCCTTCAAGTCGCGGAGCCGCTTTTCGATCCCGGGCGAGCACATGGCGCTGCCGTTGGAGACAACCGGGTTCGCGCCCATGATGACGAGCAACTGCGTGCGATCCATATCGGGCACTGGGATGATCGCTTGATTGCCGTAGAGCAGCCATGACACGAACACGCGGGGCAAGGCGTCCACGGACTGGGAGGAGAAGACGTTGCGGCTGCCCAAGGTCTGGTGGAACGCGATGCCCGCCAACAGCGCCGTGTAGCTATGCCCGGTCGGGTTTCCGAAATAGAAAGCCAGGGCATCTTTGCCATGCCGCTCCTGGATGCGCCCCATGCGCTCGCCGATGTCCGCAAGAGCCGTCTCCCATGGGACGGGCACCCAGCTGCCATCGGGCTCACGTTTGATCGGCGACGTGACTCGATCCGGATCGTTTTGAATGTCTGGGATAGCCACGCCCTTCGGACAGATGTGGCCGCGACTCGGGCTGGCCTTGTCGCCGCGGATCCGCGACACACGCTTGTCCTCGAACTCCACTTCGAGTCCGCAAGCGGCCTCACACAACATGCACAACGCGGCTCGAGTCTCAGGCATGGGATCTATGCTGCACCACAAACGCTGCGCAGCCAGCTTGGAAAATTCTTGCGGGTTGCACGGCGCGGCTTCGGGCCTGCCCGAAGCGTGCGGGAGGCATGGAGTGCCAAATGAGGCGAGACCCGCGCGTCTTGCCTCATCTCTTTTGTGTGAGCAGCAAGCGCGGAGGGAAAAATGCGCTCGAACTCGACGAAATCCAGTGGGCAACCCGCCCACTTCGCTTCATATTGCCGGCCGTGCGAGCCTTAGACACGAATACGACTCTGCTCCGACCCCTGACACGCCTGCGCAAAGCGGCCTGGGCCGTTCCAGGCGCGGCAATGGCTGTCGTGCTGACGGCGTGCCCCGCCCCGGAAGAAGAAGCGGCCGCCAAGCCGCGCCCCACCGCGACGGCAACTCCGACGCCCGCGGCCGCGCCCACCGGCGAGGTGGTCTTCGACCCACGCAACCCGCCTAAGGGCTGGCGCATGTGTCATCGCAACCATTGTCATCACGAAGACGGACGCGTCGCGTCTTACGCGCAGGTCATGCAGGAGGTCGGCGCAACCAAGATCATCGGGGAGCCCGCGCCCAAAGCCGCGCCCCCCGCGCCGCCAGACGTCGCGCAAGCGCCGGCAGACGCGCAGAAGTCAAAGACCGGGCTCGTTTCTCGCGTCGTCAAGGCGGGCACCGGCAAGGAAAAGCCCGGACCCAATAGCGTCGTCACCGTGCACTACACGGGCTGGACCGCCGACGGTAAATCCTTTGATAGTTCGATCTCCCGCGGACAACCCGCTCAGTTCCCCCTAGGTCGCGTCATGCCGGGTTGGACCGAAGGCATCCAGCTCATGGTGGTGGGGGAAGAGCGTCGCTTCTGGATCCCGCAGGATCTCTCGTTCAAAGACGCCCCGGGCAAGCCCACCGGCGTCGTCGTCTTTGACATCGAGTTGATCTCAATTCAGTAGCCGCAACGTTATCCACCTGCGGCTCACAACAGCATCCCAAGTGCCCCGCGGGAAAGCTACGCCGCGACGGATGCGCGCCGCAACCGGGCGACGGCCAGCGCCACGAGGGCCGCGCAGGCTGCCGCGAGCGCGAGCAGCCCGGAGAGCACCCGCGACGCGAGGTCGTCGTCGTGCGGCGCGACGTAGCGGAATTGCGGCAGGGCGTCGTAGTCGGCAAGGGTCAGCGCTGCGCCGCGCTGGGCGCGCTGTCCAAAGAACGCTTTGAGCTCCGCATGATACGCGTCGACTTGCACCGAGAAATCCCGGTGCCGGGCGACGCTGGCGTCTGCGACCTCTGCCAAGCCTTCGCTCAGGACGATCGCGGGGGACAAGAAGCGTAGCTTGTTGACCATGCTTTGCTGCCGCGCGTGTTGCTCGCTAAAGCCTCGCAGTACCGGCGCCACTTGGCTTTCGAATGCGGCCTGCACGGCCAGGGCGCGCCGCTCGGAATCCGCGGCGACGGGCTTGCCGTGGTTGCCTTCCATGGCGCTGGATTCGGATTCTGCGTCCTTCGCTGCAGCCCGGGCCAGATTGATCAACTCCACCCGCGACGGACTGGGGTACACGGTGTCGACGGTCACGCTTGCCAAGCCAGGCACCACGACCAAAAGCGCCAGCCATAGGCCCACCAAAGACAGTGCGTTGGCCGCGGAAGAGCGACCCCAGGTGTTCACGAACAGCGCAAGGGAAAGCCAGAACAGCGTGTAGAGCGTGACCAGCCCCGCATACAGCGCCAGCCGCAAGGGCGCACCAGGAGCGGTAAACGAAGCGCGAGCGAGCAGTGGCGCCACTAGGGCAAATGCGAGCACGATGGCCAATAAGAGCGCAGCGCGCTGCAGCGCTTTGCTCAGCACGAAGCGGGTGAGGGCAACGGGCTGCGAGAGCACCAGAGACAGCGTGCCGCGCTCGCGCTCGCTGGAGAGCAAATCATAGCTCAGGGCGATAACGATGAGCGGCAGCAGGAACACAAACACAAAACTCAAATCGAAGGGGCCGTTGGATTGGCGTAGCGGGCCGTCTGCGCTTGAAGTTTCGCTCTCCAATACTCGCGGCTTGGTCGTGAGCAGCACCGTCTGCGGCAGCACGTCGCGCTGACCCACCGCCACGACGGCAAGGGGCCCGGCAGGCAGCGCGGCCACCCGAGGCAACAGCTCCCGACCCACTTGCATCGGGCTGCGCGGGTCAGCGGCGTTTTTGACGGGTGCGCCCGCTGCGATGGCCTGCAGTTCGGCACGCAGGCTTTCCAGCTTGGCCGACTCTTCGCGCTGCGCTGCTTCCGCCGCGGCACTCTCAACCTTCGTAAAGCGCGCGCCGCCCACGGCGGCGTACAGCACCAAGAGCGAAAACACCACCAAGAGCGCGCGCAGAGAACCGTCACGCAACGCGCTCTTCCACTCGACTCGGAATACCGCGCGCAGCATCACACCACCCGAATGCGCCGCGCGAACAGCCACGCCGCTAGGGAAGCCAGACCCAGCCAACCGAGCAACGAAGCCAAACTCAGCCAGTTATTTCGAGCGACCCAATGCAGACTGGGCTGCCGATGCACGAAGGGTGGCGCGCGTTCCCAGAGATCACGGCCCGCTTGGAAGCTCCAGGCGTCGCTGCCGCCTTTGTCGCCCATTTCCTTGTTCAGCATCTCCACCAACGCGCGGCGGTGTCCTTCAGCGCCGTCGGCAAAATGCCGATGGTGCGCGTAGTCCGTGCCCGCAAAGGCCATCGAAAGCGATCGGATTGCCACCACTGGAGAGAGCAGCGCCGCGGCTTGCGCCAGGCGTTCGCGACGAGCGATGGCATCCGCGAGGCGCTCGTGATGGTGATCGATGACTTCGTTTTCAAACATGGCTTCCGCGCGCAGCTCGATGGCCGACAGGAGCGCTGCGTCCATCAGCATCTCCGCGCCCTTGAAGCCTTGGGTCTCCAGCAGCTCCTCGGTGAGGGTCGCGACACGGGCTTCCCGATCCGGACCAGCGGGCAAACCGGTAGCGACTCCGCTTTTGACGGCGTCGGCGATGTCTCGACTGCTGGGCACCGGCGCGAGCACCGCGGCGGCGTCCGAAGCGGCGCGCGGCACAATCAACGCGGCGAAAACCCAGAAGCCCAGCAGCGTGATCAGCGCGCCCCGGGACGACGACGCTCGCGCAGAGACCGCAAGGGTCAGCGCGACGAAGACCACGAAGTACGCAACGTAAGCCAACGCCATGGCCAAAGGCCGGCCCCCGCTGACAGCCGCGCCATGTTCGTTCCCGATCGCCACGGCCAGCGCACCCAGGGCGATGGCCGGCACGAGCAGCGCGGCGAGAGCCGCGGCGATCCCGAAACCCTTGCCGATGGCCAGCACCCGCGGCGCAAGACCCAAACTGGCCAGCTGCCGCAGCGTGCCGCGTTCGCGCTCGGCCGTCCACGCGCCGAAGCCGAGCCCAATGGTCAAAAGTGGGATCAGCAGCTGCAACACCGCGGCCACGCTCAAGCCGCCGAAGCGCGTCAGCCCAGTGGCGTCCTGGGCGCGCCCGGCTTCCAGATCGTTGCGACGATGCGCTTCCAGTTTGACCGAAGCGCCCAGATACGGCTCCACCCCCGGGTCCACGAACGACAGCGCGCTCGCAGGTTTGAAGACATAAGTGCCGTAGTGAGCGGCCACATGCGGGTTCTTCTCGCCCTGCTCCCGCCAGTGATCATCCGCGCCCGCTTGAGCGTGGCTGCGTTCGGTGTGCACTGCGTGGGACTGACGGAACCCGAAGGCAAGGGCCACGACGAGAAGCCCCGCCACCGCGAAGGCGATGACCCAGAAGCGGCCGTCTCGCACGACCTCGCGCAGCTCCTTCTTGATCAACGCGCGGTGCGTGCCGCGGGGCGCGGGCCTGCGGGCGTCACTCATGCATGTGCTCCAAGTACACGCGTTCGAGATCCGTATGACTCAGATCTGACGTGGACATGGTGGCGACCAACTCGCCGTGCTTCATGATGCCAACGCGATCGCCAACCTCCTTCGAACGGAAGATGTCGTGGGTTGCCATTAAGACCGCTACGCCGTCGTCGCGCACACGTTCGAGCAGCTCGGAGAATTCGTTGGAGGCTTTAGGGTCGAGGCCGCTGGTAGGCTCATCCAGCAAGAGCGCGCGCGCCTGCTTGGCCATCGCCAGCGCAATGCCGACTTTTTGGCGCATGCCTTTGGAGTAGCCACCCACGCGGCGATCCGCGGCCTCGGCGGCCAAGCCAGCGCGCTTCAGGGTGTCGCGCAGCTCCGACTCCGAGAGATCCCCTTTGCCGGCCAGGGTCGCGAAGAACTCCAGGTTCTCCAGACCGGTCAGATTCGGGTAGAGCATGACGTTCTCGGGAATGTAAGCAATGCTTACTTTGGTCTCGAGGGGCTGCTTCGCGACTTCTTTGCCGGCAATGCGCGCGGCTCCCGACGTCGGTTCGATGAAGCCCAAAAAGAGCTGAATGGTCGTGGTCTTGCCGGCGCCGTTGGCGCCCAGCAAGCAAAACACCTCGCCGGGCTGCACCACCAGATTCAGCCCGCGCAGCGCCACGAGCTTGCCGTAGTGTTTCACTAGGTCGACGGCTTCCAGCATGGCCGCGCTGCTTAGCGTCGCCACCGCCGTCGGGCAAGCAGTTCCGCGCTGCTATCGCTCTCGCGCAGGGGCCTGTGGCTCGTACGCGTCAGCTCATGCCGCAGCGCGCGGATCGGACCGGCGGTGCTCGGTGGGGTGACGATGGGGTGACGATGGGGAAAGATTAGTAAGCATACATATCGGTTTTTCAGGAGCGGTTACCCCTCCATCTCCGCGAGCGCTCCGCGCCGCTCCCATCTCCGCGAGCGCTCCGCGCCGCTCCCATCTCCGCGAGCGCTCCGCGCCGCT
>CALMUT010000115.1 GCA_937872925.1 uncultured Myxococcales bacterium | reverse complement strand
GCGTGGGTTCTGTTCGATCCACGGGTGGTCATCTTCTTTGAAGGCAACGTCGAGGCCGCGCGGGCAGAGGTCACGACACGCCAGCTCCTCGCCCTAACCTCCCAGTGCGCATGCGGGCGCAGTAACAGGCCCTCGGCCTGGCACGAGCACCGCTGACCACGTCATCGCTTCGACCTCCACAGACACAGACACAGACGCCGGCACCCCCACTGCCGCCGGCGCCGGCGCCGTCGCAGCCTCCGCCACTACCACCGGCTCTTGCGAAACTGCTACCCAGTGCGAATTTGTGCCTGCCTCATTGACCCGGCACCGAACCAACCCAAATGATCGATCACACTAGCCTTTATCCGCTACGACCGGCCCGACTTCCGAGCGAGGGTGTCTCCCACCCCCACTCTCGCCTCTACCCCCGTCAAGCGTCAGGTGCTGTCGTCGCAGGTCACGCCTTCGGGATAGTCCACGCCCTTGCTGCAGTCCGCGATCATCAGCCACTTGACCATGGGCTCAGCGCGGTTGCCCTCTTGGGTGCAGACCGTGGTGCAGTCGTTGCCTTTGCCAGCGCACGCCTGCCGACAATAGTCGACCCGGGATTGCGTGGCGCAGCCTTGCAGGCAGTTGTTGGCATTCACCGACGGGTTCGACTTGCAGGACAGGATGCACTGCGACACCTGAACGCAACCTGGATCCCGCGCACACTCTTGGGCCAGCGGACAGCAGGCGGAATCGAGCGCTTGCTGGCAAGCCGGCGTGCGGAAGACCTGCACGCCGCAAGCCCCCGCGCCGGGCTGGTTGGTGCCCCCTGGCCGCGAGGACCCGGAGGAGCCCCCACATGCCACGATGCACACGCCGGCGAAGATCACGCTTGCTAGGATACGCATGCCTCAGAGCATAGGACGGATCGCCTGGGGCGGACATTCAACATTGTGGCTCCGGTCCGCCACGCTGCGCCGCTCAGTTTTTGCGTGCTCGGGCGACGCCTGCGTGCGAACCTTCTCGGCATGCTGGCTAGGAAAACGGCGCGAGGGTTGTGGCAAGCGGCGGCGATCTTGGGACTCGTGGTCCCGATGTTCGCCAGTTGTGGCGGAGACGACGGCGGCAGCACGGCCTCGAACGCCGGCACGGGCGGCGGCGGCACCGGTGGAACCGGTGGCAGCTCCGGCGACGCTTCGGTGAATCTGGATTCCGGCGCCTGCCCCACGGGCAATGCTTGCGGCGACGCCGGCGTATGCGCCGGCGGGGTGTGTTGCGAAAAAGAAAACGCCTGCGGAGACGCATGCTGCTCCGGCTCAGAGGTCTGCTCCTTCCAGAAATGCGTCACCCCCGGCAAGACATGCACCGAGAGCTCGGACTGCGCCAGCGGCGAGTACTGCGAACTGGCTTTGGGCGACAAGGGCGACAGCGGCACGGCACCGGACGCCGCCAGCTGCACCACGGGCTTCATCGTCGCCGAGGGCAAGTGTTTGCCTGAGCCGCCGGTGTGCGCTGGCGCAGAACCCGGCCCGAACTGTCTCCCCAAATGCGAGCGCCCACCGAGCACCGCCGCCTTCGATCCTGAAGTCACCTACACCTGGGGCGGCGTCACGTCCCCGCCCTACAGCAGCGACGTGATGATGACGCCCATCGTGGTGCAGCTGGACGACGACAACTGCGACGGCAAGATCACCGCCCTCGACATCCCGGAAATCGTGTTCACGACCTTCGCCGGCGGCGCCTACACCGGACAAGGCACGCTGCACGCCATCTCCATCGTCAACCAACAGGTCGTCGACAAGTGGAACGTGCCCGGCGTCTTGAACGCCGGCAGCGATCTGGCCGGCGGCAACTTCGACGGCAACCCCGGCAACGAAGTGGTCGGCTGCTCCAACGGCACCGTCACCGCCTTTGACGGCAAGGGCAGCAAGCTGTGGACGAGCCCGACCATCGGCTGCCGCTCGCCGGCCCTGGCGGACCTAGAAGGAGACGGCACCGTGGAAGTCGTGGTGGAAGGCGGCATCCTCAACGGCAAAGACGGCACCCTGAAGCACGCATTCGCCGTAGGCCTCAGCACACCCTCCGTCTCGGATCTGGACGGCGACGGCAAGCTGGACATCACGGACGGTCGCCGCGCCTACCGCGCCGACGGCACACTGCTCGCCGACACGGGACTAGCGTCGGCATGGTCAGCCGTCGGTGATCTGGATCTGGACGGCAAGCCGGAGATCATCGGCATCAACCCGGCCAGCGGTGCCCGCAGCATGCACATCTGGCGCGTCACGACGGCAGCGCCGGGCTTCGAGCTGGTGCGACCCGCTTTCGATATCCACGAGACCGCCACCTCGAACCCCTGCGGGCACGCTTCCGGCGGCGGACCGCCGACCATCGCGGACTTCAACGGTGACGGCACGCCAGACGTCGCCCTCGCCGGCTCGATTGCCTACGTGATCTTCGACGGCAAGAAGCTGATGACGCCCACGACGCCCACGGCGTCCACGTTGCTGTGGCAGAGCGTGACCCAAGATTGCTCCTCAGCGGCGACGGGCAGCTCCGTCTTCGACTTCAACGGCGACGGCAAGGCCGAAGCCGTGTACTCGGACGAGATCTACCTGCGCGTCTACGACGGCGCGACGGGCAACGAACTGTGGAAGACCTGCAACACCACCGGCACGTTGATCGAATATCCGGTGATCGCCGACGTGGACAACGACGGCCAGGCGGACATCGTCGTGGCCTCCAATGCCTACGCCTTCAACTGCGGCGGCACCAAGCAGAGCGGCATCCGCGTGATCCAGAGCAAGAGCAAAGCCTGGGTGCGCACCCGTCGGGTGTGGAACCAGCACACCTATCACATCACCAACGTGGAAGAAGACGGCAGCATCCCCACCAAAGAAGTCGCCAACTGGACCGTGCCCGGCCTGAACAACTTCCGGCAGAACAAACAACCCGGCAGCGAGCTGGCTGCCGCGGACGCCGTCGTGACCGTACGCGCACACTGCGGCGGCACTTTCGGCGTGATCGTCGAAGTGCGCAACCTGGGCAGCGCGCCGCTACCCACAGGCGTACAAGTCGAGATCTTCGCGGGTACGCCGCCCGGCGGCACTTCCCTCGCCACAGCCGCCACCACCATCCCGCTCTACGCCGCCCAGGCCGAGTTGATCTCCATCGACTTGCCAACGGCGCCCGCAGACGTGCAGAGCGGCGCGACGCCGGTCTACGCCGTGGTCACCCCCGCGGCCGGCGTGATCGAGTGCCGCACAGACAACAACACCTCCGATCCTGTATCCGCGGTCTGCGGGCAGCCGCGCTAGCGGGGCCCAGCGCGGGAAGCGTGGCCCAGCGCGCCCCCGCGAACCGACCCCAAAAAACCCAGCGCAGATTTGAGCCCACAGTGTAAGTGCGGGCGCTGCTGGGACGTTTTCGGGGCATCATGCGCACTTCACTGCTTTTGCTTGCTCTTGGTTCCGCTTTCGTCGCTCCGGCGGCGTTGGCTTCTGCCCCGAAAATCCCCGCTGACGAGGACATTGGCACGCGCCCCGCGGCGACGCCCGGCCGCAGCCCCACCCAGATCGTCGCGACAGACGGCGAACAAACGGACGCTGAAGAGCGGACCACCGGCGGCGGATCGCAGGCAATGGAACTCGGCCACGAGCGGCACCCGGCGCCTCCGCCGCAGATCGCCACGGACCCGCCCGGCGACTGGTACTTGCTGCACGCCGGTGTGCGCCCGCATTTGGGCACCTTCGGTGGTGTGGCCGCGCTGGCGTTGGCGCACGAGCGCATCGAACGCTTTTATGGCGCGCTGTCGCTGTCGTTGATCCGCAACGACGCCGGCTCGCACTATGGCGGCTTGCAGCTCGCCCTCGGCCGCAACCTCTCCGACGACTTCGGCGGCATCGCGCAGATCGGCATCGGCGAGAACCGCGCACGCAACTTCATCGGCCTGGGCCAAGTCGCCGTGGCCTACAACCGCACCGTGGACACCGCTGCGCTGTTTCAGCTTGCGGGCTACAACCGCGCCAAAGAGTTCTACGGCGCGCTGCAGCTCGGCGGCTACAACCGCACGGATCGCGCCTTCGGCGGATTGATGCAACTCGGCGCCTTCAATCACTCCCGGGAAGACTTCACTGGCTTCGCGCAAATCGGCGTGTTCAACGCACAGGGCGAAGACCTCTTCGACGAAAGCAACGACGACGGGCGCTTCGCCGGCATCGCCCAGGCCGGCGTGGTCAATAGTGCGGGGAACTTCCGCGGCATCGCCCAAGTGGGCGTCGCCAGCTACAGCCACGACTTCATCGGCGGCCTACAAATCGGCGCTCTGGGCGCAGGCGCCAAAGAGTTCCGCGGGCTGGCGCAGATTGGCGTCGTGACCATGGCGGAGAAGTCCTACGGCGCGCAGATCGGCGCGGGCGCCATTGCCCTCGAAAGCCACCGCGGCCTGCAGCTGGGCGTCGCCGCAAACTACGCCGAATCCGTGCACGGCGCGCAGATCGGCATCGCCAACATCGCCGACGAAGCCAAGGGCGTGCAGATCGGCCTGTTCAACCACGCCAAGCGCCTGCGCGGCGTGCAGATCGGTCTGGTCAATCACGCCGAAGACGGCGTGCTGCCCTGGACGGCGATCATCAACATGGGCTTCGGCGACGACCCGAACAGCGACTACTCGGACTACCAAGCGAAGGGCGCCTCGCCGACGAAGTTCTAAGCGGCACACGGCGGCGCGCGGCGGCGTGGCGCTCAGGTCTTGCGTCGCCTGCGCCGCCACTCGCTTGGAGACACGCCGGTGCGCTTCTTGAACAGCGCACTCAGATGTTGCGGCGAAGCGCAGCCGACGTCGAAGGCAATCCGGGTGATGGGCGACGACCCATCGAGCAGCAGGCGCTGCGCCGCCGCCACCCGCGCGTCGGCCATCTGGTCTTGAAACGTGGTACGCGCATCACTGAGGCGCCGCTGCAACGTGCGCGGGGAAAGCGCCAGCGCCCGGGCAGCGTCTTCAATGGATACGCCGCGCAGGTTCTCGCTCAACACGCGGCGCAGCCGCCGCACGACTTCCGGCACGTCCGCGGCGGCGCGCATCGCGGAGATTTCCTGCAGCGCAGCGCTGGGCGCTGGTTCGAAGGCAAGCGCTTGGTGCAGCCAAGACAGCGCTGCAGCGGGATCGTCGAACAAGCGCACATCGAAGGGCCGCGGCGCAACCTGAAAGATCCCGGACACCAGCGCGCCGGAGAGCCCCTTGGGTCGCACCAGCGCCACGCGCTGCACCCAGTGTGCCAGCGCGTCCGCGTGGTGCGTCAGGTACGCCTCGAGCATTTCAAAGGCGCCGTCCCCGCCACTCTCCAGCCCGCTCGTGTCGATGAATGAAGCGTGGGGAACCGCGGGCGGCGCCAGCTCGAATACCAAAGAACGGCCCAAGCTCCGGGCAATGTCCGCGTTGGGGCGGCCCCAAATGCACAGCACCCAAAGCGCAGGGTGCAGACAGCCGTGCGCAAAACACGGCCCACTGACGTAGCTCCCCACGGGCGCTTGCTGCAGTTCGGTCAACCGCACCCCACGCATGGTGGTCAGTGTAGTCGTGAACTGCCCAGACAGTGGCGCATTCAGACAACCGATTGTCGCGATTGCTACCGCGCCCCCACAGCCCCAGCGGCAGACTGCTCCGACGATGCAGGGGTCGCACAGCGGGTGGGCGCAAGTTCTGGTGTTGGCCCTTGGGCTGGCTGCGCCAGCATGTGGTGGCGAAGACGCTGAAAGCCGCGCGGCAGCACCTAGCGCCGGCAGCGCGGGTGCGGCGGGAAGCGGCGGCGCGGCGGGAAGCGCGGGTAACACTGCAAGCGGCGGCAGCAGCGGCAGCAGCGGTAGCGCCGGCGTCGGCGGACAGGGCGGCGCAGCGGTCGCGGTGTACCCCGACCCGGACTGGGCCAGCGGCTCCGCGACGGATCACGGACTCGATCCCGCGCTGCTGCTGGCGGCAGGCAGCGTGGCCGAGAGCCTCGACTCGTACTGTCTGCTCGTGATCCGACACGGCGTGCTGGTAAGCGAGCAGTACTTCCACGACGCAGACGCGACCAGCGCACACCCATCGTGGTCCATCGCCAAGTCGTATGCCAGCGCGCTGGTCGGCATCGCCATCGAGCGCGGCGAGATCCAAAGCTTGGATCAGCCGGTCGCGGACTTCATTCCCGAATGGAAGTCCGACGCCCGCAAGGACATCCGCATCAGTCACGTAGTGACGATGACGAGCGGGCTGAAATGGAGCGCGTTTTCGGACTACGTGTCGATGGCCACATTCGCCCAGAACCACTCGGCCTTCGCGGAAGCGCTCAGCGCGGACACGCTCCCGGGCAGCGAGTGGGTCTATCACAACGGTGGCGTGCAACTGCTGGAACCGATATTCCGCGCCGCCACCGGCATGAGCATCGAAAGCTATGCTGAAAAGCACCTGTGGAAGAAGCTCGGCGTGAGTGCGAGCTGGGGCCGCGACCCTGCGGGCAACCCCACGCCGTATGCCAACGTTTTTGCATCCTGCCGCGATCACGCGCGCCTGGGCTACCTCTACCTGCGCGGCGGCAAGTGGAAGCAAGATGCAGTCTTGCCAGCAGCTTGGGTCAAGGCTTCCACCGCGCCGTCCCAGGCGCACAATCGCGCTTACGGCTATTTGTGGTGGCTGAACGCCGAGCAGCCCGCCATGGACGCGATGATGGCGCCCTTCCCCGGCCGCATGTCGCCGGACGCGCCCACGGATCTGTTCGCGGCGCGCGGCTTCGGTAACCAGTTCATCGACGTCATCCCGAGTCTAGACATGGTGGTCGTGCGCTTCGGCAAAGACCCAACGGGCAAGCTGGACCTGGCGGCCTATGCCAACGACCAACGCTTCGAAAAGCACGAGCAAATCTTGGGCGCGGTACTTTCAGCTGTGCACTAGGCCTGCCCGGGCTACCGAACGCCCGTGGCTTTGGCGCGCTGCTCAGTTTCCCGGATACCGCGTGCGATCGATGCGGGCGCCTGCGATGCTCGCTGCGTAGAGGTCGTCGGCTAGCTGCGTGATCACCTCGCGCAGTTCCAGCTGCTCCAGCCAACCCGCGGGCAGCGCCTCCTCGCCCCACGCCGCGCCCAGCAGTTGCCCAGTCAAGCTCGCGGTGCTGTCGCTGTCGCCGCCATGCAGTGCAGCGCGCCACAACGCCGCTTTCAGGGATCCCGCGCCTGGGTCACCGGCGCTGAGCGCGCATACCAGGGCAATGGCCAGGGCTTCTTCGCCGACCCAGCCGCCCCCGATGGCTTCGATCGCCGCCGCCGTGGGCGCGCCGCGCGCCGCCACGCCCAACGCGACGTCGATCTGTTGCAGAGTCTCCTCCGCGCCAGCTTGGTCATGCAGCAGCTCCCGCGCCCGCGGGATCGCCGTGCCAAGCTCGAGCCCGCGCGCAACGTCGAAGACCAATGCAGCAAATACCGCAGCGGAAAGATAGCCGCTCGGATGCCCATGAGTCAGGACGCTCTGGTCCCGGGCTTGTGTGAACGCCGTGGCGCGATCCGGAGCTGCCAGCCCAATTGGCGCGGCGCGCATGATCGCACCGCAGCCTTTGCTGTCGTTGGGCGGCGAAGCGACGCTGGGCGTCGGCCCCGACGCATGCTGCGCCTGCAAAGAGGCGAGGCACGTATTGCCCGGCGCGCGCCGTGCATAGAGCCCGCGCACGCCAAACAACCAACCGGCGTCGCTTGGAGTTTCGCGCAGCTCTGCTGGGACCTGGGTTTGATACCAGCGCAGTAGCGCACGGCGCATCACTTCCTGCGTCGCAGCGAAGCCGCGCTCCGTCGCCCGCTGGATACTGCGGATCACGCCTTCCGCGACGAACAGCGTCATCTGTGTGTCGTCGGTGATCTCCGCAGGCGCGGGCGTTGCGTAGGCTAGCTGCGTGGGCGGCGCGGCGCCGTAGCGCTGCGTGATCTGCGCCGCCGAGGCGACGAACTCCACGGGCCAGCCCAGCGCGTCACCCAGCGCGCCCGCCAACAGACAGCCACGAAACTGCCCCAGCGTTGGCCGCGGCGACTCAGCAGTGTTGCCCACGTTTCCTCATCCCGCCCCAGCATGCCACTGTAGGCGTGACCTTGGCACGCGCTCGCGTGCATGCGATACAGTCCGCGCCTTGGCACTGCGTGGGCATTGGTTGTTTTTGGGGGTGGCGTCCGTGGCGCTCATCGTAACGGCATGCCGCGGCCCCAGCTCCTCGGCGGCGCCGTCGCCAAGCGCCAGCAGCGCGCTTCTGCCCGCAGCCGAAATCCCGCCGCAGCCGCCCGAAGGCAACTGGGTGCGCGTGGCACCGGGCAATCGCTACCTGGGTTTCGAGGACGGCAAGCCCTTCGTTCCCTTGGGCGTGGCCCTTCCCGGCCACTCCATCAGCCTGGACTACTTCGGGACGGTGACGATTGGGGGCAAGCAATTTCAGTTCGCCGAAGACACCATGGAGCAGCTGCTGCGCGACATGCAGCAAAGCGGCGAGAACCTGCTGCGCATCGACATCGAAGGCACCAGCCTGATGCCCCGCGCCACCATCGAAGGCTTGATCGCTGAAAAGAAGCTGCAGTTCTTGGAGCAGCCCGCGGGGCACTTCAACGAAGCCTACGCCAAGCGCATCGATCGTCTGATCACGCTGGCGGAGAAGTACGACGTGTACCTGTGCTTGGCGTTATTCACCCACAGCTGCGACGTCACGGCGCTTGCGCCCAACTTGGATCTGCACCCCTATCACCGACGGCTGGGAGGTCCACTTGCGCACATCAACGACCTGTTCGTGGACGAACGGGCTCGGGCCATGTTCAAGCGGCGCCTGACCTATATCTCTGACCGCTGGGGCCATTCTCGCCGCATCGCCATGTGGGAGCTGTACAACGAGCTACTCAACTGCGGCGGCAACGACGCCAAAGCGGCAGCGGCGTGGGTCAGCGAGATGGGCGGACACCTGCGAAACCACGAGCAAGATCGCTACGGCAAGGCGCACCCGATTGTGGTGAGCAGCGACGACATCGTTCCCGAAAGCGACTTCTTCGTGGATAGCCCGGGCACCGACGTCATGGTGACGCACTACTACCGGCCAGCCGGCGGCAGCGGCAACCCGGCGGCTCTCGCCGTCGATCTGCATGCGTCGGTGGTCGAAAACCTGAAGCGCGTGGAGTACAAGCGTCCGTTCCTGGAGAACGAACGCACGCTCTCATGGCGTTTCCCGACCGCCGTTCAGCGGGAAATGGAGCACGTGGCCGCGTGGACGTATTTGACGTCCGGCGCCGCGGGCGCAGGGGCCACCTGGCTCAACATCGGCGCCTGGCAACCCTTTCGCGACCACTCGGTGGTGGGCCCCACGCACCTCAGCATGCGCTCGATTCTGGAGCGCATTGACTTTGAACAGTTTCGCGGCCGGCCGGCTGAAGTCACCTCCAAGAACCATGAAGTGCTGGCCTTCGTGGTGGCCGACCGGAGCGCAGCCCTAGGCTTTGTCCTGCATAACAACTCCGTCGACTACCGCATCGACAACATTCGCTCCTGGCTCGCCGGAGAGATCCGAGACCCACGCATTGCGCCCCTGATGATGCACGACCTCTTAGAAGTGCTCGCGACCCAAGGTGTGAAGGCGCCCATCGCGGAGTACAAGAAGGAGCTGGTGCGCATGGTGCTGAAGCACTCGCGCAAGTCCGAGCCCGCCGCGCGCAAGCTGGTCGATGAGCTCTTCGCAGATCCCATCGGAGCCCGAGAGCGGCTCGGCCGCGTGCCCGTCCCAAAGCGCCGCGCCATCGCCAAAGAGCTGGCGCGATCCGTCAACGGTTTCCGACTCGAACTGGCGCGCTCCCCGGAGGTGCGGGTTGCCCTGGCCAAGGCCTACCGCAAACACCCAAAAGTGAAGACCGAACTCGCAATTGGCAACCTGGCGGACGCGCCTCTCGTGGTCACTTGGTACGACGCCGCCACAGGCGCCGAGCTGTCCCGCGGCAGCGTCGCGGGCCCGACGCGTATCCTGACGCCGAGCTTCGCCAAGCATGTGGTGTTCACGGCGCAGAAGAAGACGGACTAGCAACGAGCCACGTGCCCACCACGCCGAGTAGCGTCAGCGCGACGAGCACAACCACCACGGCCAGCAGCAGCAGCCACGGATTTGTGCCGGCTCTGGTCGCCGGTGGCAGCGGGCGCGGGGGGGGCGCCACCAAAGGTGCGTCCAAGGTCGGATTGTTCCAACTGTCCGGAGCGGCCGTCATGGACTTGCCTGCCTCTGCGACGGCTTCTCCCAGAGGCAAGAGCATGTTTGCGTCACTGGGCGCGGCCTGCATGGCGCGGTCAATGTCCTCAAGCATCGCGCTCGCCAGCTGGTAGCGACGCTCGGGATCTTTATCGACGGCTTTGACGATCACCGGGCGCAGGCGTGAAGCCAACGCGGCCGGGGGCAGCGCGATGGGATCCGGCGACAGCTGCGCCATGCACGCCGCACCTCCCGAGCCGCCGATCACCGCTTTGCCTTCGAGCATTTCGGCCATCAACAGGCCCAGCGCGTACAGGTCCATGCCCGGCTTGGCCGGTAACCCGTTGATTTGATCCGGCGGCATGTAGCGTGGCGTGCCTACCAACATGCCGTCGGCAGTCAGCTGTAGCGCTTCCGGTCCCAACGCCTTGGCGATGCCAAAGTCGAGCACTTTCACGAAGTCAGGCTCGCCGGCATAAGTGCAGACGAAGATGTTACCCGGCTTGATGTCCCGATGCACCACACCCACGGCGTGAGACTCCATCAGGCTCTTTAAGATCTGAGTGACCAGTCGCACCACGCGGGGCTCGGGCAGTGCGCCGTCCGCTTTCAGCACTTGCGCGAGGTTGTGCCCGCTCAAGAGCTCGTAGACGATGAACGGCATGGGCTCGGCTTCGAAATCGAAGTCCAGCATGCGCACGGTATTCGGATGCTGCAGCTGCCGCGCCAAGTCGGCCTCGCGTCGAAATCGGTCGAGCCCCGCGGCGTCCAAGGTGCTCGTGCCAAGCAACTTGAGGGCGACCTCCCGGCCGAGCTTCAGCTCCGTCGCACGGAAGACCAGGCTGCTGCCGCCCCGCGCGATGTCTTCTTCGAGCCGGTAGCGACCCGAGAGCACCATTCCGGGTTTCGGTACTGCGTCTTGCACGGCGATGGGGCGCATGCTGTCGGACTAGTGCGCACGGCGCAACTGCTTGCCGTGACGACCGGCGATTGTCCGCTGAGGCCGCCGCGCGACCACGGCCTTGGCCTAGGGCTTGCCGCGACGATTCTGTTCCGCCAACGCAGCGCGATAGATCTCCGCCAGTTCGCGATTGCTGACGACCGGCGGCGCGGAAGGGCGGCGACGTGGGGGCGGCTGCGTCCGGCGCGGCGCGACGGGCGGCGTCGTGCCCGGCCTGGGCTGCGTCGTGCGCGCATTCGGC
>CALMUT010000114.1 GCA_937872925.1 uncultured Myxococcales bacterium | reverse complement strand
TCCGGCGGCGCGTCGGGCAAGGGCCGCCCCGGCTTTACGTCGAATTGGCCGCTATGGAGCTTGAGAGCGCGCAGCGTGCAGACCAGAACGGCGACGTCCGGGCGCAGCCCGCTCTGTCGGCACTTGATGTGAAACAGCTTTTCGGCGCCCATGTCCGAGCCGAAACCGCCTTCCGTCACCACCACATCGCCCAAATTGTTGGCAAGCACGTCGGCGATGATGGAGCAGTTGCCATGAGCGATATTGGCGAAGGGTCCGCCATGCACCAGCGCGGCAGAGCCCGATGATGTTCGCACCAGGTTGGGATAGATGGCGTCGCGCAGCAGCATGGCCATGGCGCCGGTGACCCCCAGATCCTTCGCCGTGACGGGCGCTCCGTTTTCGCTGCTTGCGATCACGATGCGCTCCAGCCGGCGTTTCAGATCAGGGATGTCTGCGGCTAGGGCCAAGATGGCCATGACTTCGGAGGCCGCGGTGAGTTCGAAGCCCGTAGTTCGGGTTTGCATGCCGGACTTGCCGGCGAGGGCCGTGTTGATATTGACTAGGGAGCGGTCCCCAATGTCGATCACGCGCTTCCACGTGATCGTGGCTTCGTCCAGTTTTGGTTCGCGACCACGATACAGGTGATCGTCTATCACCGCGGCCAGTAAGTTGTTGGCGGCCTCGATGGCAAACAAATCCCCGGTGAGTCCCAGGTTGATGCGATCGAAGGGCTCCAGTCGCGCGCGCCCGCCGCCCGCGCCGCCCCCTTTGAGACCTAAGACCGGCGCCAGACTGGGCTGGCGCAGCGTTGCGATGCTGCGTTTGCCGAGTTTGCTGAGCGCCATGGACAGACCAATGCTGGTGACGGTCTTGCCTTCGCCCGCGGGGGTGGGCGTCACCGCGGTCACCGCCACGTAGGTCGCACGTTTTTCTTCAAGCCGCGGCGGGCGCGTGATCTTGCAGACGTCGTGCCCGAAAGGCAGGCACTCGTCTGCCCGCAGTCCGAGCCCCAGCGCCAGTTCCATGATGTTCTTCGAATCGGCCGTGGTCACGCTCTGACAATACAGCGTCTTGGCACGCTGTCGCGTCTGCGCTTTCTGCCGGGCATTGTCCCCGGGCAAAAGCCCGCCCCTAGACCTCGTTCTTCCGGCGTGATTGAGTCGAATCAGGAGCACGAATGATGGCCGATCTCTGGCCCAATACCCTCAGCCTGCCGTTCGTCGAAGAACTCTATCAAAAGTTCCTCGCGCAGCCGGCTTCAGTCGATCCCAGTTGGCGCAGCTACTTCGAGAGCATGCCTCATGACGCCTTCACGGGCGCGCCTCAGCTCGGTCCGCGTTTCAAACCACGCAGTGTATTCAATCCCGGAGGGCGCGGGAACGGCAACGGCGCACTCTCCGGTATGGATCCCTTCGACGTCGCGGTGCGTCAGGATCGAGTGGACCAACTGGTGCGCGCATACCGTGTGCGCGGGCATATGGTCGCGAGCGTCGATCCCTTGGGCTTGCCGCGACAGGATCAACCCGAGCTCAACGCCGAGTTCTACGGTTTGGCTCAGGCCGATCTCGACCGTGTGTTTTCCAGTCGGACCATCTCCGGGCCGTCAACTCTCACGTTACGTCAGATTTTGGATCGGCTGCGCGCGACCTACTGCCGTTCCATTGGCGTGCAGTTCATGCATATCGACGATTTGTCGGTGAAGCAGTGGCTGCAAGACCGCATGGAGGACGAGACCCACCGCGTTCATCTGACCCGAGACGAGCAGCTGCGCATCCTGACCAAGCTCACCGACGCTGTGATCTTCGAAGAGTTCATTCAGAAGAAGTACCTTGGGGCCAAGAGCTTCTCTCTGGAAGGCTCCGAGAGCTTGATCCCGCTTCTGGTCTTCGCCATCGAGCGTGCCGCGGAACACGGGGTGGACGAAGTGGTGCTCGGCATGGCGCACCGCGGTCGCCTGAACGTGCTGGCGAACATCCTGGGCAAGAGCGCGCGCGCGATCTTTCGCGAGTTCGACGACCGGGATCCGGGGCTCTATATGGGCAGCGGCGATGTTAAGTACCACATGGGCTACAGCTCGGACTACGCCACAGCAGCGGGCAAGCGCGTGCATCTGTCGCTGTGTTTCAACCCCAGCCACCTTGAGTTCGTCAACACTGTGGTGCAGGGGCGGGTGCGCGCCAAGCAAGACCACGTCGGGGACTCGGATCGCAGGCGCAAGCTCGGCCTCTTGATCCACGGCGACGCGGCGTTTGCGGGTGAAGGCATCGTGCAAGAAACTCTCAACCTGAGTGAGCTCCACGCCTACCGCACCGGCGGTACGATCCACGTGATCGTAAACAACCAGATCGGGTTCACAACGCCGCCGCAGCAGAGTCGCTCCAGCGTCTACGCCACGGACGTGGCCAAGATGCTGCAGATCCCAATCTTTCACGTCAACGGCGAAGACCCAGATGCGGTAGCGGAAGTGATCCGGCTGGCTTCGGACTTCCGCGCGACCTTCCAGCGTGACGTTGTCATCGATATGTACGGCTACCGGCGCCACGGGCATAACGAGGGCGACGAGCCGTCGTTCACGCAGCCCGTGATGTACGCTGCGATCGCCGAACGCAAGAGTGTGCGCGATGGCTATCTGGAACACCTTTCGCGTCTGGGGGAGGTCAGTCGCGAAGAAGCGGATCAAATTGCGGTGCAACGCCGCGAGCACCTAGAGCGCGAACTGGACCAGGCGCGGACCGCCGACTACGTACGCACCTCTGATTGGCTCGGCGGCTATTGGCAAGGCTACTGCGGTGGGCCTGAGGCTGACGTGCCGGAGGTGGATACACGCATCGACATCGGCCGCTTGGGCAGTTTGATGGGCAAGCTGACGGAACTGCCCGCGGACTTCAAAGCGCATAAGAAGGTGGAGCGCCTACTCGCGTTGCGTCGAGAGATGTCCCGGGGCGAGCGCCCTCTGGACTGGGGCGCAGCGGAACAACTGGCTTGCGCCACCCTGACCACGAGCGGCGTGCGCATCCGCTTTACCGGCCAGGACTCCAGCCGTGGTACTTTCAGCCACCGACACACGCGCTTCTACGACGCGGAAGACGGGCACGCCTACATGCCGCTTTCGCACCTGTCGCCGGATCAGGCGGTGGTGGAGATCTACAACAGCCCGCTGTCCGAAGCGGGCGTGCTGGGTTTCGAATACGGCTACTCCTTGGATTGGCCGGACTGCCTGGTGGTGTGGGAGGCGCAGTTTGGCGACTTCGTGAACACCGCGCAGGTGATCATTGACCAGTTCATCACCAGCGCCGAGGACAAGTGGAAGCGGCTTTCTGGTTTGGTCATGCTCTTGCCGCATGGCTTCGAGGGCCAGGGGCCGGAGCACTCCAGCGCACGATTGGAGCGCTTTTTGGTGCTGGCCGCCGAAGAGAATATTCAGATTGCCCAGCCCACGACGCCGGCGCAGCACTTTCATCTACTGCGGCGTCAGGTGCTCCGCCCCTGGCGCAAGCCGCTGGTGGTGTTTACGCCCAAGAGCTTGCTACGCCACCCGCGAGCCGTCAGCACGTTGGAAGAATGCGCGACGAGTAACTTCCAGCGCGTCATCCCTGACCGCGACGTAGACGGCCGCCAAGTCAAGCGTGTCTTGATGTGCACTGGGAAGATCTACTACGAGCTCCTGGCGCACCGGGAAAAGGAAGGGCGGGACGACGTTGCCATCGTTCGTATCGAACAGCTCTACCCGTTGCCCGATTCCCACATCAAAGACGCGCTGCAAAGCTTTGCTGCGGACGTGCCCGTGGTGTGGGTTCAAGACGAACCCGAAAACATGGGCGCCTGGCGCCACTTCCGCGCGCGTTTCGGCGGGAAGCTCTTCCGTCGGCACGCGTTTTCGTGCGTCTCCCGCGCGGAATCCGCGAGCCCCGCGACGGGCTCGCCCGCCGCCCATAAGCTCGAACAACAAGCGATTTTGGAGCAGGCGTTTTCGCGGGTCTAGGCCGCGCGCTCAGCTAGGTACATCAAGGAGTCAAGTGATCTCATGTCCGTCGAGTTGAAAGTTCCGAGCGTGGGTGAGTCGATCACCGAGGTACAGATCGGCGATTGGTTGAAGAACGTGGGCGACCGCGCGCAACGCGACGAGACCATCGTCATGATCGAAACCGACAAGGTCACTGTCGAGCTGCCCGCGCCCATGGACTGCGTCATCACCGAGGTGCGCGTGAAAAAGGGCGAGATGGCCACGGTGGGGGACATCATTGGCATCGTCGCCGAGGCCAGCGGCGACGCGCCCCAGCCCGCGCCTGCCGCGGCACCCGCGCCCGCAGCCGCAACACCCGCACCGGCTCCTGCACCCGCACCGGTGGCAGATCCGCCCACGCAACCCATCGCGGCGCGACCCGAACCGGGCAAGAAGAAGCGCGGCGTGGAGTCGCTACCGCCCCAGGGCTTCGCCCGGGTGATGCCCAGCGCCAAGCGGGTGATGGCGCAGGCTGGGCTCAGCCCGGAGCAAGTCGAAGGCACCGGACCGGGGGGACGCATTCTCAAAGAAGATGCGCTGCGCGCCGAAGCCAATCCGCCCGCGCAGCCCGCCCGCGCGCCAGCCATGCCCCCGGCGCAGCAGCCGAGCGCCGCACCCGGTCAAGATGAAGAAGTCGTGGCCATGAGCCCCATGCGTCGCCGCATCGCCGAGCGCTTGGTGCAGTCCCAGCAGACGGCCGCGTTGCTGACGACCTTCAACGAGATCGACATGACCGCGGTGATGGCGCTGCGCAAAGAGTATCAGCCGAAGTTCACGGACAAATACGGCATCAAGCTGGGCTTCATGTCGTTCTTCGTGAAGGCCGCCGTGGAGGCGCTCAAGTTGATCCCCGAAGTGAACGCCGAGATCCGCCGCACGGACGTGATCTACAAGAACTTCTATGACATTGGCGTTGCCGTCGGCGGCGGCCGCGGCCTGGTCGTGCCTGTCATCCGCGGCGCAGACCGCATGGGTTTTGCCGACGTGGAGCTCAAGATCGCAGAGCTGGGCAAGCGCGCCATGGACAACAAGCTGACCTTGGACGAGCTCATGGGCGGCACGTTCACCATCTCCAACGGCGGCGTATACGGCTCCCTGATGTCCACGCCCATCGTGAACCCGCCCCAAAGCGGCATCCTAGGCCTCCACGCCATCCAAGACCGCCCCGTAGCCCGCGACGGCCAGGTGGTGATCCGACCCATGATGTACGTGGCGCTCACCTACGACCACCGCATCGTCGACGGCCGCGAAGCGGTGACGTTCTTGAAGCGCATCAAGGAGTGCATCGAAGACCCAACGCGGATCTTGTTGGAGGTGTGAGGGGCGGGGCGCAGGCCCCATACGAGCACCCACCTTGGGAGGGCTTCGTACACAAATCCGCACAACCGCGTTCGAAGACGGGCCGGTGTCCTCGATCTGGCGAGGCAGAAGCCTTTCGCGCTACGCTTTGCCCAGCATGTCGCTCCCCGTCGACCACAGTGGGAAGCTGCTCGGTGGTCGGTACCGACTTCGTCGTGAGCTAGGGGCCGGTGGCATGGGCGTGGTCTTCGAGGCGTGGCAGGAAGATCTGGGCCGCAGAGTCGCGGTGAAGTTGATGACCGGCGCCGATCAGGAATCGCTGCTCCGTTTTCAGCGCGAGGCCCGTGCCGCCGCGTCGCTGGGGCACCCGCACATCGTGCAAATTTTCGACTTTCAGACCAAGCCGGGCGAACCGCCCTTCATCGTGATGGAGCTCGTCGACGGGCTATCGCTCAAGGAACTGGTCAAGAGCGCGGGACCCCTGGACGCGGCTCGGGCTGCGCGTCTCGGAGTGCAGGTGCTGTCTGCACTCGACGCCGCGCATCGCCAGGGCATCCTGCATCGCGACATCAAACCCGCCAACCTGCTCGTTTCGCCCTCGCCAACTTTGGGGGAAGCCGCAAAGGTGCTTGATTTCGGGATCGCAAAACTCACTGGCGTGGATGCCGCACCGATCACGCAGTACGGCAGCGTCATTGGTACGCTAGCGTACATGTCGCCCGAGCAGGCGCGCGGTGAGGCACTGGATGGTCGGAGTGACGTCTACTCCCTCGCCGCGACGCTATTCTTCGCCTGCACCGGAGAACGAGCGCTCGAGGCTTCCAGTTCGGAAGCGATGTTTTCGGCCCTAACGGCCGGACAAGTGCGTCGCTTGGCCTCGCTGCGTCCGGACCTCGATCCGGTTTTCTGTGCCATCGTCGAGCGCGCGTTGGCCCCGGTTCGCGAAGAACGCTTCGGTGGTGCAGGGGACATGGCGGCTGCGCTCAAGCAGTGGCTTGGCTCCCGCGAATCGGCTTGTGCGACGCCCGCTCCTGCTGCAGCATGGAACACCGGCGGCATCGCGTCACAACCGCACGCACACGGCGTCGGTGCTGGGAGCTCGGCGCCGCTCTTGGCACCGACTCTGCACCAGGAAACGGAGACGCGCACCTTCGCCAGGCCGCCGGGACCCGCTTGGCCATCCGACGGAAGCCGCCCAGCGGATCCGCCAACAAGAGGGGGTGGCAGAGTCTTGTTGGGGCTCGGACTGCTTGGCGGCGCTGCGGTGTTCGCGGTGGTCGCGGCCGCAGTTCTCGGAGTCGGCTACTATTACTACTGGGCGCCGGCCCAACCGGTGCCTCCAAGGTCGGTGTCGTCAGCGGCGGCGCAGACGGCCACCGCAACGGCTCCGAGCAGCGCACCAGTGCCGGCCGGCACAAACGCTGCCGTCACCAGTACGGCCCCTGTTGCGAAGGCGGCCAAGCCCGGCGAGCCCGTCGCGGGCAGCTTGCCTACCGTCACCCCAACAGTCACTGCACCCGCTGCGGCTGCGCGCCCGGGAACCCCCGCAACCACGGCAACCACGACGGCAGGACCGACCGCTGGTTCAGCTCTGGGTGGCCCGTGCAATTCGAAGGCAGACTGTCCCGCGCGGATGAGCTGCGAGGGAGGCGTTTGCACCTGCTACCTCCACGTCTGCGGCGGTGCGTGCGTCGATACGAAGCGGGACGCGACGCATTGCGGCGACTGCGGCATCCGATGCCCGGCCGGTCAACACTGCCTGAACGGCGCGTGCACGCACTGCAGCGTGCCAGGAAAGTTCGGTGTCTGCGGCGGCGTGTGCACGGTGCTCATCGACAACTGGAATCACTGCGGAGCATGCGGCAATCGCTGCAAAGCGGGCCGACCCTGCGCGCACGGGAAGTGCAAGGAGTAGTCCATTCAGTGGGCGCATCCAGCGGCTGGGTGCTGCCGATTGCCGCCGCAGCGAACTGGAACGCGGGGGGGGGGCAGCGAGATGAGCACCAAGTGCGAGGGGTGACGGGCGGCACGGCGTGATGCGTGCCCCGGCGTGAAGCGGGCGGCGGGGTGCGGGGCGGCGGCGTCCGCGCTGGCGCGGTGGCGCGGTGCACTGTGGTTCTGGGTCCCTTGGGCCTGGTGCGCGGTAGGGTGCAGTGTGGGTGGAAGTTGCCTTCGCGGGGAGAGCAGGAGGCACACTGTGGTTGGAAGTGCGGTCCGTGCACGACCGAAGCGCCGGCGGATGTGAGCGTGGTGCCGCTCGGAGCCGCTCGCGTTTGAGCGTGCTTGGCTAATGCGCGCAAGGCTCGTGCATCACCGAAGCTCGGCGGACGTGCGCGCGGTGCCGTTCGCGTTTGAGCGGGGCAGGCTGATGCGCGCACGCTGATACACAATTCAAGCGCCGGCGACCGCCGCCGTTCCGAAGGTCGGGGCTCCGAGGCGGGCGGGCCTTTGAAGAGGCCCGCTTGAT
>CALMUT010000113.1 GCA_937872925.1 uncultured Myxococcales bacterium | reverse complement strand
GTGGGCTTCGGAGGTTGGCCCGCCGCCGCTCAGTCGCCAGCGGGGCGCTCAACCTGCTGCTTTCTCGCCACCACGACGTCGGCCAGGCGTCGCTCGATGTGGCCCACCGCATCATCGAGGCCGACGTCGGTGCTGATCTGAAAGGCGACCGCGACGTGGCGATCCGGATAGTAGCGCAGGCTTGAGACGTAACCCGGGATCGTGCCGCCATGCCCGTAGCTAGGGCCAAGGGGCGTTTGCTGGTGGATCGCAACGCCTGCGCCATAGCGGACGCCGGAGTCCACGCCCCCGACGGGCACCGAATGCAGCAGCTCGTCAAGATAGGGCTTGGAGAGCGCGCGCCCTTCGTACAGCGCGCGAGCCCAGACCGCGAGATCCCGTGAGGTGCTGACCAGACCGCCGCCGGTCCACTCCACGGCGGGATCCCACGACATCATCCCCGGTGCGCTCGTGGTCTTGGCCGGCAAACCGAGGGGATTGTCTCGCGCGGTGTACCCCGCCGCCAGTCCCGGAAGGGCGCGCTGATCGGATGGGGTCGTGGCATCGAGACCAAGGGGCGCCAGGAATCGCTGCTGCAGCTCTTCGTAGTAGGGCCGCCGTGCAACCTGCTCGATGATCAGGCCGACCAAGATGTAGCCCGTATCGGAATACGACCAACCACCTCCAGCGGGGAAGCGCGCGGGCTCGTCGAGCACGTATTCGATTAGCGCTTCCGGTGGGAAAGGATTGCCGGGCTCCTTCCACCGCTTGGCTACGGCGCGTGCGAAGCGAGGGGTGTGCACGTGATCGGGCAGGCCGGAGCTGTGAGTGAGCAGGTGCCGCAGGGTGATCGAGTCGTGATTGGGCAGCCGCGCCAGCCAAGGACGATCGGACAGCCACGTCTGGATGGGGGCGTCGAGGTCGAGCGCGCCTTCTTGATCCAGCGCCAGGGCCACGGCGGCGACAAAGCTCTTCCCAACGCTCGCTGCGAGCATCCGCGAGCGTGGTGTCATTGGCGCGCGGCTCTCGACGTCGGCGAGACCCGAAGCGGCCACGCCAACGGTTCCGTCGGACAGAGCGTACGCGGCGGTCGCGCCGGGAAAGCCCAGTTCGCCTCGCGCGCGGTCGAGCTCAGCCTGAAAGCGCTTCTCAAGGGCGGTGGGCGCCGTACTGGTGGTGGTGGTCGTCGCGGGCTTTGTCGTCGGCATTGTCGTGGGCCCGGTCGTGGACTGGCACGCGACGCAGCCGACAGCGAGCAGCATGAGGATTGCGCTGGCGCGGGTCATCACAGCACCTCCGTAACTGCTGCGGCGCGATCGAAGAGGACGTCGCGCTTCCACCACACGACGACGATGGCCACGGCGATCCACAGCAGGTTGTCCCAAGGCTGCGCATCGGGGAACAGGGGGTTCATCATCTGGAAGTGGTAGAGGTACGCAACGAGCAGGCTGCCCCGCGCAGCGTTGAAGAACGGTGTGAGGATGACGTAGATGGCGATGACAGCGCCGAAGTACGGGGCAAACGACCAACTGCTCATGGGCGCCCCGCTCAGGAAGAACGCCGGGATGTGCCAGATGGCGATGAGAGTACCGAGGATCAGACCTGCCCAGATGGGCGCGAACCGGCGTTGCAGGATCGGCAGCGCGACTCCGCGCCAGCCGAACTCCTCGATGGGACCGAGAAACAACGCGAGCAACAGCGCGGACACGATCTGGTATCCGCCCGAAACGGGCAATGGGTCGCTGATCGATCCTTTGATGGCGGCGCCCGTGTAGACGACCGCGGGCACGCCCAAGACGAGGAAAGCCCACCAGCCGAGGGGGGCGCGCCACAGCGTGAGACGTCGGAAGAAGCGACCCAGTCCCGTGATTCCGTAGTGGCGCCAAACCAGGAACACACCGGCGATGCCCGGCGAGTACACGGCCAGGATGTAGAGCGGGTTCGAGACGGTGAGCTCGCCGAAGATGGCAGTGACCTGATCGTAAAAGAGTATCAAGATGGCAGCGATGCTCCAGGTCAGGCCGAACGACATCGCCAGCAATCGGAGCAGGGTCTTGTCGTTCATAGGAGTTCTTTGTGGGGCTTCGCTATCGCGGCGCGACTGGTCTTGTGCCCGCGACGTCACGTGCAGGGTTTTCATGGCGTCTCCTTGTTTGATGCCGCCGCGCGTTTCTGCTGCGGCGCTGGGTTTTCGTCGCCGCCGTCGGGCAGCCGCCAGGTCAAGCCCACCCGCGCGAAGAACGCGTTGGGCAGCGTCTGCGTCCCGCCAGCGACGCGGTCGTTGTCCGCGTTCATCTGTTCGAAGCGGCGATAGACAGTGCGCGCGGCGTACACGGTGAACCAGAGCGAGTCGAAGGTCCGCACGCCGAACGTTGCGCCTGCCGTCGCGACCGAGTACCCAACGTGATCGACGCACTGCGCCGGGTCGGACTGCGCTTCGTTCTGGGGGGTGGTGGGATCGTCCGCCTCGGCTTTGCAGGGCCAAGAGCCGCGGATTGCCGAGTCGCTGATCGAGTAGGAGCTGCCGTCGACGTCAGCGCGGAGTCCGATCTCGAAGCGGTCACCGAGCGCCAGCTTGGCCTCGGCCTGCAAGGGCAGCAGCGCTTCGACCTTCACCTGCGGGGTCGGCTCCCACTGTGCATAGAGCACTGGAAGGGGCAGCAAGGAGCCAAACTCGAACATGGCGGCCCCACCGCCGCCCAGCACTAGCTCGTCGGAAAACTGGTGGCTCGCGAGCCCCAGGCCCTGCATGCGCAGGGCTCGGCTTTGTACGGCGCCGAGGTCGCTTGAGAACCCAGGCGAGGCTTGAAAGAGCAGCATCCAGTCCTTGGACAAGAGATGGATCAGCGTGAGCGGCAGCTCGAAAGCGTGCAGGTCGAGCTCGCGCTCCGCGGGCGACTCGTGGGAAAAGGAGAGCTTGTCGAGCCGGTAGCCGATGCCCGGGACGAGCAGCGTAGAGTCGCTCAGCGCCAGGGGCAGCTTCAACGCAACGGAATACGTCGAAACCTGCACGTCATCCGCGTCCGACCAGGGCGCAGCCCCCGCGGGTCGGTCGCCACCGAGCGCGGTCGGCGGCACGTACTCACTGCGCAGATCCAGCAGATCGAGGGGCTGTGCCCCGGCGACGGCGGGTGCAGAGAGGAGGGCGAGGAAGGTGAATAGCCCCGAAAGTCGTGTGCGATGTCTCATGAGAGCGCAGTGACGACAGGGCCACTTTGGTTCACAAGAAAACGCGGGTTGCGGCTGTGCTCGGCGAAAACTCCGCTATTTGACGGAAAAACGGCGGATATCGGGCCCGCAGAATATGCCCCGAGGGGCGCGGCGGCGGCGCCGTGACCCGACGCAAATCGTCAAAGGCAAGCGCAAGCGACGACAGGCAGTCTCCATGTGCTGCCAGGGTTGGCGCCGCGCATCGAGTGTTGACGGCCAGCTTGCGAAGCAGCACTACTCACTCGTGAGCGCTCAGACGGCGGCTGCGAGGGTTCTGGCCACGCTCGAGGAGGTGCGGGAGCGTGCGCTCCGCCACTCGGAGTACTTCGAACCGTCCAGCATCGCCCTCGAGCCTCCGTGTGACGCAGACGAGCTTGCGTCTATCGAGGCACGGCTAGAAATCGTTATTCCGGAGCCGTTGCGAACCTTCTACGCCAGCGTCGCTGGGCGACTGGAGTTCGTGCTCAACATGCGGGATTCGGCTTGGGAGCAAGCGGGATACAAAGACCCCGTCGGTTTTGCTGTCGTCATTGAAGCGCCGCGAAGCCTCGAACCAGGCAAGGCTTGGCCCGGTTGGATCATGCTCACCGGCGAAGGCGGTGGCAATGGTTGGTGCGTCGCTAGCGGTGGAGGAGCGCCGTCCGGCCAGCTGCGTTGGATAGATCACGACGACCCAGAGGCCACTCCAGCGAACGACGTCCCCGCCGAGGACGTGTTCGCTGACATGATCGAGCACTTGCTGGTTCGCGGCCTGAACGATGCGGTGGAAGCGCTGCTTCGCACGGGGAAGTTGCCTCCGCCGCCGCGACCCGCTCCCGCCGCCGCACGAGCATTGCCAACCTGGTCGGCGAAGAATCTCAGCGACCGCTTTCGACTCCTGGCAACCCTCGAACACGAACAGTCCACGGTAGCCACGGTCATCCATTCGACGCTGATTGTCGCAAATGGCAGCAAGCTCGTCGTGTTCGACATCGATTCGACCGAATCTCGGGAACTCATCGATCTGAAACGCCAAAGCTGGTGCATCGCCGCCGGCGAACGCGCCGTCTTTGTGGGCGGCGAGTATGGCGCCCAGCGCGTGGACCTTGAGAGCGGACGCTCGGAAAAGCTAGGCGGTGGGAACGTGACGGCTCTCGCCGTCGATCCGGCCGGGAACCGCGCGCTTGTTGGAACACGCAAAGGGCAGGTTCAACTCGTGCAACACGACGGCTCGGATGCGCGAGAGCTGACCGGGCATGAAAAGAGCGTGGTGGCTGCAGCCGCTTTCGCGACGGACCACTGGATCACTCTCGGTGAAGACCACCGCATGCTGATTCATGACCGCGAAGGGGGCCTGCGGCATGAAATCAAGCTGACAGCTCCGTCCAACTCGAGCCGCCTGGCGGTCAACCGTCCGCAGCTCTTGGTACGTGGCGATGAAGCCGTGATCCTCAACGGTCACCTTGGCGTGAAGCGTTGGAACATCTCAAGCGGACAGATCCTGGGCGATGAGATCGTTGCCCTTGACGCACGTCCTGGCGTCAGTTGCGCTGCATACGGCGGCGGAGGCACTCTCCTCGTTGGCCGAGCCGGTGCGCGGGTAGAAGCGTGGACCGAGGGCGGAGCGTGGGCGTGGAGTTTTCTGACGCGGGATGGCTCGGCGCCGGTTTGTATTCATTCGCTAGCGAGTGGGCGCATCGTGTTTGCCACCTCCGGCGGCTGGATCGGAGAAGTCGATCCAGAGCCGTGTAGGCGAGACGCGGACCGTCGTGTCGAACTGCTCGCGCTTGCTGACGATCTTGGGGATCTCGAAGCGGCTGCCGCGAAGGCGAACCTCGACGCGGAGCAACTCAACACCGAGCTCAAACAGCTGCAGTTCGAGGTCGGGCTGCAACTCTTCGAACCCGCCGCCAAGAAGAGCAAGCGCGAGCGCCGCAACCCGGGCAGGACGTTCACCACGACCGAACACGGCATGGCGTTGCTCTGCGAGCGCCTCTGAGCCGCTACTACGAGGCTGCTCGTCGGGCACTCGTGGGCGGCGGATCCACGGCGCTCCACCAGCTTCGCAACTGCGCGTCGTCCCACGCGCCACCGACGTCGACTCCTTTGAGCGCCGTGAGCACCTCGGCGGCGGACTGCGGGCGGTCCGCCGGACTCTTGGCGAGCATGCCCGCGACCAGAGCCTCGAGAGCTTCTGGCACGGCCTCGCTCGTTTCGTGGAATAGAGGCGACGGTGGCGCCTTGTGCACGTGGCAAGAAAGGAGTCCCACGACGGTCTTTTCTTCGAACAGATGTCGGCCCGTCAGCAGGAAGTACGCCACACAGCCCAGCGCGTAGATGTCGGCCCGATGATCGACGTCATCGGGCGCAACGATCATCTCTGGCGCCATGAAGGCCGGCGTCCCGACCACATCGTTATCGCGGGTGAGGGCCGCCGCGTCCCCGCGATCCGCTCGAGCGACCTCAGTGACCAGTCCGAAGTCGAGCACTTTAGCGATGTCGAGCTCCGTTGCCTGTCGACACAGGAAGATGTTGGCGGGCTTGACGTCCCGGTGGATCAGACCCGCATGGTGTGCCTCTGCCAGTGAGAGGCACACTTGCCGCAGGATCCGGACGACGCGCCACGCTGGCTGGGGGCCGTCGCGCTCCACCAGGGCTTCCAGGTCCATGCCGTCCAGAAGCTCCATCACGTAGTAGAAGTCGCCGGCGTCCGTGCGTCCAAAATCGTAGAGTTCTACGGTATGCGCGGAACGCAGGTAGGCCGTTGCGCGGGCTTCTTGCTCGAAACGCCGCAGCGCGCTCGCGGCCCGTTCGGGGGCGACGTCCAGCCGATCCGCCTTGATGATCTTGAGGGCAGCAGGGCGAGCCAGCATCTTGTGTTGGGCCAGCCACACTTCGCCCATGCCGCCATGCCCCAACTCCTCCACCAGCACGTAGCTGCCAAGATCTCGCGAACGGCGCCGCTCGCTGCGCAAGGCATCGTCGATGCGATGAATGCCAATGGAAGTGAAAACACTGAGCACAACGCTCAGCGGCACGTTGGCGAACGTCTCGGGCGAAAGGATCGCAAAGTAGTCGAGCCCGCTCACCCTGGACCAGCCGAACGGCAGGGCAAGCAACGGTAACGCGAGGGAGAGCGCGAGCAAGAAATGTTTCTTGGGTGATCCGGGCACGAACGGAGGGAAGAGGACCATGAAGACGCAGGTCCAGGTCAGCCCGTCTACCAAGCTCGGTCCTTCCGCGCTGGCTTCACCCGACCACTGAAAGAAGTGCAGGCTCTCGAGGGTCTGGTGGATCCCAACTGCAAACACCAAGAGGAAGGCGAGCCGTGCCACGGTTTCGAGCGGGACGTTGGCTTTGCGAGCGGCGCGGAACACCCACCACGCAAGAATCGCCATGACCAGGTTCTTTAGACGGGCGGGGCTGGTCAGCCCCGGAGCATCGAACGCGGCGCGCAGGCCGAGATCGAGGGGTACGGCGACGGAGTACGCCACTCCCGCGAGCGCTGCGAGGGCGGCGACGCGACTACGGATGCTCGCCTCAAGGACCGGATCGCTCTCGACGGGCGCTGCTCCCACCTCGCCTTCGCGCCGGAGGAGGGTGGGGGACTTCGCGGCGTCCTCGCGGGTCGGGCTCGAATCACGACCCCGAAATACGCGCCTAGTCGACCGAGCTTTGCCCACCCCTTCAAGGGGCCGAGCTGAGTCGGAGCACTCCCCAGAACCGCTTCTTCGAGCTTTGCCAGTGCCAGCTCTCGCTCAGCGGGGGAATCGAATGCTGCAGGTGGCTCAGCGTCCTCGATGCCGTCGGGCAGGTCGGCTCCAATCGGCTCCGGCATGGCCGGGATGATACAGCATGGCGCGGGCATTCCCGGCGCGGCGATTGCGAAACTAGGGGCGGCGTGACCTAATCGCCTCATGGTGGAAGTGGCGCCTTTGGACATGCGGAATGCGGCGTTTCGTGAAAATCCATACCCGGCATTGGCCCGGCTCCGTGAGCTCGATCCGGTTCATCGCGACGCGTTTGGGTTGCTCCTGGTCACCCGG
>CALMUT010000112.1 GCA_937872925.1 uncultured Myxococcales bacterium | reverse complement strand
CGGCGGCATCAGCTTCGCTACGTTGCGTGCCAAAGCGGTGCGCGAGAGCGAAGGCAGCCGCGGCGGCATCAGCTTCGCTACGTTGCGTGCCAAAGCGGTGCGCGAGAGCGAAGGCTGAGCGCCGAAGGCGTCACAGCCAGATGAAGATGCCGGCTTGTAGGCCGAAGGTGGTCACCTTGAAGGTATCTAGATCCGTGGTGTTTTGCCCGGCTTTTTGCTCGCCGCTGCCCAGGATGGGGAAGTCCAAGGTGGGGCCGATCAAGAAGCCGGCATGGGGCACCGGGGTGATCACCAGGTTGCCTTCCACGGACAGGGCCAACATCGATCCCGACGTTTCGTTGTCGTCGACTTCCGCTTTGGAAGAGACGTAGGTGATGCCGCCGCGGGGCCAGAGGCCGAACGTGTCGCTGAACATCAGCGCGTAGCCGGCGCGCGGCGCAACTAGAAAGGTGTTGGTCTTTTGGTCCGGAAGATCCTGTTGCTGGTTGCCCTGGGTTCGGTCGCCAGAACTCGAGTCGCTGATGTAGGTCACGGAGCCGCCGACGCTGACGTTGTTGACGACGAAGTAGTCGAAGCCGATGCGCGGGGCGATGAAGGGCGAGCCCAGTGGATTGCTGACGTTGCCTTGGGGGTTGCTGCCCAAGAAGAAGAACGACGTCTGGCTGGATTCCTCTTCGAGCGACACAGCCGGATCGTCGACTTTGATCTTCGTGGTGGTCTGCGAGAATCCCATCAAGCGTTCTGCGCCCATCACGAAGGTGCCGGAGCGGCCAAAGCCCGTGAGCATGCCGACGGACATGGCGCCGCCCGCGGCACCCGCGGACATGCTAGCGCTGCCCTCCGCAGAGCCCTCCGCGGAACCCTCTGCCTCCGCGTCGTCCTCTTGGGCGCTTGCGACGGCGGGCAGGGACAGTGCGATCAGGGACAACAAGAAAGGCAATTTCCGCATGACTTCGGCTCCTTGGAGGGGACGTGGGCGCCCGTAGGCGGCCCCGGAGCATGGTCGCCCCGGGCGCGTGGCGTCAACCTCTGTGACACAAAAGGCGGACCCGGGGCTGGTCTATACTCGGCGCGATGATCCACGAGACGGCGAATGTGGAACCCGGCGCTCAGATCGGCGTCGGCTGCAACATTTGGTGTTTTTGTCATGTGCGCAAAGGCGCCGTGCTGCAGGACGGCGTCAGCCTGGGCATGGGCTGTTACGTCGCGCCGAGCGTGCTCATCGGCGCGCGCTCGCGCATTCAGAATCATGTGAGTTTGTTTGACGGCGTGATCCTGGAAGCCGACGTCTTCGTGGGACCGAGCGCGGTGTTCACCAACATTGCCCGGCCTCGGGCCTTTGTCTCCCAGAAGAACGACTTCCGCAAGACCATCGTGCGTCAGGGGGCGAGCGTTGGTGCGAACGCGACCGTGCTTCCCGGAGTGACCATCGGTGCGTTTGCTCTGATCGCCGCGGGTGCCGTGGTCACCCGGGATGTGCGGGCGCACGAACAGGTGGGCGGCAATCCCGCGCGGCATATGGGTTGGGTCAGTGAACGCGGGGAGCCCCTGGACTTCGATCCCATGGGCATCGCCTGTTGTCCGACGGGCGGTGAGACCTACCTGCTTGGCGAAGGCCGAGTGGTGCGCGCAAAACGGGTCTAACCCCGGCGCTCTTTGAGCAACGTGGCGGCAGAAATTCCGCTGGAATCGAAGAATGCGCGCACGGTGGGGTGGGTGCCTTCCACGAGTTCCTCGGGAGTGCCGTGGGACGCGAGGCCGCCGCGCTCGAGCAGGTAGATGTAGTCGGCGATGCGCAGCGCACCGGCCATGTCGTGGCTGATCACGACGCTGGTCACGCCGAAGCGGTTGCGCGTATCGATGATCAGGTCGTCGACCATGCGGCAGGTGATCGGATCGAGACCGCTGGTCGGCTCGTCGTACATCAGCACTTCGGGTTCGAGCATCAGGGCGCGGGCCAAACCGACGCGCTTTTTCATGCCGCCAGAGAGCTGGCTCGGAAATCGGTCGTCAATATTCTCGAGTCCCAAGATCGAAAGTTTGTCCCGGACGCGCTGCCGGATCTCTTTTTCGCGCAGGCGGGTGTGCTCGCGCAGGGGAAACGCGACGTTCTCGAGCACGTTCATGGAGTCGAGCAGCGCCGAGTACTGAAACACCATGCCCATCTTCCGGCGCGCCTTGTTCATGGCGCGCTCACCCAGGGGCACGATATCCGTTCCGTCCACGACCACGCGGCCAGCGGTGGGTTTGTCCAGGCCGATCAGGATCTTGAGCAGTGTGGTCTTGCCTGCGCCGGATCCGCCGATGATGACGACGATGTGCCCGCGCTCGACACGCATGTTGATGTCCTTGAGCGCAAAAAAGTCGCCGAACTGCCGGCTCACCCCTTCCACCAGAACGTGCGGTTCCGGTGTGTCGTAGGGGGTGGGTCCGGGAATGGACATGACGATGGCCTGACCATACCCGTGGCCGGGCCGGCTGCCACGTTTTGTCATCGTCCCGCTTGACACGGGCCGTGGGCGAGGCAAGTTCTGCCGCCCATGACTGAAGATCATCTCGCGTCTCTGATCGCTACTGCCGAAGCCGGAAAGAAAGACAAGGAAGGCTGGCAGGCGCTTCCCAGCGGTCGGCATATGACTCTGTACGGAGCGTGCAACGGCGTGAGTCTGACCATCAGCCGCATCGCGGCCATCAAACGACAGGGCGATTTGCTGCATGCACGCACCGCGAAGGGCGAGACCTACGTCGTCGCCCTCGACTTGCTGTTTGCCGGTGCGGCCGAAGCGGCCCAAGGCTCGACGCGCAAAGCCGGCTTCGTTTGAAAGACGGGCCCGGGACAACGCCGCAGTCGTCGGGCAAGCTGCTCGAGTTGGGAGCGGCGCCGCAGCCACTGCGCTGGCTGTGCGTGGTGCTGGGCGCAGCCCTGGGTTTCGTCGTGGGCCGGGTGCTGGGCGTACGCCGCGCACAGGTGTTGGGCGCCATGCGCCGGGCCGGAGTCGGAGCCCCGGCGCGAGCTGCGTCCCAGATGTACGCGGGGCTGGGCGCAGGCCTATTCGAGCTCCTGGCCAGCGCGCTGGTGCGCCCGCGACCCGGACTCGCAGCGCAGAGCGAAGCATTGCCGCAGGGGCCCGCGATCGTGCTGTGCGCGCATACCGGCAACTGGGACTCCAGCGCGTGCGCCGTGGCGCGTCAGACGCCGCTCTGCGTCGTGACCAAGCGCCTCAAGCTGGGCTGGGTCGATCGCCTCTGGCAGCGCATCCGCAAGGACTCCGGCGTGCAGCTGTTGACTGCGGGGGGCGCGGCACAGGGCGTGGCTCAAGCGCTTCGGGACGGCAAATTGGTCGTCATGATGATCGATCAAGCTCCCGAGCGCGTCCGGGCAACGAGCGTGGTGCCGTTCTTAGGTGCGCCGGCGCGAGTGGATCTAGCGCCGGCGCTATTGGCCGCGCGCGCGGGTGTGCCTGTGATCTTGGCGCTGCCGCTGCGGCGCCCCGGGGGATGGCACGCGGTGCGGTTGGCGGGGCGATGGTCGCCGCCGGCGCGGGGCAAGCGCGCCTGGGCACGGCGGGTCATGCGCGCGGCGACCCTGGCTCTGGATGCACACGTACGGCAGCATCCCGAGCAGTGGCTGTGGATGCATCGGCGCTGGAAGGACGCGCCCGCGCTGCCGAGCCCCGAGGCCCCAATAGCGCCGAGCGCTTTTGAGTCAGCGCAGGTGGGCGGCGTGCTAGCGTTGCCGCCCCGTGCAGGCCGAAAACTCAGTCGACCGCTCGCGTGAAAGCCGCTGCATCGCCGTGCGGATCCGCGATGGCTTGTACGGCCTCATGGTTGAAGAGGTGCAGGAAGTCATCGGCATGCGTCCGGTGACCAAGGTATTCCACTCCGCGGACGCCATCCACGGAGTGACCAGCTTGCGCGGAGAAGTATTGCCGGTCATCGACGTCGGCGTGCTCCTGGGCGGCGAACCCGCGAGTGCCGCCAGCCAGAGCGCGCGCATCGTGGTGGTGCGCGAGCCCGGAGAGCGCCGCCGCCGAGCGGGCCTGCTCATCGACGCCCTGGGTGGCCTGCGGGAACTGCCGCAGGGCGGACTTTCAGAGGTGCCGTCGACCGCGTCGGAAGCCGTACGGGAGCTTGTCGTTGGGGTCATCGCAACGCCGCCGCCGTGCTCAGTGCTCAGCACCAGCGCGGTCTTCGACGCGCCGGTGCTCGCCGCGTTTTCCGGCGAAGGCAGTGACGAATGAGTGGCGACGCGGCGCAAGGGGCGGCGCTCTCGACGCTCTTGGCACTGCTCGGAGAAAAACACGGCATTGGCGAACGCAGCGGCGCCTGGGTGACATCACGGCTCGAACACGCGCTGCAGCAGTTGGTCGCAGAGACAGGCAGTTTGGAGCGTGCCGTGGACCTGGTGCGCGCGGATCGCGGGCGCCTGGCAAAGTTGGCGGATTGCCTGCGAGTGGGTGAGACGCGCTTCTATCGCGACCCAGACCAGTGGACGGCCCTGGACAAACTGGCGCGCAGTAGCTGGCTGCCCGCGGGGCGCGTGCGCGGGCTCTCCGTCGGGTGTTCTTCGGGCCAAGAAGCGCTCACCCTGGCCATGGTGCTCGATGCGGCGCGCACGGACGCGGGTCTGGGGTCGGCGGCGCTGCGCGTGGTGGGCGTCGACAAGAGTCAAGAGGCTATCGAGACTGCCCGAAGCGGTGTCTACGCGCCTGACGCGCTTGCGCCTTTGCCGCGAGCGCTGCGGGAGCGTTACTTCTGTGAAACCGTCGGCGGTCTGAGTGCGACCCCGGAGTTGCGTGGGATCGTGAGCTTCAGCGTGCGGGACGCCCTGGGCGGTCCGCCGCCCGGCCTGTGGGAGTTGGCGATCTGCAAGAACGTGCTGATCTACATGAGCGACGACGCCGCGGAACGCGTGGTCAGTTCGCTGCTGCGCTCCCTCAGCAACGACGGCGTGCTCTTGGTCGCGCGCAGCGAAGTCGCGCGAGTGCGAGCCCTGGGCCACGCGGCGGAAGAACTCGCACCCGGCGTGACCGTCTTCCGCTGCCCCTGACCTGACCCCAGCCTCCAGCCTCCAGCCCCAGCCCCAGGCTCTTCCGCTGCCCCTGACGCGACCTCTGCCCCCGGCACTGCCACCTGCCCCCCGGCACTGCCACCTGCGCCCGGCTCTGGCTCTTCCGCAGACTCCGACACCGGACGCGGTCATTCGCACTCGCGAGAAGGGGGGGATCCAGTGCACCAAAAAATAGTTTGTATACAAATCGATTTTTTCTTCCACGCAACCCCGTCGCTTTGCCCCGGTCGCTCGCCCCGCTCGCGCGCCCCAGTCGCTTGCCCCCAGTCGCTCGCCCCGGTCGCTTTGCCCCAATCACTCGTCCCCAGTCGCTTGCCCGGTCGTTCGCTCCCGAGCACCCTGCTTGCCCGCTGCCGCCCACGGGGCTAGTCGCTGGGCTATGCCCGATGACAGCTTGAAGATCGGAACCCACGTCTTTTCGTCGCGCCTCTTCGTGGGCACGGGCAAATACAAGGACGTCGACGAAACCCGCGCGGCCATTGATGCTTCGGGCGCACAAGTGGTGACGGTCGCGCTGCGCCGGGTGGATCTGAAGGACCGCGGCGCGGGCTCCATGATGGGATTACTACTCGAGGGGCGCTGGACGATCCTGCCGAATACGGCGGGGTGCTTCACCGCGGACGAGGCCGTGCGCACTCTGCGGTTGGCCCGGGAGCTTGGCATTGCCGATCTAGTGAAGCTGGAAGTGATCGGTGACAAGAAGACGCTCTATCCCGACAACGAGCAGACCTTGGAGGCGGCCAAGATCTTGGTCAAAGAAGGCTTCACGGTGCTGCCCTATTGCATCGACGATCCCATCGTCTGTCGCAAGCTTGAGGAGATTGGCTGCGCCGCGGTGATGCCGCTGGCCGCGCCCATCGGATCTGGCATGGGGATCCGCAATCCGCACAACCTGGAGATCATCATCGAACAGGCGAACGTTCCCGTCATCGTGGACGCAGGCGTCGGCACGGCGAGCGACGCGGCCGTGGCCATGGAACTCGGATGCGACGGTGTGTTGATGAACACGGCAATCGCCGAGGCCAAGCGGCCTGTGCTTATGGCTGGGGCGATGCAAAAGGCCGTGGTTGCTGGTCGTGAGGCGTTTCTGGCGGGACGCATGCCCCGAAGGTTGCATGCCAACGCGTCGAGCCCGACGGTCGGCAACATCGAATGACGGGCGTGGCGCCGCTGACGCCGTATCAGCGGCGACTGTTTGTGTTCTTGAGCGTGGCGACGTTTTTCGAGGGCTACGACTTTCTGGCACTGACTCAGATCTTGCCGAACCTGCGCCAGGAGATGGGCATCGACGAGGCCGCCGCGGGCGCGCTGGTGGCGTTCATCAACGTGGGCACCGTGCTTGCGTACTTGCTGGTGCGCAAGGCCGACCGCTGGGGCCGGCGCAAGGTGCTGACCGCGACGATCTACGGCTACACCATCTTCACGTTCCTGAGTGGCCTCTCGCCAAATGTGTGGGTCTTCGCGATCTTTCAGATGATCGCACGGGTGTTTCTCATTGGTGAGTGGGCAACCAGCATGGTCATCGCGGCTGAGGAGTTCCCCGCGGCGCGGCGCGGCATGGTGCTTGGAGTGATCAACGCCTGCGCGAGTCTCGGCTCGGTATTCTGTGCGGGTGTGGTCCCGCTGCTGCTGAATCACACGCCCTGGGGCTGGCGCACGGTGTACTTCGTGGGTGTGTTGCCGCTGATCTACATCGCCTACGCGCGGCGCAACCTCAAGGAGACGGAGCGGTTCGTGCAACAGGGTGCGGCTGAAGAGCCGCGACCCATCCTGGCGATTTGGAAGACCCCCCACAAGAAGCGCGTGCTGCAGCTGGGGTTGATCTGGTTTTTGACCTATATTTGCACCCAAAACGGCGTGACCTTCTTCAAGGAATTCGCCGTCGCCGAGCGTGGGCTCACGGATGGGCAGGTGGGCCTGTCCATCGCCATCGCGGCGGTCGCCAGCATGCCGCTGGTCTTTTATTCAGGGAAGCTGCTCGACGTGGTGGGGCGCCAGTTCGGCGCGGCGATCATCTTCGGCATGGCCTCGGTCGGCGTGTTTTCGAGCTACACCTTGCACGGCTTTGTGCCCCTCACCATCGCGCTGGTATTTAGTATTTTCGGGGTCAGCGCGGTGCTGCCCGTGTTGAACGCCTACACCACGGAGCTGTTCCCGACGAAGCTGCGCGGCGATGGCTTCGCCTGGTCCAACAACATTCTGGGCCGCATCGGCTACGTGCTGTCTCCCGCGGTAGTGGGCTGGTTCGCACGCGACGTGGGGTGGGGGAATGCGGTTCGTGTGACGGCCGTTTTCCCGATCATCGCCGTGGCTTTGATTTTCCTCCTGCTGCCGGAGACCCGCAATCGCGAGTTGGAAGACACCGCTGCGTTATGACCACGTCTTCCGAGCCTGAAACGGTCGAGCCCCGCGGCGGCTTCTTCCTGAACGTCGTGCCTGCGCTGCTGTACGTTGGCGCGGTCTTCTACGGGGGCGGCATGCGCGGCGCGGTGGTGCGCCCGCCTGACGTGCAATTCGGCGACAAGATCCTGCACGCGGCGGCCTTCGCGGGCATGGTGTTTGTGCTGCGCCGGGCGCTGATGTGGCTGACCCCAACTTGGTCGCTGTCGCGGATCTTGCTGGTTTCCGCGTGCACTTCGACGGCCGTTGGCGGCCTGCTGGAGCTGTACCAGATGGCGCTGCCCCACCGCTCGGCGGAGTGGCTGGATTTTGCTGCGGACGCTCTGGGCGCGGCGTTGGCCGCGGGCCTGCTCTGGCGCGTGTCGCGCTCGGGCGCAGCCAGCTCAGCCTCCTCCGCTTCATGATACTTGCGACTTGTCGGCGCTTGGAGCACGTTGTGCCCCGTGCGACTTGGCATGATCCTGCTATCGGCGGCGCTGGGCTACGCGCCCATGCAGTGCTCGGGCGATCCGGACCCAAATCTCCGTCGCCACGAGACCCCGGGCGAAGCGTTGTACGGGTTGTCGCAGGAGTTCAAAGCCAAGGGCGACGCGGAGTCCGAGCGAGCCACTTTGGAGTATTTGATCGCACACTACCCGAATAGCCGCTTCGCCAAGATGGCCCGGGACGACCTAGAGCAAGCGAAAACGAAATGACGCCGCCGCGGTTGATCGCCATCACGGACTTCCAAACTCAGGGCAACTACGCGACCCTGATGCGCGTGCAGACGCTCTTCAACCACTCCCACCCGGGAACCGTGTTGCTGCAGCTGCGGGATCGGGAATTGCCCACAGCGCGCCTGGCGTCGCTTGGCAAGGTGCTTCGGAAGCTGAGTCGCGACTTTGGCCACCGCTTCGCGATCAACGACCGCCTGGATCTAGCGCGTTTGCTCGATGTGGACGCCGTGCATCTCGGGGAGCGCTCCGTGTCCGTGCAGGATGCGCGCCGGCTGCTGCCCGAAGTCCCCGTGTACGCGGCGGTGCACGATGCCAAGGCCGCGCTTGCGTCGTCTGCAGACGCGGTGGTGCTCGCGCCGGTTTGCGCCCCGCGCAAGGGCGCGGCGGCCCTGGGGCTGGACGCGCTGGCCGAGTTGGCCACAGCGCTTCGACAGCGGCCCGGCGCGCCGCTGCTCTACGCGCTGGGCGGCGTCACAGCCAAGCACGCCGCCGCATGTCTGGAAGCCGGGGCGACTGGCGTGGCAGCCCAGGGCGCCATCTGGGACGACGACGCCTGGCAGGAGCTCTGCGTGGCGTTGGAAATCGCGTGCTGAGCCGAGCGCCCCGAGGCGCCAGCGATCGCGTTTGGAACGAGAAGCCCTGCGGGCGCCGGGGACCACGGGCGGCGCTGGACAGCCTTGGAGAGCGCATGCCGAGCGACAGGACCGCTGGCGTCAGGGACCACGGGCGGCGCCGTTGGCGGCGCGCCCTGGCGTTGCTCGCCACCATTGCGTGCGCGCTGGCCAGCCTGGCGACGAGCAAACCCAGGAACGAAGCCAGCGCGGAAATGGAACACGCCGTGGTGCTCAGCGAGCAGACGCCCAAACTGAGCTTTCGCTACCGCGCGTTCGCGCCCGCAATGTACGATCTTTCCGTTGGCGTCACCGGACGCTGGCGCGGGGAGGGGCCGCCGACTCCGGTGATCGTGCGCATGGTGCCCGACGACCCCAAGCTGCCCAAGATGGAGCGCCGCATCTTCGCGGACCGCGACGCCGCTGCGGGGGCGGTGCCCCAGGGCACGCTGACGGATCTATTCCCCCAGGTCTGCTTTCGTTGCGAGGCGCGCTACCGGGTCGAGCTCGAGCTCGACGGCGAGCCCCGAAAGGTCGAGATCGATTGGTCGACGAAGATCCGCTCCGACGTTGGCGACGGCGAGGAAAACCAGGTCGTGGTCGGCGTCGAAATGCCGTGATCGGCCCCGTGTTTGCTCCTAGCGCAGCAGCACCAGGCTGAAGCCACCGACGATCCGCCCGCTACGATCCCGTTGCGAGACGTCCACCAAATAGCGATCCGAGGGCTGCGTGCCAGCGGGCAGGGGGATTTCGAGAAGAAGCGGCAAGAGCTCATGGGGTCGTTTCTGCAGGCGCACAGAGGTCCGGCGCGCCCGGCTTTCCACCACGCGTTTGCCGTTCGCCACCGTTATTTGCGCTCCAGACGACGCCACGTCCGTGCGATTCGCCAGGCATTCGAAGCGAGTACCGGGTTGCAGCGTCAGGACGCCTTCGGCACCGCCGCAGCTAAGTTGAACCCGGGCGCGATCGAGTAGAGTGAAATTCGGCCCGCGACGGATATGAGCGGATGCCGACGTGTGGCGCTTTGACGATAGCTCATCGACGTTGATATCTGGAAAGGCGCGCTTCGCGTCGTCTAGGTGCAGTCGCACCAGTGTTCCACTGGGCACGCGGCTGGTGTCGATGATGAGTTCGAATTCATCGTCTGGGTTTTCAGTGCCTCCTGCCAAGAACGGGAAGAACCACGGACTCGTGGCCGTCACCGAATGCAGGTTGCGCTGTACCAGATTGTTGCGCCGGGATTGCTCGCCTCCCGTTGGAGCCGCCGGTGAAAAGAGATTGAACGCGTGGTCGTTGTCTGCGGTGACACGCGCCAATGCACAGGCGTGGCCGGACCAGGTGTCGCGTGCCTTAAGTGCTTGCGCGTGGGAGACCGTGAAGCGGACAATCTTCGTCACGCCCTGGGCAAGATTGCCAACGACGTATTCGTCGCCAACCGCGGGTGGATCCCCAGGCCAGGGGCTTGGTGTCATCACGAGATGAGTGGCGTCTTCGCCCGCATTCCAGTCGGTAGGGTATTGAAAGCCAGTAGAGCACGCGGCGCCGACGCAGCGCACGCGCACGTTGGTTGCTGCGGCGGGCCCGAGGTTGCCCACGCGCACGTACACGTAGGAGTCCGACAGGTCCGGTTTGACGTAGATGTTGCGGGCTTGCGCTGCATCCGGCTGCCAAACATCGAAACTGGCCTCGACCACTGCCTGAGTCTCCGGATCCTTGCGGGCAACGATGTCCGAGTCCCGCCAGAACACCCCCGTCGAAGGCTCGATGCCGGTGTCGAGGGGGTCGTCCTTGATCATGACGTCCGCGAAACTCACGGCATAGTCCGCGCGGATGCGACCGAATCCCATTTCGTCGTTCCGGGGGTTGATTTCCGTGGTGTAGGCGACAGAACCGACCTTCTCGGATGTTCGCTCGATCACGCTTCGAAGCTTTTCGCGCAGCGCAGCGCCCGGGTAGCTCGCGAAGTCCAGTCCCGGTGCGGACAGCAGCAACGCGAGCACGCCAGCGGTGTGCGCTGCGCCACAGGAACTGCCTTCGAAGACCAAGTGGTAGCTGTCCGTCGAGTAGCCGTTGGCGCCGACCAAGTCAGCCACCGGGACGTCCTTTCCTGGCGCAACAACGGTGATTGTGGGCCCGTAGCTCGAGGTATACCGCTCGTCGGCTTGGTCCGATGCACCGCAGACCATCAGTTCGGGATGCGTACCATCGCCCGGATAGTCAACGCCCAGAGCGTTGGTGTTGCCGCTGGGGCACACCACGATCAACCCCGCGGCGAGTGCGGCGCTCAAGGCGGTTTCCACGCCGGTTCCGGCCCATGCTGCGCTCACGCCACCCAACAGGATGACGCGCTTGCCGACGCCTCCCGTCGGTGCCGCTGCGAGATCCCGTGCGCGATCGATGGCGGCTCCGACTTCGAATGCCGCCCAGTTCGGTGCAGAGATCGCCAGCAGCGATGCCCCCCCAGCAAGTCCGGCGACGCCACCTGCATCCCAGGTCGCTGAGGCAATGCTTGCCATGGCCGTTCCGTGCCCCGCCCCGAGTGCAGTGGGGAAGGCGGGAGCGGTCACGTCTCCAACGCCGGGCACCAGGCCCACGGTTTCGAGGCCGGAGTCGACGTTGTGTCCTCGGTTCGTGGCGCGATTCAACTCCTCGTGGCCACGCTCGATGCCGCTGTCGATCACACACACGAACACCGACGGATCGCCGGTGCCGCTGTCCCAGGCAGCTTCGGCGCCAATCTGCGTCATGTTCCATTGAATCGCCCAGTGCGTTTCACTGCTGGGCGTTGCCGACGCAGGAGAAATGAGCGGGACGTAGTCCGGCTGTGCCTGGGCGACGAGCTTGGGCCCGGCCTCTAGAAGCTGGGCAACGGCTGCCGTCGCCGGGCGCTTGTTCACGTCCCCTGGGCGCACGAACAACCCGCCGTCGACTTGTTTGGACTTCCTGGCGTCGACAACGAGTCCAAGGCGCTTCACCAACGCCAGGAGTGCCTTTTGTGCCTTGGCGGACTTCGGGTCTTGGAGCCGCACGATGACCGCGTCTTGAACCGGCGCCAACAAGTCGCGGTCCCGGTCCGAGCCAGCGAATCGATACACACCGCCAACCCAAAGCAGCCGTGGTTTGGCGGTCTTCTTGCCGAGCAGTTCGAGAAGCTTCTTCGCTACCGTAGCGTCCAGCCGCTCGCCGTTTGCAGAGCGCGCGAAGCAGTAGCGCGGGCTTTGATTGACGAGACGCTTCGACGCGCCTTGTGCTGAGTCTTCAAGCTCTAGCCCTAGCGAAGTCAGCGTTTGCACCAGGTTTTTGGGTCTACCGCCGGGATCGAATGCAAGCACGACGCGGCTGGGGTCGAGCACGAGGGAACGGCCAGAGGGATGAATCAGAGTATTTTCGAAAGACACAGGTGCCTCCGTTGAGCAGAGCGCGGTTGGAACGAGGAGGTGCGGAGATTTGGTGGGGGATCAAGATCGGCGCGCGCAGCGATGACTCCACTGGCCGCTGGCCATAGCCCCCGGCGTTGTCGCGTTTCCCCTGATCCCGCGCGGATTCTCCGAGGATTCGCTTTTGGCGTCAATGACGATTGACAGCGGTGGCGGCCCGGTTCGGTTGCGAGGATTCGTCTTTCTAGGATAGCCTCGGATTGGGCGGCTATGTCGCTTCTTAAGGGCGGCGGAGGAGAGTTCCAAGTGGCAACGAGCTCATTCAAACTCGTGGGGCTGGTGCTTGCATTGGCGAGTGCAGTGGGCACAGTTCAGGGCTGTGCGGCATCTGATTCGACCGAGTCCGGCGCGCCGGCAGAGCCCAGCGTCGGCTCTCAGGCCGACCCGCCATCACAGGCGTTCTCCCAAGTCAGCGCCCTGGCCCGCGCGGACGCACCGCTGTTGCGCTTCCTGCAACGCAGCGTCGGCGGCTTGCAGCCGCGGGATCAGTATTTCGAATCACCGGGTTGGCGCGGGCTGGGCGCCAGCGGTAGCCGGATCGCCGTGCGCGTTGGGCCGCGCGCGGACGAAGCGTTTTCCGCGGGTCTGAACGACTCGGAAGGTCGCACGCTGCGCATCCTTCGAACGGGAGCGGCCCCCGCCGAGCTGCGCGCGCACAACGGCCAGGGGGTCTACGAGGAAGCGTACCCTTCGGTGGACATCTTGGTCGCCGCGACCGAGTATCGCTACGAAGAGCTGCTGGTTCTGCGTGACAGTCGTGCCCGGACTAGTTTCAGCTGGAGCGTTGAATTGCCCGAGTGGCTTCCGCGCATGGAGTTGGAGCCCGGTGGTTCGCTCGCCTTTGTAGACACGGAGGGACGCCCCGCCCTGCGCATCCCGGCGCCATACGCAGTGGATGCGGCGGCGCAGCGTCGAGATGCCTCGATCCGCGTCGATGGCGATCAAGTGGTGATTGAGGTCGACACGACTGGCCTCGAATATCCGATTCTGCTGGATCCGGCGCTAGAAGTGGCGGTGTGGACCCAGAAAGTGGATGGTCCCATCGGGCGCGCCACGCACATGATGGCTTTCGACGACAGCGTTTCCTACACGCTCATGTTCGGCGGCTACGACGTGAGCGGGGGCTGCAGCGGGGCTCCCTACTGCAGCGACGCGTGGACCTGGAACGGCACCGCGTGGGGAGTGGCGGCGACGGGCCCCGCCGGCCGTCGTGAAGCGGCAATGGCGTACGACCCCAATACCAAGCAGATCCTGCTGTTCGGAGGATTCAATGGCGGGTATCTGAGCGACACCTGGGTGTTTAAGAGCGGGGCCTGGACCCAGCGCTGCCTGACCTGCGTCTCCGGCACGAACAAACCCCTAGGGGCGCGCGGCCCGGCCATGGCGTACGATCCCGGGCTCAAACAGCTCGTGCTGTTCGGCGGCAATGCCAGCGGCGTGTATTCCAAGCAAATGTGGGCTTGGAATGACGCGTCCAATATTTGGGTCGAGCTGTGCAAGGCGCCCAGCAGCTGCGACACGAACAAGCCGGTCGCGCGCTCGGGCCATATCATGTCGCAGGACGTCGACGGTGACGTCATCGTGTTTGGCGGGTTCAACGGCTCGACGCTGGTGTCGGACACCTACATGTACGACAGCACGTCTAACAACTGGGCCAAGTACACCGGCACACCTGTGCCGGCCTCGCGCCAACAAGCCGGTGCGGCTTACGACACCAACCGCAAGCGCGTGGTGATGTTCGGCGGAAAGGGCGCGTCCGGCGCCATCAATGACACGATGGAATGGGACGGCCAGAAGTGGATCGCGGCGTTTCCAGTGGCGGTCGGCACCGTGCCGTCGGTGCGCAGCACTGCCATGGCCTACGACAGCGTGCGCCGTGAAGCGGTGATTTTCAGCGGGGACACCCCCGCAGGTCCCATCGAACTCTCGGACACACATACCTATTACGTGCGAGGAAATGCCTGCAGTCCGAACGGAGCGAGTACTGCCTGCGACACGGGATTTTGCACTGACGGCGTCTGCTGCGAGACAGCTTCATGCGGCACCTGCCAGCGCTGCGACGACAATGGCGCCGCAACGACTTCTGGTGTCTGCACGACGGTGAAGTCAGCAGACGATCCTGATAGCTGCACCGGCGCGAATACCTGCGATGGCAGCGGCGTGTGCAAGAAGAAGAACGGACAAGTTTGCTCAGGGGCGAGTGAGTGCGCCAGCAACTTCTGCAGGGATGGTCGTTGCTGTGCAGACAATTGCACTACCGCGTGTCGCTCCTGCGCCAACGCTTCCGGCACATGCACCACGGTCGTTGCCAGCCAGGATGACGACAACTGCAACGGCGTCAACACCTGTAGTGCCGCGGGCAGTTGCCTCAAAAAGACTGGGCAGGGCTGCAGCAACGCGCTGGAATGCGCCAGCGGATTTTGCAAGGATGGCACGTGCTGTCAGAACGCGTGTACGACCGCGTGTCGCTCCTGCGCCAACGCATCCGGGGCCTGCAATCCGGTAGCAAGCGCCGATGATCCTGACAGTTGTACCGGCAACAATACCTGCGACGCTTCCGCCAATTGCAAAAAGAAGCTCGGACAAACCTGCAGCGCCGCAAGCGAATGCGCCAGCGGCAACTGCGTTGATGGCACGTGCTGCGCCGACACTTGCGCCACTCCATGTCGGTCCTGCGCGAACGCGGCAGGAACGTGTACCACCCTCGTCACGAGCCAAACGGACAACAATTGCAGCGGCGCGAGCAGTTGCGATGCCTCAGGCTCCTGTAAGAAGAACAACGGACAGCCGTGCAGCGTTGGTTCCGAGTGCGCCAGCGCCAGTTGTCAGGATTCCGTGTGCTGCGCAGATGGCTGCACAACGCCGTGCCGATCTTGTGCCAACGCTTCGGGCACGTGCACGACGCTGGTGACCAGCGGCCCTGACAACAATTGCACGGGGACCAATACTTGCGACGGCACGGGCGCGTGCAAGCTGGCCAACGGTCAGGCTTGTAGTTCGGCGGGTCAGTGCGCGAGCAACAACTGCGTCGACGGGTACTGCTGCAACACGGCCTGCGCTGGTGGCTGCGATGTTTGTGCTTCGGCGCTCGGGGCATCCCTGAACGGCAGTTGCACGACGATCGCGAAGGGGTTGCCGGGGACCTGCACGGGTGGCTACCTGTGCAGCGGCGGGAGTCCCGCCCGTCCTACCTCATGTGTCCGCGACACGGACTGCGCGAGTTCGTACTACTGCGACGGTGGCTCCACGTGCCAGCCGAAGAAGACCAACGGCGAGACATGCGCTGCGACGAAGGAATGCACCAGCGGGTTCTGCGTGGATGGCGTCTGCTGCAACTCCGGTTGCAGTAGCCCCTGCGTGGCGTGCGCTGCGGCGCTCAAACAATCCCTGACCAACAACGGGGAATGCGGGCCGGCGGCGACGGGCCTCGACCCGCACAACGACTGCGGGCAGGATCTGCCCAGCACTTGCGGCAAGACAGGCAACTGCGATGGAGCTGGCGCCTGTGCGCTGTACTCGGCGCAGACCGCTTGCGGAGCGACCGTGTGCGTCGGTAGCAGCGTCAAGGGCAAAGTCTGCGACGGATTGGGCCTCTGCGTGACCGAAGCAAACGGTATCCCTTGCGCCCCGTACCTCTGCACGGCCGGTGCTTGCACGAGCCCTTGTGGCACCGACACGGATTGCGTCAACGGGAACTACTGCGAAGGGGGCGTGTGCAAGCCCAAGGCAGCAAACGGCGCTGGCTGCAGCACCGCGGTCTCGTGCCAGTCTGGGTTTTGCGCCGATGGCGTCTGTTGCGATTCCAGCTGCACGCAACAATGTGAGTTCTGCGCTGCGGCGGGTACGGAAGGACAGTGCAAGCCGTTCCAGGGAACGCCCCAATCTGACAAGGGCACGACGCGGCCGGCGTGCGCCGGTGCCGGCACGGACTGCGGCGGGCTCTGCGACGGGGCCAAGGTGGACGGATGCACCTTCCCAGGCGCTGCCAAGGCTTGCGGAACCGCTCAGTGTGTCAACGATTCTTTGCAGCCGGCGTCTCAGTGCGACGGCACGGGTCAGTGCGCCGCGGCGGCGGTTTTGGACTGCGGTGAATACACCTGCGACAGTGCTTCGAACTCGTGCAAGACGAGCTGCGTGACGAGTGCGGACTGCAAGGGTGGCGCGAGCTGCAACACGGCCACCGGGACTTGCAGCTCCACGGGTGCCACTTGCGCGGACGCGTACAACGTCAAGTCGCCGGAAGGCACGGTATCGAGCTGCAACGGCTACAAATGTGTTGCCGGCGCCTGCCAGCAGCAATGTTCTGACAAGAACGACTGCGCACCGGGCCATGATTGTCAGGGCGGCAAGTGCGTGCAACAGGATGCGGGCGCAGGGGGCGCGGCCTCCGGGGGCAGTGGCGGCGTTGGCCCCGACGGCGGTGGTGGAAGCGCCGGCACCAAGAACTTCAACGCTGAAGATGACAGCGGCTGTGGTTGCAGGGTTGTTGGCGACCAGGATGCGCCGAAGCCTTGGCATTGGGCTTTGTCGTTGTTTGGGCTGGCCTTGGCGCGTCGGCGCAGACCCGCGGGGCGGACAGGCGCCCGATGAGCGACTTGCTGCAGAAAGACCAGGTATTCGCCGGCCGCTACCGGATCCACGACTTTCTCGCACAGGGCGGGTTCGGCGCAGTCTATATCGCCGAACAGCTTGCCACCGAGTTGCGCGTGGCCCTGAAAGTCTTGTGGCCGCACGTTCTGAGTTCCCAAGACGCGGTGAGCAAATTTGAACAGGAAGCGCGCATCGCCGGACGTGTGAATAGCGAGCACATCGTCGGCGTGATCGATGCCGGATTTGACGAGACCCTCCGGATGCCGTTTTTGGTGATGGAGCTGCTTGTTGGTGAGGATTTAGAAAAGGCGGTGCTGAGTCGAGGCCCCATGTCTCCCGAGCAAGTCGTTGTTTGCATGCGACAGACGGCCAGTGGCCTGGACAAGGCGCACGGTTACGTAAACCGAGACGGTTTGCCGGAGCCCATCGTGCATCGCGACCTGAAGCCCGAGAACCTCTTTCTGACGCATCGTGACGATGGATCGCCCTGCATCAAGATCCTGGATTTTGGCATTGCGAAGGTGCTCAGCAGTTCGACGAAAGTGAGCCAAGAGGTCAAGGGCACGCCGCTGTACATGGCTTACGAACAGGGCGCTGGCGGCGCCATCACCCCACGCACGGACATTTGGGCGCTGGGGCTGATCGCGTTCTTCATGCTCACTGGCCGTTGCTACTGGAAAACCGCGCATCTGCCCGAGGCGAGCCTGACGCAGCTCTTCGGAGAGGTCTTGAGCTTGCCCATCGTGCCCCCGACCGAGCGCGCGCGGGAGCTTGGCATTGTACCGACCTGGCCGGCGGGGTTTGAGGCCTGGTTTTTGCGCTGCGTCAATCGCGACGCCCACAAGCGCTTTTCTAGCGCAGGCGAGGCGTCTGCTGCCTTGGCCAAGGCGCTTGGCATTCCGAACCACGCCACCACGGGCGGCGGCTCCAATAGCCTGGCACAGCCCGTGGCGCCCGCTGGCGTTACGCTGCAGAGCGTGCCCGCGCCCCCTCCGGACAGTCTCGCAGGCACCGATCACGCGGTGGCCATTGGCCGATCCGACCAAATCGCAGTGCCGAAGAAGAGCCATCGGGGAGTTGCCCTCGCGGCGGCCGGTACGATGGCTCTGCTGTTGATGGGGCTTGGCTTGTTTGCGCTGAGAGGCTCGAGGGGCGTGCCCCAGGCCAGCGCAGAGAACTCGTCGGTGGTTCCCGCAGCCGCCTCCACTCCCGCCGCAGCCGAAGTCGAGATCGTTCCTACGCCGTCGAGCGCCCTGACAGCCCCCTCGAGCACGCGGGCTGCAACTGCCGATGCGGCACCTGATGTCGTCCTATCGCGTCCGTCGGTCAAAGCGGCGCCGCCGACGCCTACGTTGGGCAAAGCAAAGCTGCCCGAGCCCTCACCGACTCCAAAGCCGACCCAAACAAAGCCCAGCGAAGACGTCTACGGCGGACGCTGACGCATCGGGGCTGACAGCGGCGACCAGGCCGCCTATGCTCGGCGGTGATGGAATGCTCGTGGGTGGGTGCGATCCGGGTTCTGGCGTTTGGCGGAGCGTTGCTCTGCCAGGTCCACCCAGCGTTCGCTCAAGATGTTGCGGCTGCTGAGGCGCTGTTTCGAGAGGGCCGCGCGTTGATGGACAAGGGCGAGTACGCGGTTGCGTGCAAGAAGCTGGCGGAGAGCCAACGGCTCGACGCGTCTTCCGGGACGCTGCTCAATCTGGCGTCTTGTCACGAAAAAGAGGGGCGCACGGCAACGGCTTGGGCTGAGTACTTGGCTGCGGCGCGGCTGGCGAAGACCCAGGGCCGTCCGGATCGCGCCGACGAAGCGCGAAAACAGGCCGCGGAACTGGAGCCGAAGCTTTCGTATTTGACGATCAACGTGGCGAAGAAGGTCCCGGGCCTCGAGATCCGGCGCGGCGACGTGAAGCTCGAAGCGAGTACCCTCGGGTCCAAGCTCCCGACGGATCCCGGCGCTCACGAAATCACGATCACGGCCCCGGGCCACGAGTCGCTGACGATGCAGGTCAGCGTCGGGTCCGATGGTGATGCGCAGACGCTTTCCGTGCCTGCGCTGCGAAAGGCTTCTGGGGCCGCCCCACCCAATACCAGCCCCCAGCCGGTGGCAGAGGCTCCGATGCCGCCGCGTGCACCAAGCAACAAGCCTCCAGAGGCCGACGGCGGCTCACAGACTTTGGCCTACGTCGTCGGAGGCGTGGGCGTCGCCGCATTGGCCGTCGGCAGCGTCTTTGGGGTGATGGCACTCAGCAGCTACGGCAAGGCCGAAGACGCTTGTCCGTCGCACCAGGGCTGCGACAGCGCGGCGACCGACAATCGCGACAAGGCTGGAACGCAGGCGAACATAGCGAACGTTGGGATCGGTCTCGGCATCGTAGGCATTGGAGTCGGTGCCGTGCTTCTGCTCACCGGTAGCAACGATTCGGCCGCGTCGGCCGCGCCTGCTGCCGCTCAGCGTTCTGGCGTGCGGGTCTCCGCTGCTGGTTCAGCGAGTCATTTCGGCTTCGATTTTGGCGGGAGCTTTTGATGAGACGGGCGCTCGTCGTCTTCCTGTCCTTGGGGGTCTCTCGTTCGGCATGCCAGGTGGTGGGCGGGTTTGAAGATTTCGCGGGGGGCGGCGGCGCCAGTGGCGCTGGCGGTAGCGCTGGCGCGACGGGCGGCGGAGCCGGCACCGGTGGTGGTGCGGGCGCCGCTGGGTGTCCGGCGGAGGTGGACCCCGGTCTTCACGGGGCGCCGATGGTTCAGTGGAAGCGACCGGACGGTTCGTGCCTGTGGGTCGACACGACGGAAGCAACGGTTTCGGAATACCAGGAGTTTCTCGCCGCTGCGCCAAGCGCTCAGAGCGGTGTTTGCGCATGGAACGTCGCCGCGGCCGACGCGGGAGCGCCCCCCGCGAGTGGACCGGCGCCGGGTTTCGCCATCAACGACACCTGTCTGGGCTCGACGCCGGTGGAGACGCTGCCTGTTACGTGTGTGGACTGGTGTGACGCGCAGGCATTCTGCCTTTGGGCAGGCAAGGAACTGTGTGGGGATTCCACGACCGCTCTCGATGACGCCGCCCAAAGCGACTGGTACGCCGTGTGTTCGGCCAATGGCGGTAACGAATACCCCTACGGGGCCAACTACAAGGGCGACGCGTGCAACGGCGCGGACGCAAACAAAGCGTCGCCGGCTGCGCCCGGAACCTTCACCGCCTGCTCGACCGCGGCGTCAGTTTTCGATCTCACCGGCAATGTGTCTGAGTGGACCGGTGCGTGCAGCCAGAACACCGAAGACGGACCGTGCCAGGTTCGCGGCGGTAGCTATGGATCTTCCGCCCAGCAGTTGGAGTGCGCCCACGCAGAGGTCATCACGCGCAAACAAACGGCACCCACGCGAGGCTTCCGCTGTTGCCACGAGTAAAAGGGACCCCGCGCACGCTGCGCGTCCTCGCGAGTGTCGCTCGCACTCTGCTGGCTTGTTATGTGTTGCTGCCGTCGCCAGCGGAGGCGGCGAGCGCCATCGGCGCGCCCTGCGCTCTGCCCGCGGAATGCGATTCCGGCTTCTGTGCGGACGGGGTGTGCTGCAACGTGGCGTGCGCTGGAGTGTGTGAGAGCTGCGCTGCGAAGTGGAAGCAGTCCGCCAAAGACCACGGAACCTGCGGGCCAGTCCGTGCCGGAACGGACCCAGACGGCGATTGCAGCACAGACGCGCCATCGAGCTGTGCACAGACGGGGCAGTGTGCCGGGACCGCCGCCAAGTGTGCGCTTTACCCAACGGGGACCGCTTGCGGTGCCACTAGCTGCATTCTGAACAACACCGTCGGGATGATCTGCGACGGCCAGGGCAGCTGCTATTCCGAGACGACCCCGCTGCCTTGTGCCAGCGGAAAAGTGAAGTGTCTCCCGGATGCGGTGGACGCAGGCGTGTGTGCGAGCGCGTGTCCTGGCCAGTGCGCGAGTCCGTGCACGGCTTCGACGGATTGCGTGGAGACCGATGAGGAGTGTCTGGGCGGCACCTGCGTCAAGAAGCTGCCGGTGGGGGCCGCATGCAGCCAATCTGGCGATTGCGTGAGTTCGAATTGCACCGACGGTGTGTGTTGCGACAAGCCGTGCCAAGGGCAGTGTCAGCGCTGCGATACTGCGGGGAAGCTGGGCACGTGTAGCCTCGTTACGGGCGCCGGACCCGTCGCGCCGCGGCCTGCCTGTGCGGGTACGCCACCCTGCCAGGGGACCTGTGCGGGGCTTGCGGATAAGTGCAGCTATCCGGATCAGGGGACCGCATGCGGCTCGGCCTCCTGCGCTGGTGATTCGCTGCTGCCCGCGGACCGATGCGATGGAACTGGGGCGTGCGTGACCAGCGTGGCCAAGGACTGCGGGGACTACGGATGCGATCCCGTCAATCAGCAGTGCTTCACGACGTGTACGACGAGTGCACAGTGCGCCGGGACTAACGCATGCGATGTATCGAGCGGATCGTGCGTGGTGGTGGGCAACTCGTGTGCCGACGCGTGGTCGGTCAAGACCACGGATGGGACTGTGTCGAGCTGCGGCGGCTACCGCTGCGTCGTCGGTAAGTGTCAACAACAATGCAGCGACGGCACCGACTGTGCGCCTGGGTACGCCTGCGCTGGCGGACAGTGCCTGCCCACGGGTGATGCTGGTTTGGATGCCTCGGGAGGCGGGACTGGCGGCAGCGCCGGGTCCCATTCCACTCCCACCCAAGACGCTGAGGGTTGTGGGTGCCGCGTCGTCGGATCCCCAGCCGCGCCGAATTGGCTGCTAGTCGCGCTCATTCTGGGGCGGGCCATGCGACGATCGAGGCGCGGACGCGGCGTGCAGGCGCCCTGAGCGGACGCGGCGCAGGTCGGGCAGGGCCGCGCCGCAAAGATGGAAACCCCGCAACAAGCGGGCTATAGCGGGCGCTTCATGACGACGCGCCCCGTGTTCGAACCCGTGCCCCAAGCCCTGGATTTCCCGCGCTACGAGAACGCGATTTTGGAGCTGTGGAAGGCGCGGAAGATTTTCGAAAAGTCCTTGGAGCATCGCGGGCCGGATGCGCCGCATTTCGTGTTCTACGAAGGGCCGCCCACCGCGAACGGCGTGCCCCACAACGGGCACGTGCTGACGCGGGTGGTGAAGGACCTGTTCCCGCGCTACCAATCCATGCTCGGCAAGCGCGTGCTGCGCAAGGGCGGGTGGGACACGCATGGCCTGCCCGTGGAGGTGGAGGTCGAGAAGGAGCTGCGCATCCACGGCAAAGCAGCGATCCAGGAATATGGCGTCGAGCCCTTCGTGGCGCGCTGCATCGAGAGCGTGTTTCGCTACACCGGCGAGTGGGAGCGGCTGACGGAGCGCCTCGGTTTCTGGGTCAGCCTGCCGGACGCCTACGTGACCTACCACAAGACCTACGTGGAGAGTGTGTGGTGGGCCCTGTCCGAGCTCTTCAAGAAGGGGCTGCTGTATCAAGGCCACAAGGTGGTCTGGTGGTGGGCCCAAGGCGGCACGGCGCTGTCGAGTGCGGAGGTCGGCTTGGGTTACAAGACCGTCGACGACCCCAGCGTGTTCGTCGCGTTCCCGCTGGTTGGGGACGAGAAGACGGCGCTGGTGGTGTGGACCACGACGCCCTGGACGCTGCCGAGCAACGGCTACGCCGCCGTCCGCCCGAACACCGAGTACGTCTACGTGCGGGTGGGGGAGCCCTTGGATCCCAAGAAGCAGAAGGCCCAGGAAATTGCGGCGGAAACCCTGATTGTGGCGGCCGCGCTGCGGGAGCAGATCGAAAAGAAGATCGGCCGCACGCTGAGCGTGGAAAAGACCGTGCGCTCCGAAGAGCTGGTGGGGCTGCGTTACCGGCCGCCCTTCGATACCTACGCGGCGCGGCTTTCCGAGAGCCGCGTGGCGCTCAAAGCGGGGGGCGACGATGCGCTGTACTGGCGCGTGCTGAGCGAGGACTTCGTCACCCTGGATACCGGCACAGGCATTGTGCACATCGCGCCGGCGTTCGGCGAGGACGATCACAACGCGCACCGCCGGCAGTTGGCTCGCTACAAAGACCCCCTGGACGTGGAGCTGATCTGCGCGGTCAACCCGGATGGAACGTTCCGCCCCGAGGCAGGCGAGTACGCCGGCAAGTGGGTCAAGGACTGTGACCGCCCGATCTTGCGTGAGCTCGCCGAGCGGAAGCTCTTGCTGCACGAGGAGCAGTCCCGCCACGAGTATCCCTTCTGCTGGCGCGCGGACGAAGATCCGTTGATCCAAATGGCCCGCCCGGCATGGTTCATCCGCACCACCGCTCGCTTGGAGCAGGCGATGCAGAACAACCAGGCGGTGGGCTGGTCCCCGGAGCACATCAAGGACGGACGCTTCGGCGACTTCCTGCGCAACAACGTGGACTGGGCGCTGTCGCGGGAGCGCTTTTGGGGCACACCGCTGAATGTGTGGGTCTGCGACAAGGACGCAGAGCACAAGGCTGCGCCCAGCAGCGTGGCCGCCATCGAGGCCAAGAATCCCCAGGCTTTCGCCCATTTTCACGCGGCCAAGCAGAAAGATCCGAGCCTGAACGATCACTTGATCGTGCACAAACCTTGGATCGACGAGGTCACCTTTCCCTGTGAGATCTGCGACGGCACCATGCGCCGCGTCACGGAGGTGATCGACTGCTGGTTCGACTCCGGCTGCATGCCCTTCGCGCAGTGGGGCTTCCCCCACGTGGAGGGTTCCGTTGCAAAGCTCGACGATGCGTTCCCCGCGGACTTCATTAGCGAGGCCATCGATCAGACGCGCGGTTGGTTCTATTCGCTGCTGATGATCTCCTCCCTCGTCTTTGACGAGGAGACTCAGAAAGCAGCAGGCCTGTCTTCGACGCGCGCGTTCCCGCACCCCTACAAGAACTGCATTGTGCTTGGGCACGTCTGCGACAAAGAGGGCAAGAAGGAAAGCAAGAGCCGGGGCAACTACACGCCGCCGGAGATCATCTTGGATCGCGTGCGCATGGAGTTCGGCGTGTTGGCAGAGGGCGCCGGTGGCAAACAGGCCAAAGCCGGCGAAGCATGGATCGCACGCGAAGACTTGGAAGGCATGGACCTCAAAGAGGGCGCCACCCTGGCGCTGTACCGCGCGGACGCTCCGGACCAGCGCCGCACGGTGACCGTGCACGCTCAGAAGAAGCTACCCCGCCGCGTCGTGATCTTGTCCGAGACGGATCGCGCAGCACTCGGGCTTTCCCCCATTGTCACCGGCGAAAACACGATGCCCGTGGAGGTGCCACGCGCCGCTGTGGACCAGCGCGTGACCCTGGAAGACGAAAGCACGCCCGCTCCCGGATCCGACGCATTTCGCTGGTTTTTCTACGCGGCGAGCCCGCCCTGGTCCAACACGCGGCACAGCCTGCAGAACGTGCGGCTGCTGCAGAAGGACTTCCTGGTCAAGCTGCGCAACGTGTATTCCTTCTTCGTCATCTACGCCAACATCGACGGCTACTCCCCGACGGAGGCGAAGCACGCGCCGCAGCCGGCCGCACAGCGCCCGCTGCTCGACCGCTGGATGCTCTCGGAGTTGGCGCTGACGGTGCAGGCCGTGCGCGCGGCTATGGGTGAGTATCGGGTGTACGACGCAGCGCAGCGGCTGATCGAGCTCGCGGAAGGGATCTCGAATTGGTACGTACGCCGCAGCCGCTCGCGCTTCTGGGCGCCGGGCTTCGAGCAGGACAAGCGCGACGCCTTCGGCACGCTGTATGAAACCCTGACCACGTTGTGTCACGTGATCGCGCCATTTGTGCCGTTCTTCGCCGAGGAGATGTACCAAAACCTGGTGGTGCGGCCGGAGCTGGCGGGCGCCGCGGAGAGCGTGCATTTGGCGGACTTTCCCGCGGCGCAGAGCGCCCACATTGACGCGAGCCTGGCGACTGAAATGTCCGCCGTGCGCGAGATCGTCAGCTTGGGGCTGGCGGTGCGCACCCAAAGTCGCCTGAAGGTGCGCCAACCGCTGTCGCGGGTGGACGTTGTGTTCAACGATGGACAGCTCAAACAGCGAGTCGAGTCTCACAAGGCGTTGATTGCCGAAGAGCTGAACGTGCACGAAGTCGTGTGCATGCATCCGGGGCACGAGGAGGGCGCGGTGAGCTTCAAGCTGAAGCCCAACTTCCGCGCCCTGGGCCCGCGCCTGGGCAAGAACGTTCAGGCCGTGAAGAAGGCCCTGGACGGCGCCGATGGCGGCGCGCTGTTCGCGGAGCTGGGCAAGCGCGGCGCCATCACGCTGCAGGTCGATGGCGCGCCCCTTGAGTTTTCGCCGGAGGAGATCGAGGTCAGCGTGAGCGCCGCCGAGGGTTTCGCGGCGGAGACCGGTGGCGTCGGCGTCGTGGTGCTGCACACCACGCTCACCGACGCCCTGGTGGACGAGGGTTTGTTGCGAGAGATCCTCAGCCGCGTGCAAGGGGAGCGCAAAGAGCAGGGCCTAGACTTCGTGGATCGGATCCAACTGCAGCTGGATGGCAGTGAGCGCATACTGCGCGTCGCGCAGGCCGGCGTGGAACAGATCAAGCGCGAGTGTCTGGTTGCCGAGGTAGTTTTTTCATGCCCCAACGACGCCGTTGAACACGCCATTGGCGACGAGCGGCTGCGTTTCGTTGTGACCAAAGCCTGACTCGTGCGCTACCCTCGGCTCATGCGCACCCCTTCGCTGCTACTTTCCGTGTTCGCATTTGCCGTTGCTTGCGGCAGCCGCAGCCCCGTGGACTTGCTTGACCCGGTTGCCAGCGGCGGCGTGAGTAGTGGCGGCGTGGGCAACGTGGGCGGGGGTGGTTTTGCTGCAGGCGGCTTCGGGGGTGGCGGCTTTTCTGGTGGCGGCTTCGGTGGCGGCGGCACGGGCAACGTGGGCGGGTTCGGCGCGGGTGGCGGCATCGGCGCGATCGGAGGCGGCGGCGTCGGCGGCAGCAACACGGCGCTTGGGCGCGCCTGCGTTTCGGACGGCGAGTGCGGGCCAGATTTGTTCTGCCTGATGGAGCAGGGCCAGCAGTGGGGACCGGCACGGGGCCTTTGCACGACGAAATGCCCGGCGACGGGGGCCGGCTGTCAGGGCGTGGCGCCCGGCGCACAGTGCGTCGCTCTCGGGCCAGCACAGGAGTTTTACTGCGTGGAGCCCTGCAAACCCGGGCCCCAGGGGCTGCAGCAATTCGATCCGACGAAGTGCCACGGGCGACAAGAGATCGCTTGCACCGAGCAGCCAGGCGGCAACTTCTTGTGCCTGCCGAATTGCAATGGCGCCCAGGACTGCCCCAGTGGCGCGTGCAACCCGAAGCTCGGTGTGTGTACCAACGCACCGGTGGCGGGTGGTCCCATCGGCGCTGCCTGTGGCGGCGACCAGGAATGCCGCGGCGTGTGTCTCGCGGGGCTAGGGGAGCCGAGCTGCGTCGAGCCCTGCACGATTGGCGCGTTGCCGGCTTGTGGCTGGTCCGGCCCGGGCACGCCGGCAGAGGCGTACTGTCTATTCACGGCGAGCACCTTCCCGCAGATCGGCATTGGCGATCAGGGGCTGTGCGGCAAGCTGTGCAACTGTGACAAGGACTGCCTGCCCAGTCAGCGCTGCGATGGCTTTGGAGATCCGCAGACGGAGCAAGCGTTCCAGAAGCGCGGCTACTGCACGGATCCGTCTCAAACCAGCGGGATCCCGAATTGCAATTGAGGCGCGTCGCCCTGCAGAGCCTGGCGCGGCGCGCGCGCCCATCGTCTCGATGGAAACGCGGTACTAGGCGAGGGCTCATGTCCGTCGCCGCGCTGGGTGTGTTCTGCATGACGGCGGCGGCGCTCGCGGATCCCGCTCCCGTCGCGTCCATTCCGCCGCGGCCTGGCGCGACGCGGCCCCAGAGCGCCGCGGAACAGGAGGCCCGGCGGATCCAGCGGCGCAACACGCTGCTGGTGGGTTTTGTGCTGGGCGGCTTGGTCATGCTCGGGGGCTTCGCCCTTGGTCACCGCATCCGGACCCGCAAATTGCGGCAGTGAGTCCGGCGCCGTTGCGGCCCGCGCGCGGCTCGGGTCCCATAGGCGCATGCGTATGTTGACTCGAGGGTTCTTGCTCTGCTTTGCGATCCCCAGCGCGGCTGCGGCGGCCGACGTGCCTGCGACTCCCGCGGACTACCAGGCCAAGCTCGGCGGGCTGCAAGCCGGAGACGTGCTCAAGCTGGCTAGCGGCGACTACCTGAGCGGTATGAACATCGTCGGCATGAACGGCGCGGCCGGCATGCCCATCGTGATCCAGGGGCCGGCTACAGGCGCACCCGCTCGCTTCGTGGGCAAGAGCGGGAAGAACACCATCGACATCAAGAACTCCAGCTTCATTACGATTCAGAATTTGCTTTTGGATGGGCAGGACATTAGCGGCATCGATGCCATCAAGGCCGGCGGTCAAGCGAGCGACTTTGCCCACCACATCACCATCGAGGGTTGCACGATCACCAAGCACGCCGGTGGTGGAAGCAGCCAGCAGACCGTTGGCGTCAGCACTAAGATCGTGACCTGGGACTGGATCGTGCGGGGCAATCTCATCGACGGCGCCGGTACCGGCATGTACTTCGGTAACTCGGACGGGTCGCGGGCGTTCATCGGCGGGGGGGTCGAGGGGAAACCGTTTCGCGAGCCCCCCCGCCACAAAATTGAGAGTAAACAC